>CAKKQX010000181.1:0-4730 GCA_919902235.1 Burkholderiales bacterium
CGCCCGCACTATTGAACCGCGGCACAAGCGCCGCCTCATCCGGGCGCTCGAAATGCAATGCGCCGATGGCGGCAAGTTCAAGAAACTCGACTCCCGCTTCTATGCGCCCAGGATAGCCCAGCGCGCCGGCTATGGGTGTGCGCATATCGGGGTTGCCCATCTGGGCTATCACCGACCCATCGACGTACTCGACCAGGGAATGGATCACGCTTTCCGGGTGAATCACGACTTCTATCTGGGTTGCGTTGGCATTGAACAGCCAATGCGCCTCTATCACTTCCAGCCCTTTGTTCATCATGGTCGCAGAGTCGACCGATATTTTTCTTCCCATCACCCAATTGGGGTGTGCGCAGGCCTGCTCCGGCGTAACGCTTTCAAGCAAACGTAACGGTGTTGCGCGGAACGGTCCGCCCGAAGCTGTCAGCAGAATCCGCCGCACGCCGCAAGAACGGAGGTCCCCGGCATAATTGTGCGGCAGCGCCTGGAATATCGCGTTATGCTCGCTGTCTATTGGCAGCAATGTCGCGCCATTGGCACGCACCGCGTCCATGAAAATGGTTCCGGCGGTAACGAGAGATTCCTTGTTGGCAAGCAATATCTTCTTGCCTGTGCGCGCCGCTGCGAGCGTCGGCCGCAACCCGGCGATGCCGACGATTGCCGCCATGACCGTATCGACTGCAGGCAAGCTGGCCACTTCCTCCAAAGCTTCGACGCCGCACAGAACCTCGCATTCCAGGCCGGATTTCCTGATTTTTTGTTGGAGCTGCTCTGCAGCCTGCGGCTCCAGCATTACGGCATATTGCGGCCTGAATTTCAGGCATTGCGCGAACAGCATGTCGACCTGGTGACGCGCGGTCAGCGCCACCACGCGGAATTTTTCCGGATGCAGCGCCACCACATCCAGCGTATTCACGCCAACGCTGCCAGTGGAGCCGAGTATCGTCAGGTTCTGCATATCGGTGCTGCCTTATGCCGCATATTGCAAGATTAACGCTGCCAGTGGCATGCTGGCAGTCAGTCCATCGATCCGGTCCAGCACGCCGCCGTGCCCCGGCAGCAGATTGCCGCTGTCTTTTACGCCTGCCTGGCGCTTGATGCACGACTCGAACAAATCGCCCTCAATGCTCGCGATGGTAAGGACGGCAAACGTCGCCATTCCCGCTGCCTTTCCCATCCCGACAACATGGGTGAAGACGCTCAGCAACACAGCATAATATACGGCCACGCCAAATACTGCGCCCGCCACGCCCTCCCAGGTTTTACCCGGACTGATGACTGGCGCGAGTTTATGCCGCCCCAGCTTTTTCCCGGTCAGATAAGCAGCACTATCGGCAATCCACACAATGCCGAGCAGTATCAACAATTGCAAGGGCTGCTCTTGCAGCCGCGCCATGGCCAGCCAAGAGGGCACCAGCACGATCCAGCCCGCCACTGCCATTGCCAGCGGATTAGACAATCGCCAGCCACGCAGCAACCATAGCGGGACCAGCGCCAGCCAGAACACGGCAGCGATCCAGTATGAAATGACAACAACCGGCAGATGTCCTGCTGCCGCACGATCAATGCCCGATGATAAATACATCATCCCAAGCGATGACAGCAGTACGCAGCCCGAAAACAGCCAGCGGCCACGGCGTTGATATCCGACGAGCGCTGCCCACTCCCAGGCCCCGGCCAGCAACATCGGCAGCAGGAAAACAGCCCAGTATCCGTTGGGGAGCCACAGCAACGAGCCGACAAACACCGGCAATATGACGGCAGCTGTGACAACGCGCGCAGTTAGCATAGGGATATTGCGCAATCGCGCTTTATCCGGTGAGGCGGCGCGTGATATTGAGGGCAGGCTGCGCAAGTTGTTCGCTGGTGCGCCCGAAACGGCGCTCGCGTTGCTGGTAAGAAGCGATCGCGCGGTCTAGCGCGGAGGTGTCAAAGTCGGGCCACAACAAATCGGTGAAATAGAGTTCCGTGTAAGCAAGCTGCCACAGCACGAAGTTGCTTATACGCTGCTCGCCGCCGGTGCGGATGAAAAGATCGGGCTCAGGGGCGTAATTCAGCGACAGATACGGCATCAGGTCGGTTTCACTAAAGCCGGCAGCCAATTCGGGCTTTTCCCTGAGCATGCGGTTTGCCGCCTGCAGGATATCCCAGCGACCGCCATAATTCGCCGCTACGGTAAGAGTCAGGCGGCGATTGTCGCGCGTGAGATGCTCGGCATCGTGGATGAGGCGTACCAGTTCGGATTCGAAACGCGAGAGGTCCCCGATAACCTTGAAGCGCACTCCGTTCTCATGGAGTTTGCTTACTTCCTGCTGCAATGCAATCACGAACAATTGCATCAGGAAGGACACCTCGTCAGCAGGACGCCTCCAGTTCTCGCTGCTGAAAGCGAACAGAGTCAGATATTCAACGCCGCGCTCGCCGCAGGCGCGCACGATATTACGAACCGCCTCGGCCCCGCGTTTATGCCCTGCAATACGCGGCAGGAAACGCTGCTTTGCCCACCGCCCGTTGCCATCCATGATGACAGCGACGTGCCGCGGCACCTGCCCTGTTACTGGTATGTCGATGGTTGAACTTTTGTCCAAGACCGCTCAAACCGCCATCAATTCGGCTTCTTTGGTTTGCAGCATCTTGTCGATCTCGGCGATATGGCGATCGGTCAATTTCTGCACATCATCCTGGGCGCGGCGTTCCTCGTCCTCAGCCACTTTTTTTTGCTTGAGCAGATCCTTCAGCTGATTATTGGCATCGCGCCGTACGTTACGCACTGCCACGCGTGCGTTCTCGCCTTCGGTCCGCACCACTTTGATCAGATCCTTCCGGCGTTCCTCGGTTAGCGCCGGCATCGGCACCCGCACCAATTCGCCCTGTGTCGCCGGGTTGAGACCGAGATCCGAATCGCGAATCGCCTTCTCGATGACGCTTGCCATCTTCTTGTCCCAGGGCGTGACGCCAATGTTGCGGGCGTCGATCAGAGTTACGTTGGCCACTTGCGGGATCGGTGTCGGCGTTCCGTAATAATCCACCATGACATGGTCGAGAATCCCGGTATGGGCGCGGCCGGTGCGGATCTTCCCAAGGTCGTTTTTGAGCGTCTCCAGCGTTTTTCCCATTTTTTGTTCCGTAGTTTTTTTTACATCGGCAATCATGGCCACCTCCATCCAGGACTAAACATGCACCATTGTGCCTTCATCTTCGCCAAACACGACGCGCTTGAGCGCCGCAGGTTTGAAGATGCTGAATACATTGATCGGCAGTTTCTGATCCCGACACAGCGTGAGCGCCGTGGCGTCCATCACCTTCAGGTTCTTTATGATCGCCTCGTCGAAAGTCAGGCGTTTGTAGCGCATCGCATCCGGGTGCGTCTTGGGATCGTCGGTATAGACGCCGTCCACCTTGGTCGCCTTCAATACAAGTTCGACGTTCATCTCCATTCCGCGCAGGGCAGCCGCGGTGTCGGTCGTGAAAAAAGGATTGCCGGTGCCGGCGGCAAAAATCACCACTTTCCCCTCTTCCAGATAGCGCATGGCCTTGCCGCGAATATAGGGTTCGACCACCTGTTCTATGTTGAGCGCCGATTGCACACGGCTGACCAGTTTGACACGGCGCATCGCATCCTGTAGCGCCAGCGCATTCATGACCGTCGCCAGCATACCCATGTAATCGGCAGTAGCCCGGTCCATATGCGCCGCGGCGGGAGCAATGCCGCGGAAAATATTGCCGCCGCCGATCACCACCGCCACTTCAACGCCGAGATGAACGACTTCGGCAACTTCACCGACAATGCGATCGATGATATCACTGTCGATTCCGTAGCTGCTTTCGCCCATCAGCGCTTCACCGCTGAGTTTGAGCAAAATGCGCCGGTATGCGGGAGTTTTGCTCATGTTTAAATGTGCTGCGGCGTTTTTTCGTCAGCCTTGTTTTTCGCAAGACCGATCTGCGCCATGACTTCCGCGGCAAAGTCGCCTTTCTTTTTTTCCATGCCCTCGCCTACCACATACAGCGCAAAGCCGTTGACTGTGGCATTCCTGGATTTCAGCAACTGTTCTACGGTCTGCTTGTCATTTTTGACAAAGGGCTGACCCAGCAGTGTCACCTCTTTAAGAAACTTCTGTACCGAGCCCTCGACGCGTTTGGCCATGATCTCGGGCGGGATTGCCTTGCCGGATTTTGCCGTGTCCTCGGCTGCCTTTTCGGCTGCCACACGGCGCTCGGTTTCAACGGCCTCCGTCGGCACCCCGGAAGCGTCCAGCGCCTTCGGCTTGTTCGCAGCAATGTGCATCGCCAGATCCTTGGACAGTGCGTCATCGCCTCCAGTAACATCAACCAGCACGCCAATCTTGGCCCCGCCGTGAATATAGCTCGCCAGTTTGCCGGTGGCCGCCACGCGGGCGAAGCGACGTATCGCCACATTCTCCCCGATTTTACCGATGAGCGCTTTGCGTTTTTCTTCGACGGAAACGCCATCCGGCATGATCGCAGACAGCGCCGCAACGTCGGCGGGATGCGCAACGGCAACCTGCCCGGCGAGCAGGCTGGCAAAGGCCAGAAAATCCTCGTTCTTCGCGACAAAATCGGTTTCACAATTGACTTCGATAATGGCGCCCAGTTTGCCATCCGCCGATATATGCGCTGCGACCACGCCCTCCGCCGCAATGCGCGAGGCCGCCTTGCTTGCCTTGTTGCCGAGTCTAACGCGCAGAATCTCTTCCGCTTTGACCATATCG
>CAKKQX010000181.1:4740-12859 GCA_919902235.1 Burkholderiales bacterium
CTTTTCTCCTGGCCGCGCTGGGGATGGGGCTTCTGATTTCGACCATCGCCCCGAGACGCCCGTCGCCGGAAATATGCGCGGCCACAATGCCTTCAGCGGTAACGCGCGAAGCGGCTTTCGTTGCCCTGCTGCCGAGCTTGATACGCAGAATTTCCTCGGCTTTTCCCGCATCGCCGCTCGCCTCGGTCAGGGCTTTCTTGCATTCCATCATCGGGGCGTCGGTTTTCTCGCGCAACTCCCGTACCATGCCTGCCGTAATATCCGCCATTACTTGCTCCATTGATTAAAAAAAAGGGGCTCACGCCCCTTGCATGGGAAAGATCCTCGCTAAGCGTCGGACTCCTCGCCCTCTTCAACCTCGACGAATTCATCGCCGCTTTTTACGATTTCCTTGAGGCTGTCGCTGCGGCCTTCAAGAATGGCGTCCGCGACTCCGCGCGCATAGAGGCGAATCGCGCGGCTGGAATCGTCGTTTCCGGGAATCACGTAATCTATACCTTCAGGCGAATGGTTGGTGTCAACGACCCCAATCACCGGAATGCCGAGTTTGTTGGCTTCGGTAATGGCGCCTTTCTGATAGCCAACGTCGATCACGAACATCGCATCGGGCAGGCCGTTCATATCCTTGATGCCGCCGAGGCTGCGCTCGAGTTTGACGATCTCGCGCTGATAGCTCAGCGCTTCCTTCTTCGCCAGCTTTTCCATCGATCCATCCTGGACCATCGTCTCCATGTCGTTGAGACGTTTTATCGACTGTTTGACGGTTTTGAAGTTGGTCAGCATGCCGCCCAACCAGCGGTAATCGACGTAGGGAGCAGCACAACGCTGCGCTTCTTCCTTGATGATTTCGCGCGCCTGGCGCTTGGTGCCGACAAACATTATCGTGCCCTTGTTCGTGGCGAGCTGGCGCACGAACTTGAGCGCATCCTGGTACATGGCCAGGGTTTTTTCCAGATTGACAATGTGGATCTTGTTGCGGTGCCCGAAGATGAAAGGCGCCATCTTGGGGTTCCAATAACGGGTCTGATGTCCGAAATGGACACCCGCTTCCAGCATTTCACGCATGGTGACTGACATGGTCCTGCTCCTGTAAGGGTTAAGCCTCCATCTGCATGCCAACACCCGCCGCTATCCGACTGGCGGCAGGCACCCTAACGGCGCAGATGTGCGAATTTGCCACGAATTTGCCAGCTACTTGCCATAATCCAACCCGCTTCGGCAAATTGAGCTAACTTTTTATTTTAACACATTAAAACCATCCGGCTCAAGCCCGCTACCGCATGCTGCGCTCCGCCACGCCGTGGATGTCTGCGGCAGTGATTCTGGACTACAATCGCGGTTTCCCGAAAAACCAAGCACTTGGAACCCGTTTTGCAAGTGAGAGCCCCCGATTACCGATGACCGTACATATCAAGTCCCCCCCGGAAATAGAGAAAATGCGCATTGCCGGCCGCCTTGCCGCCGAAGTGCTCGACTTTATCGAACCCTATATCAAACCCGGCATCACTACCGGGGAAATCGACAACCTTTGTCATGACTATATGACGGGCACGCAGCAAACCATACCGGCGCCGCTCAACTACGCGCCACCCGGTTACCAGCCCTTTCCAAAGTCCATTTGCACTTCAGTCAATCACGTCGTCTGCCATGGCGTGCCGGGTGAAAAGAAACTCAAATCCGGCGATATTGTCAACGTTGACATTACGGTAATCAAGGACGGCTACCACGGCGACACGAGCCGCATGTTTTACGTCGGTCAGCCGCCCATCCAGGCCAAGCGATTATGCGACATCACTTACGAGTGCATGTGGCGCGGCATCCTGGCCGTAAAACCGGGCGCGCGCCTCGGCGATATTGGTCATGTCATTCAGGTTTGCGCCGAGCGCAACGGGTTCAGCGTCGTGCGCGAATTTTGCGGCCATGGCATCGGCAAAAAATTCCACGAAGATCCACAGGTGCTGCATTACGGCCAACCCGGCACCGGCCTCGAACTGCAGCCGGGTATGATTTTCACCGTCGAGCCCATGATCAACGCCGGCAAAGCAGATATCCGTCAACTTGCCGATGGCTGGACCATTGTCACCAAGGACCACAGCCTGTCGGCGCAGTGGGAACATACGGTGCTAGTCACCGCCGGCGGGCATGAAGTATTGACGGTATCGGCACAGGCGCCGACCATGCCTGCCCTGGATTCCTGACCAGGATGTCCGGATCGGGTTCCAGTGCAGCCGCCGCTCCTTCCCTGCGCACGCAGGCCGGAGACTGGAAGCAGACCCTGAGCGCCGGGAGTGCCGGGTTGCAGCGCACCTTTGCCGCCAGAGCATCCGCAGCTGAGGCTTTGCGCCAACGTTCTGCGCTGATCGACGGTATGCTCAAAGAGATGTGGAAAAAGCTTGCGATGCCGCCCAAGCTGGCTTTAATCGCGGTGGGCGGCTACGGGCGTGGACAACTGTTTCCTCATTCCGATATCGATCTGCTGTTCCTGATGCCGGCCGCCGCGGGTCCGGCATTGCAGCAGAAGCTCGAAGATTTTATCGGGATTCTATGGGACATCGGCCTTGAAGTCGGCCACAGCGTGCGAACGCCCGAAGAATGCACCGAACTTGCGGCGCAAGACGCCACGGTGCAGACCAATCTGCTGGAAGCGCGGCTGCTCGTTGGGGATCGCGAACTTTTCCGCAACTTCACCAAGCGCATGCGCGAGACACTTGATCCGGCCGCATTTCTGCAGGCAAAACAGCTCGAACAGCAACAGCGTCATGCGCGCTTCCAGGAAACCAATCTTGAACCCAATATCAAGGAAAGCGCCGGTGGCCTGCGCGACCTGCAAACCATACTGTGGATCGCGCGTGCCGGCGGCATCGGAAAAACCTGGCGCGAACTGGCGCGCCGCGGGGTAACAACCGACGCGGAGGCGCGCGAAATCCAGCGCCACGAGTTGTTCCTGCAGGCTCTGCGCATTCGCCTGCATTATCAGGCCGGACGCCGCGAAGACCGACTGCTGTTTGACCATCAATCGGCGCTGGCGCAGCAGTTCGGCCTGCGCGAAAAGCCCCACCGCCTGGCCAGCGAGCAACTGATGCAGCGCTATTACCGCACTGCCAAGGCGGTCTCGCAACTCAATACCATTCTGTTGCAGAACCTGGGTGCGCGCATTTTCCCCCCGCGCAATCGGAAATACCTGCCGATCAATCCGCGCTTCGGTATTCGCGGCGAACGTTTGGAAGCGCGCGACGAGCAGCTTTTCGAGCGCGAACCTGCAACTATTTTTGAAAGCTTCGTCCTGTTGCAGCAGCACCATGAACTGAAAGGCATGACGGCCGCAACGCTGCGCGCCCTGTGGCGCGCCCGGCATCGCATCAATCCGGCATTCCGCCGCGATCCGGTCAATCGCAGTGCGTTCATGGACTTGTTGCGCAGCCCTTCGCGGCTGGTGCGCGAGCTGCGACGCATGAACGAATACGGCATCCTGGGGCGCTATCTCCCGGCTTTTGGCCGCGTTGTCGGCCAGATGCAACATGATCTCTACCACGTCTACACCGTGGACGAACACATCCTCAAGGTTGTACGCAACCTGCGCCGTTTTGCGGTACCGGAACTAGCGCATGAGTTTCCACTCTGCAGCCGGCTGATGAGCGATTTTGCGCGCCCCGAAGTGCTTTATCTCGGCGGACTTTTCCATGACATCGCCAAAGGCCGGGGCGGGGACCACTCCCAGCTCGGGAAAGCCGATGCGCGCCATTTTTGCAAAGCCCACGGCCTGTCGCAGGATGACAGCGAGCTGGTTTCATGGCTGGTCGAAGACCATCTGAAGATGTCGGCAACCGCACAAAAACAGGATCTGGCAGACCCCGGAGTCATCAGCGCGTTTGCCGCACGTGTGCGCGATGAGCGCCATCTTATCGCGCTATATCTGCTCACCGTGGCCGATATTCGCGGCACCAGCCCGAAAGTATGGAATGCGTGGAAGGCAAAACTGCTGGAAGACCTTTTCCATGCAACCCGCAGTCTGCTGTCCGGAGGAAAGACCGGAGTTGACTACAGCAAGCAGGCCCGGCAGGAAGAGGCTTTGGCCAGGCTGCGCCTGTACGCCCTGCCGGAAGGGGCGCAGGAAAAGCTTTGGGCGAACCTCGATACGTCATATTTCCTGCGCCACGACACACAGGAAATAGCCTGGCATACCCGCCATCTGTATTACCGTGCCGATACCAGCGCGCCGGTCATCAGAGCGCGCCTGTCCCCGGCTGGCGAAGGTCTGCAGGTCATGGTCTATGTGCCCGACCAGAAAGAGCTGTTCGCACGCATCTGCGGTTTTTTCGAAAACATCAGCTATAACATTTTCGAGGCCAAGATCTACACCACGCGGCACGGCTATGCCCTCGACAGTTTTCAAATCCAGGACCCCGACAACAAACAACCGCAATATCGTGATCTGATCAGCTACATCGAATATGAGCTTGGCGAGCGTCTGCGGCATCAGAAACCCCTGCCGCCGCCCATCAAGCCGCGGCTCAGCCGCCAGCTGCGCCATTTTCCCATCTCGCCGGAGGTGAACATACAGTCCGATGAAAGAGGGGCTTACAAAATATTGTCGATTATTGCCGGCGACCGCCCCGGCCTGCTGTCGCGCATCGCCCGCGTGCTCACTGCCTACGACATCAATCTGCACACGGCCAAGATCAACACCCTGGGCTCGCGCGCCGAAGATATTTTCCTGATCACCGGCGCAGCGCTAGACAATACCAAGACTGTGGTAAAACTGGAAAGCGCCCTGGTCGAACAACTGCGTACCTGACCGAACGCGGCTTTTTGTGGCATCCATGGCCGCGTTGCGGCCGCCCTAATTGTCCTGCAGGTCCTGTCCCGGAAACAATTCTGCCGTGAATCCGAAATTGCGCATGTCGGGAATCCGCATCGGATAAAGAATGCCCGCCAGATGATCGCATTCATGCTGCACGACGCGGGCGTGAAAATCACTCACGGTGCGGTCTATGGCCTTTCCATACTGGTCGAAACCGCGGTAATGCAGACGCCTGTGGCGGGGCACCAGTCCGCGCATGCCCGGCACGCTCAGACACCCCTCCCAGCCTTCTTCCATTTCTTCCCCGATTGCAGTCAGCACCGGATTGATCAGCACCGTTAGCGGCACGATTTCAGCATCGGGATAACGCGGATTGTGATCGACGCCGAAAATGACGACCTGCAGGCCGACAGCAATTTGCGGTGCCGCCAGCCCTGCGCCGTCCAGTGCCCGCATCGTATCCTGCATGTCGGCAATCAGGGTGTGCAATTCCTGCGTGTCGAAACATTCCACCGGCCGCGATGGCTCGAGCAGGCGCGGATCGCCCATTTTCAAGACGGTCCTAATCGCCATCCAGTTCCACCAGCTTTTCCAGAATGACATGCACCCGCATCATTGCCTCGCGCGATACCGCGTTGATATCGGTGAGATTGATACCGTGCTCACTGCTGCCGCGTCCCGCGGCGTGATTCACCACTACCGCAATTGCCGCGTAAGGCAAGCCGATTTCGCGTGCGAGCGCGGCTTCGGGCATGCCGGTCATGCCCACCATGTCGGCGCCATCGCGCTCGAGACGATTGATCTCGGCTGCGGTTTCCAGGCGCGGGCCCTGCGTCGCAGCGTAGGTCCCGCCCGCAATGACTCTTTCCCCGGCCAGTGCCGCGGCCCTGAGCAGTCGCGCGCGCAGCGGTTCATGGTAGGGATAGCTAAAATCGGTATGGGTTACGCCGCGGTCGGTCGCGT
The DNA here is from genome assembly GCA_919902235.1 of Burkholderiales bacterium. GTDB lineage: Bacteria > Pseudomonadota > Gammaproteobacteria > Burkholderiales > SG8-41 > CAKKQX01. The sequence goes on from CAKKQX010000181.1 coordinate 10,505, forward strand.
CAAAGAAAGTGAATTCCCGGCCATAAGTGTAATCAATGATCTGCCCAGGAATTGCCAGTGTTCCGGGGCCCAGATCCGCGCGTATGCCGCCAACCGCAGCCACTGCCAACACGTTTCCGGCCTGCTGCGAGTGAAGCGCCCAGATATTGGCGCGGTAATTGACTTTGTGTGGCGGGATCGTGTGACCATATCCGTGGCGCGCCAGAAAAATCACCTTGCGGCCCTTCAGGTTGCCGAAGGTCAGCGCTCCCGAAGGCTCGCCATAAGGCGTGCGCACCACCTGGCGGTGCGTGACTTCGAGATTCGCCAGCTGCGTCAGACCGCTGCCGCCGATAATGGCTAACATGCGATGAACGGGCGAACCGATGACCAGGTGAACAGAGTCATGAACCGGCCGGCAATTGAGGGCTTGCTCGTTCACTTTTCACTTGTTCACCTTTTAACTGGCACTCTTGACCGTCTTTCAGGGCATAAATCGCCGGCAGGTTGCGCCAGGCGCCGGCCACGTCCATGCCAAATCCGAAGACATAGCGGTTGGGAAGCCTGACGCCGACATAATCAGCACTGATCGGCTTGACGCGTCCGGTTTCTTTTTCCGCAAATACGGCGCTATGAAATTCCAGCGCGCCCGCCGCGAGCAGTTTGTCGCGAATTGCTTTCAGGGTAAGACCTTCGTCGAGTATATCGTCCAGCACCAGCACGACACGTCCGCAAACCGCGGTACCTGGACTGACTTTCCAGCTTAACCCGCCGCCGCTGGTGGCATCACCGTAACGCGTGACATCGAGATAATCGAATTCGAGCGGAAATTCGAGTTGCGGCAAAAGCTGTCCGGCGAACATCACGCTGCCACGCATGACGCCCAGCACCAGCGGATTGCGATCCTGCAGCCTGGCGGTAATCTCGCGCGCGAGCCGGCTGACGGCAGCGGATACGACAACGGCGGAACAGACCTGTTCCGCCGTCTCCAATAACTGCCGTGCTTTATCGGGGTTGAGTCTCACTCAGTAAGTGAAAGTAACGACGTTGTCTTCCATCGCCTGTTGAATGACATAGGCGCCGCCCACCGTTTCCTCAATTTCAGGAATCAGATCGTTACCCCATAATTCCAGCGTTGGCGTGCAGACCTTGAAATGCACTCCGGCCTCGTGGGCATCTTTAATGAAATCGTAGACGCTCTTGGTTGAGCCTTCTTTTACAAACAATTTTTCCGCCACGCCTTTTTTGGCCAACTCACCGGCGCGCGCGGTGAGTATCACTTCCACTTCGTAATCCATGGCGGCTGCCACGGTGGCCTGGAAGAACGGCGCCCCCAACTCGGATGCACTACTGGGGTCGGTATTTACCATCACGATCATCAACTTGTCCGCCACGGCCGCACTCCTCTGAAGTTCCCGGAATATTAGCACATGGTGATGCAGCGCTGCCCCAAGGTCAGTTGTTTTGTAAATATTCTTTATTATTCAAATATTTAATAAATTCCGACCGTAACTCCGGATGTTTCAGCGCAAGCGCAATATTCGCCTTGAGATACCCAAGCTTGTTGCCGCAATCATAGCGCACCCCCTCGAACTCAAAGGCCAGCACCCCCTCGTCGACGAGCAGACACGCAATGGCGTCGGTCAATTGTATCTCGCCCCCGGCCCCGGCTTCGACGCGCTGCAGATGGTGAAACACGCGCGGCGTAAGAATGTAGCGGCCGACCACCGCCAGAGTCGATGGCGCAGCCGCCGGCGCGGGTTTCTCGACTATACCGGTAATGCGATGAGGCGAACTTGAGCGGCCGGCGGTTTTAACGATGCCGTACTGGCATGTCTCGTTACGCGCCACATTCTCCACGCCTATGACAGAGCACGCTTCATGCTCGAAAACCTTCACCATCTGCTTCAATACGCCGGGCCTGCTGTCGATAAGATCGTCTGCAAGCACCACGGCGAAAGGTTCGGCGCCGATGACGTGGCTGGCGCACAGGATGGCATGGCCCAGGCCCAGCGCCTGCGCCTGCCGCACATAGGTGCATGACACGTTGCGGGGAATGATGTTCTGCACCATTTTCAGCAATTGCGCCTTGCCGCGCCGTCGCAGATCGGCCTCGAGTTCGAACGCAGTATCGAAATGGTCCTCGATGGCGCGTTTTCCCCGGCCCGTAACGAAGATCATTTCGGTCATGCCTGCGGCTACCGCCTCCTCCACCGCATACTGGATCAGCGGCTTGTCGACGACGGGCAGCATTTCCTTGGGGCTGGCCTTGGTGGCGGGCAGGAAACGCGTTCCCATGCCGGCCACCGGAAATACTGCTTTGGTAATTTTTGTCTTATTTTTCACTTTTATTCCCGGCGCAATGCCAGCAGTCCT
>CAKKQX010000182.1 GCA_919902235.1 Burkholderiales bacterium
CGCACTGCGCTTGCGTAGAAACACAGAAAAGGACAACATCACAAACAGGAAATTGGGAACACTTATCCACAGCTGAGGTTTGAAAACAGAGCGACCGGTCCTGGGTCAATATTCAATCGGCAGGGTGGGTCAATATTCAATCAGCGCCAACACAGAAGGGCTTTTACCTCGCTCCGTGCAACTCGCGCCGCAGCCAGGCTGACGAGCGGGTAGGGGCCGATGGAGTAGATTTTCTCTTTGTAATCAATGCGGTATTTGATGCGCCAGTTAGCGCTGCCTGATGGAGGAATGAACAAATACAGGCCACCGCCGTCAGCGAGCTTCTTTCCCGGTACCGCTTTCGCCACAAAGGCTTTGACGGCCCTATCCGAGAGCTTGCCTAAAATACCCCCAGCCATTGATTTTTCTCCGGTTCGATTTCATGAAATACCCCCTTTAATACCCCCATTATGCACGGATGTTGTTGGTTGTGGCAAGTCTGTGTAGGACAATCAACCCTATGATAACCAAAGAAAAACGCCGTCACTTGGACGGCGTTGGACCCCGTTGGGGGTATATATGGTGGAGGCGGCGGGAATCGAACCCGCGTCCGCAAGTACTAGACAGACAGGACTACATGCTTAGTCAGATCATTTGAATTTAGCTAGTGAAGCGCCGATCGACAGGCTCATCCTTCGCGAGTCACCTACGATTTAATGCCGGTCCAAAGTGACCCTGGGCGGCACGATCTCATGTATATGACTCTGCAATCGGTTTTACCCGATCCAACCCATGAGCAAACTGGTGCAGAGTCCAGCCGGTATTAGGCGGCTAGAGCGTAACGCTCGTCGTTGGCGAGTGTCATTTTCCAGCTGTTTAACAAGGTGACTGGACCTTGGCATGCCCTGCACTGCTTCGCTACCCACGTCGAAGCCAGGTCGCCCCCGTTTGACCGTCAGCACTGAGCGTTCAGCCGCCAGCCCGAAACAGGGTTTGAAACATTTACATTATCTCATATGAGGGCCACATACGGAAAATCAAGGGAGGGTGCAAACTTCCGCCGGCTGGCTAGAGATGCAGCAGCAGATCCTGCGGCCTGTCGATGACGACATCCGCTTTCCAGGTATCCGGCGAACTGCCGTTTAGATAGCCATAACGCACCGCGACGGTCTTCATGCCGGCGGCGCGTCCTGCGTCTATGTCACGCTTGTCGTCTCCGACGTATACGCATGATTCTGGCGCCGTTGCGATGATGCGACAGGCGGCGAGCAGGGGTTCGGGATCAGGTTTGGTTTTGCCGGTTGTGTCGCCACCGATGATGCAGGCTGCGCGATGCCCGAAATTCAGCAGGTCGAGCAGAGGTTTTGCAAAACGCTCGGCCTTGTTCGTGACTATCCCCCAGCGCAAGTTGCGGGCTTCGATGGCGTCGATCAGTTCAGCGGTACCCGGAAACAGGGACGTGCTGCGGCACAGATTCTGCTCATAAAGCTGCAAAAATTCATCGCGCAAGCTGTCGTAATCCGGATGCCCGGGGGCAATTTCGAAACCGACGCCCAGCAGTCCGCGCGCGCCCAGGGAGGTGACCGGGCGCATGGCCTCGATGGGCAGGGGCGGCATGCCACGCGCTTCGCGCATTCGGTTCAGCGCGTAACCCAGATCGGGTGCCGTGTCGGCGAAGGTGCCGTCGAGGTCGAAGAGAACGGCTTTTATCATCGAGGTAAGCGGTAAGCAGTAAGCAGTAAGTAAGCAGTGAGCAATGAGCGGTGAGCAGTTTACATCCGGGATGTTTTTTCCGCTTGCTGCTTACCTCTCACGTTTTTGCGGCATGCACAATGTAATTCACGTCCGTGTCGCCGCCCAGCGCGTAGGTTTTGGTGAACGGATTGTAGGTCATGCCGGTGATGTCTTCGACGTTCAGGGCCGCAGCACGGCACATCGTCGCGAGTTCCGAAGGCTTGATGAATTTCGAGTAATCATGGGTGCCGCGCGGCAGCAACTTCAGAAGGTATTCAGCGCCGATGATAGCGAATGCGTAAGATTTTATATTGCGGTTCAGGGTGGCGAAAAACACATGTCCGCCCGGCCTGACGAGCGCGGCACAGGCGCCGACCGTCGAACCCGGATCAGGGACATGCTCCAGCATTTCCATGCAAGTGACGACATCGAAGCTGTGCGGCGCCTCAAGCGCCAGTTGCTCTACCGAGACCATGCGGTAATCAACCTGCCGGCCCGATTCGAGCAGGTGCAGGCGTGCGACGCCGAGCGGCTTCTCGGCCAGATCTATGCCCGTAACCAGCGCGCCGCGTGCCGCCATGCTTTCGGCTAGAATGCCCCCGCCGCAGCCGACATCCAGCACGTTTTTGCCCTGCAGGCCGGCAAGGCGGTCGATGTGTTCAAGCCGCAACGGGTTGATTTCGTGCAGCGGCTTGAATTCGCTCGTCGGATCCCACCAGCGGTGCGCAAGCTGGTTGAATTTTTCGAGTTCGAGCGGATCGACATTGGTTGTCATTTGGCGCTGATTTTCTCTTTCCAGTGAGCGGCTTTTGTCATGATTTCCGCGGTATCGAGCCGGGTCAGCCTGCCTTCTTTCACCAGCAATTCGCCGTCGACCCAGACGTGGCTTACATGTTCGCGGCCGGCGGCATAAACCAGATGTGACAGCGGATCGTAGCAGGGAGACAACTCCGGGGACGCCAGGTTCACGGCCGTGATATCGGCGTGCTTGCCCACGGTCAGCGACCCGATGCGCTGTTCCAGCCCCAAGGCCCGTGCGGCGTTGAGTGTGGCCATTTGCAGTACAGCAGTTGCCGGCAGGACGGCAGGGTCGCCGCTGCTGCCTTTGGCCAGCAGGGCGGCGTGACGCATTTCGGCAAACAGATCCAGCCGGTTATTGCTGGCGGCGCCGTCCGTTCCCAATCCGACATTAACGCCGCCGCGGCTGAGTTGCGCGATCGGCGCAATGCCGCTGGCAAGCTTGAGATTCGAGGACGGACAGTGCGCTACGTGACAGCCGTGCTCGGCAAGCAGGGCGATTTCATCCTCTGCGAGATGCACGGCGTGGACAGCGATAAGTCCGGGGCCCAGCAACCCAAGCTTCTGCAGGCGGCGGATTGGACGCATTTGGTGCGTTGCGATACTGCTGGTGATTTCTTCAGCGGTTTCGTGTAAATGGATGTGTATCGGAATATCAAGCTCGCCGGCGTAGACTGCCACCCGCTCGAAAGTGGCGTCGCTGACCGTGAACGGGGCGTGCGGCGCGATGCAGAAAGACAGCAGCGGTTCGTCGCGCAGGCGGTCACGCATGGCAATGCCTTTGCTAAGGTAGTCCGCTGCGTCGCTGGCATAAGGGGAGGGGAATTCGATCGCGATCATGCCGATAGCCGCGCGCATCTGTGCCTGCAAGGCAGCTTGTGCAGCAGATTCCGGGAAGAAATACATATCGTTAAAGCAGGTCACCCCGCCGCGCAACATTTCGGCGCAGGCGAGCAGGGTGCCGTCTTGCACAAATTCATGCGACACCAGCCTGGTTTCAACCGGCCAGATATGGTGTTGCAGCCACTCCATCAGCGGTCTGTCGTCCGCCAGCCCGCGCATGAGGGTCATGGCGGCATGGGTATGCAGGTTGATGAGCCCCGGAATCAGGACATGTCCGGGCAGAGAAAAATGCTGCGCGGCCTGGTATTGCTGGCGGGCCTGTGCGGTAGGCAGGATGTTGGCAATATTGCCGCCAGCAACCACCACGGAATGGTGATCCAGGACGCCGGGCTGGTCTACCGGGATAACCCAGCGGGCATCGATGACGCAATCAACGGTTTGCGGGTGTTCTGACATCAGGCAGAAGATAACAAAAAAAAGCCCTGCCGAAGCAGGGCTTTTGAGCAACTGTTACTGGTTAATTAGCGCTTGGCAGCGGGCTTCTTGGCAGCCGGCTTGGCGGCAGGCTTCGGCTTCGCCAGGGACTGTGCCCGGCCAACAGCTTCGACGGTCACGCGGCGGTTCGGCGCCAGACACTCGATCAGCGCTTTGCGCTTCATCTTGTTGTCGCAGAACTTGGTCACCGGGATCGGCTGCTTGGGACCCTTGCCTTCCCAGAAGATCAGCTTCTGGTCAATGCCCTTGGCTACGATGTAGTCCTTGACCACCACGGCGCGGCGCTCGGACAGGGCCATATTGTATTTCAGGGTGCCGATACGATCGGTGTGGCCGGTTACAACGATGGCGCCCAAGGTCACCGGGCCACGGGCTTTGGTCGCTTTTTGCAGGCCGGCAAAGAACTTGTCCAGTTCAGCCTTGTTGTCGGCAGTCATTTCGGCTTTGGCGAAAGGCATGCCCTGCAACTCGATTTTCTGCTCAATATTGAGCATCACCGGCTTTTTGGGCTTGGGCTTGGCCTCAGGCTTGGCAGGCGCGGGTTTGGGAGCCGGCTTGGCAGCAGGTGCGGCTTTCGGAGCCGGCTTCTTCACCAAGTCAGGATCACATTCGGCAACTGCGCGGGCCGGCGTCCAGTCGCTGGTGCGAACGCAAACATTGGCGCCAATTGCTCTGACTATGCCTCCCTGCGTATCGGTCAGGTAGCCTTGATTTTTGGCATCCTGCGCTGAAGCGGTCACAGGCATTAACGCAACTGCTGCCGCGACGCTTGCTAAGGTAATCCGAAGTGCTGAACTCATGATTTTTGATCCTCCTGTTTTCGATGACAAGTTAGGGATCCGCCGGAGTGCCGACAGCCTAAAAAAGTTGATTCTCCCTTGGGTTTACTTAATATCACAATGGTGATTTCAAAGCAAACATGCTGAAATCATAACATGATTTTGAGGAAAAAAGCATAGGGTGTTGTTGCTAAAATAAAACACAAGGGGTCCCCCGGGTATTCCAGGCCACGGAATCGGCAGAATTTGCCTGTTTTTGCAGGGGGGGGGCGTTGCAGGACTGGCCCGGTAAAGCGGGATCCTTGCCAGTTGGGCATGCTGCGCAATAGCAGTGTTGGTGTCGGCCCGCGCGCCCGGATTTTGGCACGGGGCCCGGCATCCACGGTGCGCGCGAACGATAGGCGGCATCCCGGCGCGGTCGATTCCATCGAGTCGGGACATTTCTGCGGCCCTGCCCGCGCGCACCCTTGGCAAATGATGCCGGCCGCCGCAATGACCGCACATCGTTTCGCATGCTAGAATTAGCGGTTTTACGCGTTCGCAAAAAAGCGGAATTCCCGCAGAAAATCTGACACTTCTCCATGGATCAATTCGCCAAAGAAACCCTGCCCGTAAGTCTCGAAGAAGCGATGCGCCGTTCCTATCTGGATTATGCGATGAGCGTGATCGTGGGACGGGCGCTGCCCGATGTGCGCGACGGCCGCAAGCCGGTGCACCGCCGCATCCTGTTTGCCATGCACGAGTCCAACAATGTCTGGAACCGGTCCTATGTGAAGTGCGCCCGGGTGGTCGGTGAGGTGCTGGGTAAATATCATCCCCACGGTGATTCCGCGACGTACGAGGCTCTGGTGCGCATGGCGCAGAATTTCTCGATGCGCTACACGCTGATCGACGGCCAGGGTAATTTCGGTTCTGTCGATGGCGATTCGGCCGCTGCCTATCGTTATACCGAGTGCCGGCTGGGCAGGATAACTTCCGAGATGCTGGCCGATATCGACATGGAAACCGTCGATTTCATGCCGAATTACGACGGCAAGGAGCAGGAGCCGGTTACGTTGCCGACCAAGGTGCCGAACCTGCTGATCAACGGCTCCTCGGGCATCGCGGTCGGCATGGCCACCAATATTCCGCCGCACAATCTGTCCGAAGTCGTCGATGCCTGTCACGCATTGCTCAAGAACCCGGATATCAGCATAGACGAACTGATCGAAATCGTGCCGGCACCCGACTTCCCGACACGCGGCATCATTTACGGGGTATCCGGCGTCAAGGAGGGTTATCGCACCGGGCGCGGCAGGGTGGTGATACGCGCACGCACCCATTTCGAGGAAGCGGAGAAGGGCGGCCGCGTGTCTATCGTCATCGACGAGCTGCCGTACCAGGTCAACAAGGCCAACCTGATGATGAAAATCGGTGAACTGGTTCGCGAGAAGCGCATCGAGGGCATCGCCGATATCCGCGACGAGTCGGACAAGTCCGGCATGCGGGCGGTGATAGAGCTGAAGCGCGGCGAAGTGCCGGAAATCGTCCTCAATAATCTGTGGAAAGAAACGCAGATGCAGGACAGCTTCGGCATGAACATGGTCGCGCTCGTCGACGGTCAGCCGCGGCTTCTTAATCTGAAGCAGTTCCTGGATGCGTTCCTGCGCCATCGTCGCGAAGTGGTCACGCGGCGCACCGTATTCGAACTCAAAAGGGCGCGTGAACGCGGCCACATTCTGGAAGGTCTGGCGGTTGCACTCTCGAATGTAGACGAGGTCATTGCGCTGATCAAGGCGGCACCGACGCCGGCCGACGCCAAAGTCGAACTGATGGCGCGCTTCTGGCGTTCCAGGCTGGTCGAGGAAATGCTGGCGCGCGCCGAGGGCGATGCCGCGCGCCCCCAGGGTTTGGCGCCGGATTTCGGGCTGCACAAGAAGGGTTACAGACTGTCCGATGTCCAGGCGCAGCAGATCCTGGAACTCAGGCTGCAGCGCCTGACTGCGCTGGAGCAGGACAAGATACTGGCGGAGTACAGGGAGACGATAGACAAAATTGTCGACCTGATCGACATTCTGGCCAAGCCGGCGCGCGTCACCAAAGTCATTTCCCAGGAACTGTCCGAGATCAAGAAACAATACGGCGACGAACGCCGCAGCGAAATCGTGATCCACACCCAGGATCTGAGCACGGAGGATCTGATCGCTCCCGAGGACGTGGTAGTGACTTTGTCTCACGGCGGATACATGAAGTCGCAGCCGGTCGCCGATTATCGCGCGCAAAAGCGCGGCGGCCGCGGCAAGCAGGCGACCACGACCAAAGAAGACGATTTTGTCGAGAAGCTGTTCATTGCCAACACTCACGACTACATACTGTGTTTTTCCAACCGCGGGCGCGTCTACTGGATCAAGGTCTACGAGGTGCCGCAGGGCAGCCGCGCTTCGCGTGGCAGGCCCATCGTCAACCTGGTGCCGCTGATGGAGCATGAGAAAATCACCGCCATCCTGCCGGTCAAGGAATTCGACGAGAATCATTTTGTGTTCATGTGCACCTCCAACGGCACCGTCAAGAAGACGGCGCTGTCAGCATTCTCGCGCCCGATGTCCAAGGGCATCATCGCCGTCAAGCTTGACGAGGGGGATTATCTCATCGGTGTGGCACTGACTGATGGCAAGCAGGACATCATGTTGTTCTCCGACGGCGGCAAGGCGGTGCGCTTTGCGGAAGACGAAGTGCGCGCAATGGGGCGCGCTGCGGCGGGTGTGCGCGGCATGAAGCTCGCCAAAGGGAAGAACGTGATATCGCTGCTGACCGCGAGCGATGAAAAGCTTTCGGTGCTGACCGCGACCGAAAACGGCTATGGTAAACGCACGCCGATAGCGGATTACACCCGCCATGGCCGCGGCACGCAAGGCATGATTGCGATCCAATGCAGCGAGCGCAACGGTCCGCTGCTGGTGGCGCGTCTGGTGAACAAGGAAGATGAACTGGTGCTGATTACCACCGGTGGCGTGCTGATTCGCACGCGTGTTTCCGAGATTCGCGACATGGCCCGCTCGACGCAGGGCGTCAGACTCATTAATCTTGATGAGGGTGAGAAATTGGCCGGACTCGAACGGATCGTAGAAACCGACGAGGATGAAGAAGAATAAGCGGTCAGCGGTAAGCCGTAAGCGGTTTGAAGACCTGAGCACCATGCACGGTTCGCCGCTTTCCGCTCACCGCTCACTGCTCACCTGAAGGAATTTCATGGCACGAGTATTCAATTTCAGCGCGGGACCGGCAGTATTGCCGGAGCCGGTTCTCAGGCAGGCGGCTGCGGAGATGCTCGATTGGCACGGCAGCGGCATGTCGGTGATGGAAATGAGCCATCGTGGCAAGGAGTTCATCGCCATCCATGCCGAAGCCGAGGCCGATCTGCGCGAACTGCTGGCGATTCCTGCCCATTACAAAGTGTTATTCCTGCAGGGGGGCGCTGCCGCACAGTTTGCGGTGGTGCCAATGAACCTGCTGCGCGGGAAAACCGGCGCCGATTACGTTAACACCGGACAATGGTCCAAAAAAGCCATCGGCGAGGCGAAAAAATATTGCAAGGTGAATGTCGCGGCGAGTTCCGAGGCCGATAATTTTTCCTGTGCGCCGCTGCAGGACCGCTGGAAACTCGATCCGGATGCCGCATATGTGCATTACACTTCGAACGAAACCATAGGCGGCGTGGAGTTCCAGTGGATCCCGCGCACCGGCGATGTGCCGCTGGTGGCCGACATGTCATCGCATATCCTGTCGCGTCCGCTCGATGTGAGCAGCTATGGGCTGATCTATGCCGGCGCGCAGAAGAACATCGGGCCCGCCGGCCTCACCATCGTAATCGTGCGCGAGGATCTCCTCGGCCAGGCGTTGCCGACCACACCCGAAGTGTTCAATTACAAGGTGCAGGCGGCTGCGGACTCAATGATCAACACCCCGCCGACTTACGCGGTCTATATCGCCGGCCTCGTTTTCAAATGGCTGAAGTCGCTCGGCGGCATGCAGAAGATGGAACAAATCAATATCGCAAAATCAGCGCTGGTTTACGACTATATCGACCAGACCGAGTTTTATCACTCGCCGGTGGCCGCAGCGGATCGTTCGCGGATGAATATTCCGTTCACGCTGCGCAACGACAGGCTCGATGAGGAATTCCTCAAACAGGCCAAGAGCCACGCGCTGACGCAGCTCAAGGGCCACCGTTCGGTAGGCGGCATGCGCGCATCGATCTACAACGCGATGCCCATGGAGGGTGTCAGGGCGCTGGTCGACTTCATGCGTGATTTCGAGCGTAAGCATGGCTGAAGCTTTCAGAATACTCACGCTCAACCAGATTTCCAGCGCAGGCTTGAAGCGTTTCCCCGCCGGCCGCTACATCGTTGGCAGCCAGGTCGATAATCCCGACGCCATACTGGTGCGCTCGCAGGATATGCACGGCATGGATATTCCCGCCAACGTCAAGGCCATCGGCCGCGCGGGCGCGGGTACCAATAACATCCCTGTCGCAAAAATGAGTCAGCGCGGAGTGCCGGTGTTCAACGCGCCTGGTGCCAACGCTAACGCGGTGAAGGAGCTGGTGCTCGCGGGCATGTTGCTCGCCTGCCGCCACATCCCCGCGTCGTGGGAGTTCGCGCGCGGACTTTCCGGCACCGACCCCG
>CAKKQX010000183.1 GCA_919902235.1 Burkholderiales bacterium
CCGGAATACTCTTGGAAAACACGTTGGCCATGCCGCCGCCCAACGGGTAGTAAACGCCGCCGGTGCCGCCGGTGGCGATCGACAGGTTGATGTTTTCCGCTGCGACTGCCGGCAGTGCAAGCAACGTGCACGCGGCGAGCACCAGGACTTTGAATAATTGACGCATGATTTTCTCCTCCTATAGTTTGGTTTGATTTTCCAGACTGTGAACTATCGAGTGTAGGAACATTCGCCATATTGGTCAACCTTACCGCCGCCCGCGCATCCCTACCTGGCGAAAACCTGCGACAGGTTGGCGAAAGCTTTAAACTCCAGCGCGTTGCCGCAGGGATCGAGAAAAAACATCGTTGCCTGCTCGCCCGCCTGGCCCTTGAAGCGCACGTGCGGCGCGATCACGAATTGCGTTCCCGCCCTGGTCAGCCTGTCGGCGAGGGCCTGCCATTCCTGCATCGACAGGATGGCACCAAAATGGCGCACCGGCACATTGTCGCCATCGACCGCGCTGGTGTTGCGGTGGCCCGCCTCATCCGGCGACAGATGGGCGACGATCTGATGGCCGTAGAAATTGAAATCGACCCATTCCGGCGACGAGCGCCCTTCGGGACAGCCCAGCACGCCGCCGTAAAAAGCGCGCGCCCTGGCGAGGTCGGTGACGGGAAATGCGAGATGGAACAGCGGCTGCGACATGATGGTCTTCCGATAATGGATGGTGGCTGACGGCTTGAAAACGGTGGTATTTTACGGCTTTGCGCTGGGGGAGCCTATCCATGGCCAGGATACAGTCCGTTTCGGTGTGCGTCGCACGCATTCCCCTCGACCACGTCACTTCATTCGCCACGCGCACGGTTTCCGCCCGCGATTACTGTCTGGTCAAGGTGCGCTCCAGCGACGGCGTCGAGGGCGTGGGCTTCTGCTACGTCGGCAGCGCCGGCGGCAATATCGCCAAAATCGCGGTCGAGGAACTGCTGGCGCCCAAGCTCATCGGCGAGGACTCGCTGCGCGTCGAAGGCCTGTGGCAGGAGATGTATCAGGAATCGTTGCTGCAGGGCCGTTCAGGCAGCGTGATGCGCGGCATTTCCATTCTCGATACCGCGCTGTGGGATCTGAACGCGCGCAGTGCCGGACTGCCGCTGCATCTTTATATGGGGGCATGCCTTGCCGAAGCCGTGCCGGCCTATGCCAGCGGCGGCTATTATCTGCCCGGCAAGACGCCCAAAATGCTGGGCCAGGAGCTGGCCGCCTACGTCAAAGCCGGCTTCAAGGCGGTCAAGATGAAAGTGGGCAGGCTGTCGCCGAAAGAAGAGGAAGCGCGCATCCGCGCCGCGCGCGAAGCGATCGGACCCGAAGTGCATCTCATGCTCGACGCCAACAACGCATGGAGCGACGTGCCCACCGCGCTCACCTACATGAAGCGCTACGAGCCCTACGATCCATACTGGATGGAAGAACCGTTCGGCCCCGACGATATCGACAGCCACGCCAAGCTGGCGCAACTGACGCCGGTGGTGATCGCCACCGGCGAGATCGCCTGCGGCCGCTGGTACCACAAGGAACTGCTCGACAAGCGCGGCGCGGAAATCCTGCAGACCGACGCCTGCGTGTGCGGCGGCATCACCGAATGGAAACGCATCGCGGCGATGGCCGCGGGCTACGGCGTCACGCTGTGCCCGCACTGGTTCCACGACGTGCACGCGCCGCTGGTGGCGGCCACGCCCAACGCGCGCTACGTGGAATTTTTCATCGACGACCAGGTGCTCAACTTCCGGCGGCTGATCGACCGCCAGCTTCAATACAGGAACGGCACTCTGGTGCTGCATAAAACACCCGGCCTGGGCTTCAACTTCGACGACAAAGCGCTGAAGAAATACGCGCTCGACCGGAGCCGGACATGGACAGTAGTCAGGTAATGC
>CAKKQX010000184.1 GCA_919902235.1 Burkholderiales bacterium
CACCCTCTCCCGCCCCAAGGCGGGAGAGGGGGTTTCTTTGAGATGTGTAGATACCTATGCCTTTGGGGGCAAGGGAACACTCGGAGCAGAGCAGAGGGACCAAGGGAGAGAGGGGGTTTCTTTGAGATGTGCAGATACCCATGCCCTTGGGGACAAGGGAACACTTGGAGTGGAGCAGAGGGACCAAGGATTTGAAAAAATATATTGCGCGGATTGCCATTGGGGCTATGGTGCTGGTGCTGTTCTGCGGCCACGCCCTGCAATGGTACCGGCTGCCGCTCATCGATAATCTCGAAAATGTCGTATACGACACGCGCTTGCAGCTCACCATGCCGCAGACCGTCGACAACCGTATCGTCATTCTCGATATCGACGAGAAAAGCCTGGCCGAGAAAGAGCAGGGTGGAGAGGGGCGCTGGCCGTGGTCGCGCGACCGGCTGGCGCTGCTGCTCGACAAACTGTTCGACAAATACCAGATAGCGATCGTCGGCTTCGACATCGTGTTCGCCGAACGCGACGAATCTTCCGGCGTGCGCGTGCTCGAGCGCCTCGGCGATCAAGAACTGAAAAACGTTCCGCAGTTTCAGGAAGCGCTCAGGCAGATCAAGCCCGAACTCGAGTATGACAACATTTTCGCGAGCAAGATGAAAGGGCGCGCGGTCGTGCTCGGATATACCTTTTCAAAAGAGGGACCCGAGCTCGCGCCGAAGAAGGGCCTGCTGCCGGCGCCGGTGTTTGCTGCCGGCGCGTTTGCCGACAGGCGCATGAATTTCGACGCCTACAACGGCTACTCCGCCAACCTCTCCGAATTGCAGACCCATGCCGCCGGCGCCGGGCACTTCAACCCCTATGTTGACATTGACGGCATCATACGGCGCATACCGATGCTGGCTGAATATCAGGGGGCCTACTACGAGCCCCTGTCATTGGCGATGGTGCGCGTGTTGTTCGGCATGCCGCCGGTCAAACCGCTGTTCGCGGACGAGGGGCTGGCGGGCGGCTATGCCGGTCTCGAATGGCTGCAAGTCGGCTCGCTCAGGATTCCGGTCGACGATACCGTGAGCGCGCTGGTGCCGTATCGCGGGCGCCAGGGCAGCTTCAAGTACTACTCTATCGTCGATGTGCTGAACGAACGCATCGACATTGCTGAATTGCAAGGCAAAATCGTCCTGGTGGGCACGACGGCGCCGGGGCTGAAGGACCAGCGATCCACGCCCGTTGATCCGGTTTATCCGGGGGTTGAAATTCACGCCAATCTGATCGCCGGCATGCTCGATGAAAACATCAAGCAAAAACCGCCGTATGTGGTGGGCGCCGAGTTCGTGCTGCTGCTGCTGTCGGGGCTGGCGATGGCGCTGCTGCTGCCGTTCCTGAATCCGCTCAAATCGACGCTGGTCACCCTGCTGGTGATGGTTTTCGCGCTCGCCACCAATCTGACGGTGTTTCATTTCGGAAATCTGGCGCTGCCGTTTGCTTCGGGGCTGGTGATGATCCTGATGCTTTTCACCTTCAATATGGCTTACGGCTTTTTTATCGAGGCGCGCGGCAAGCGGCAGATCACGGGCCTGTTCGGGCAGTATGTGCCGCCCGAACTCGTGGACGAAATGGCCAGGAATCCCGAGAGTTTTTCGATGGAGGGCGAATCGCGCGAAATGACGGTGCTGTTCACCGACGTGCGCGGTTTTACCACCATATCCGAGGGCCTGGACCCGAAAGCGCTGTCGGCGCTCATGAACGAGTTTCTCACGCCGCTCACCGAGATCATCTACAGGCACCGTGGCACCATAGACAAGTACATGGGCGATTGCATCATGGCATTCTGGGGTGCGCCGCTGGCCGACCCGGCGCATGCCAAAAACGCCATTCTTGCGGCTATTGAGATGCAGCAGGTTTTACAGAGCCTCCAGCCGCATTTTAAGTCCAAAAACTGGCCTGAAATCAGGATAGGGGTGGGTTTGAACACCGGCCGCATGAGCGTGGGCAACATGGGCTCGAAAATCCGCCTTGCTTACACGGTGATGGGCGATGCGGTAAATCTGGCATCGCGTCTGGAAGGCATCACAAAGGAATATGGGACTGATATCATAGTCGGCGAAGGCACCAGGAACGCCGTGCCGGATGTGGTATTCCGGGAACTCGACCGGGTGCGGGTCAAGGGCAAGGACCAGGCGGTGGCGATTTTTCAGCCATTGGGCCTGCAGGTGCAGATCGACAAGGCCCGGCTCGAAGAGGCGCGTCTGTTTCAACAGGCATTGGAACTGTACCGCAACCAGGACTGGGATATGGCTGAATTACAGCTGATGGAGTTGCAGAAAATGTTACCCGACAGCAGGCTCTATCGGACATTTCTGGAGCGCAGCGCTTTCCTGCGCGTCAATCCGCCCGGTCCGGGCTGGGACGGGGCGTTTACTTTTGAAACCAAATAATAATAATGAAATTAAGGATACTCGGCTGCAGCGGGGGGATCGGCGGCGATCTGCGAACCACTTCCATGCTGCTCGATCACGATACACTGATCGACGCCGGTACCGGCGCGGGCGATCTGTCAGTCAGCGAGTTGTCGCAGATAGACCATATTTTTGTTACGCACTCGCACATGGATCACGTGACGTCGATTCCATTCATGGCCGACACCGTAGGCTGGATGCGCGACAAGCCGATAACCGTATACGCGATCGCCGAGACCATCGATATTCTCAGGCGGCATCTGTTCAACTGGAAGCTGTGGCCGGATTTCGCGGAGATTCCGGATGCCCAGAATCCGGTTTTGCGCTACCAGACGGTGACTCTGGGCAAAACGGTCGATCTGGGCGGCCGCCGGATTACGCCGCTGCCCGCCGATCATGTCGTGCCAGCGGTCGGTTACCGCATCGACTCGGGCGCGGCGAGTCTGGTGTTCACGGGAGATACCACGACCAACGATGCGCTGTGGCGGGAAATGAACCGTATCGTCAATCTGCGTTACGTGATCATAGAAACTGCGTTCTGCAACCGCGAAAAGGATATGGCGATCGCGTCCAAGCATCTGTGCCCCAGCATGCTGGCCGAAGAATTGTCCAAGCTCACGCTGCCGGCGGAAATTTACATCACGCATCTGAAGCCGGGCGAGATCGAACTTATCATGCAGGAAATTGAAGAGTGCGCGGGGAAGTGGAGTCCGCGCATGTTGAAAAATAACCAGATTTTCGAATTTTGAGTCCGGAGGCGGGATTTGTTCGCGCAAGTCGCGTTTCCGGCCGGGGCATGAACAGACAGAGGTGAGGCCATGAGTATAGTACTTCAGAGCAAGCCGGCAGCCCAGGATGATCTGGCCGAAAAGCTGGACTTCCAGCAGAAGCTGCAGGCGGTGACCAACAGGATTCACGCGACTCCCAACACCCACGAGACCATACTCGAGTTGTCGCAGGAACTGAGCAGCCTGTTCAATGCCGACCGTCTGACCATCTATCTTGCCAGCGAGGACAAGAGTTCCATCGTATCCAAGGTCAAAACCGGATTGAATTCGTTCAAGGACATCAAGTTGCCGATCAACGAACAGTCGATCGCCGGTTTCGTCGCGGTGCATAAGCGCGTGATCAATATCCGCGACGTTTACGATGACGCCGAGCTCAAGACGTACAGCGCCCAGCTCAATTTCCTCAAGGCAGTCGACAGCAAGACCGGCTATCGCACCAAGCAGATGCTGGTGGCGCCGGTGATGGACGCCAAGACCAAGGACCTGATCGGCGTGGCGCAGATCATCAATTCCAAATCCGGCCAGCCCTTCCCACCGGTGATGGAAGAGGGAGTCATGCAGCTCGCGGAGACGCTGGCAATTGCGTTCCAGCAGCGTCAAAAACCCGCGCTGCAGGTGCGCAGCAAGTATGACGCGCTGGTGACCAATGCGGTGATTTCGGCTGAAGAGCTGGAACTGTCGCAACGCTCGGCCCGCCGCAAGAATCTGGACATCGAAGTTGTTCTGACCGACGAATTCCAGGTCAAGGTGCCCGCGCTGGGGGACGCCCTGGCCACTTATTTCGGCGTGCCGTACGAGCCGTTCAAGCCGGATCGCATCAAGCCGCCGGATCTCATGCGCAACATGAGCCGGGAATTTTGCCGGGCAAATATGTGGATTCCGCTGGAAGACAGCAAGGAAGGCATAGTGGTTCTGACCGTCGACCCGGAAAAAATCAGGGCGTCGAAAATGGTCAACAACGTCTATCCCAGGAGCAAGGTGGTCTACAGGGTCACCACCAACCGCGAGTTCGACTCCACGCTCGACCAGATGTTCGGCGGCGGCATGCTGGAGGATAGCGGAAACATCAGCGACTTTCTCGGCGTGCTGGATGATGAGTCCGATGGGGAGGTCAGCGATGACATCGCATCCGCGGCAAGCGACAATGAACTGGTCAAGCTCGTCAACAAAGTCATCATCGACGCCTATCAGCAGGGCGCCTCCGACATCCATATCGAGCCCTATCCCGGAAAGGCCAAGACCGAAATACGTTTCCGCAAGGACGGCGCGCTGCAAAATTACATTTCGGTGCCCGGCAGCTACCGCAATGCGCTGGTAGCGCGGCTGAAGATCATGTGCGATCTCGATATCTCGGAGCGGCGCAAGCCGCAGGACGGCAAGATCAAATTCAAGAAATTCGGGCCGCTCGACATCGAGCTGCGGGTGGCGACCATCCCCTCCGCCGGCGGCGTCGAGGACATCGTGATGCGGATACTTGCCGCGGGCGAGCCCATTCCCCTCGACAAGCTCGGTCTGACCCAGCACAACCTGGACACGCTGAAGAGCGTGGTTTCCAAACCCTACGGCCTGTTTTTCGTGTGCGGCCCGACCGGTTCCGGCAAAACCACCACGCTGCATTCGGTGCTCGGTTACCTCAACACGCCGGATACCAAGATCTGGACGGCGGAGGATCCGGTCGAAATCACGCAGCGCGGCCTGCGCCAGGTGCAGATGAATCCGAAGGCGGGGCTTACTTTTGCGGTGGCCATGCGCGCGTTTCTGCGCGCCGATCCCGACATCATCATGGTGGGGGAGATGCGCGACAAGGAAACCACGAGCACCGGCATCGAGGCTTCGCTCACCGGCCACCTGGTGTTCGCCACCCTGCACACCAACAGCGCGCCGGAGTCCATCGTGCGCCTGCTCGACATGGGCATGGATCCGTTCAACTTCTCGGATGCGCTGCTGGGCGTGCTGGCGCAGCGGCTGGCCCGGCGGCTGTGCGGCAAGTGCAAGAAACCGCATGTCGCCAGCGAGGAGGAAATCCATGCGCTGCTGGCCGAGTTCAGCATGGAGCTGAAAAATCTGGAGTCGTGGAAAAAGGATCCCAAGGCCGCGGAGGACGCGGTGCTGCAGGGTTGGATCAAGAACTATGGCGATGACAAGGGCCAGCTCATTTTGCACGACGCCGTAGGGTGTGATACGTGCGGCGGGAACGGTTACAAGGGGCGCACGGGCCTGCACGAGCTGCTGGTCGGCACCGATGCGCTCAAGAAAAACATCCAGGAACACGCGCGCGTGGCGGATATGCTGGCCACCGCGCTGGCGGATGGCATGCGCACCCTGAAGCAGGATGGCATCGAAAAAGTGCTCATGGGCATCACCGACATGCCGCAGGTGCGCGCGGTGTGCATCAAGTGACCAAAGAACCCGCCCTCTCTCGCATGCGGGAGAGGGGGTTTCTTTGAGATGTGCAGATACCCTCGCCCCGCTTGCGGGGAGAGTTCCCCTCTCCCGCATGCGGGAGAGGGGACAGGGGAGAGGGTAGGAAGAGAGGTGCAAGCACTGGCGCTTGCATCAGCGACCCGCGGACTTCTCGATAACAGGCTCTTATTAAAATGAACCAGCCACAAAGTCCGGCGATTTCTGAAGATCTGCTCGCGCGCCAGGAGCAGTTGCTCGGCATCGGCATCGCGCTGTCGAAAGAGCGCGACATCAACATGCTGCTGGAGACGATACTGATCGCCGCCAAGAACATCACCAATGCCGATGGCGGCACGCTGTACCGGATGACGGATGAAAATTCGCTCAAGTTCGAGATCCTGCGCAACGACACCCTGAACACCGCGATGGGCGGCACCACCGGCGTCGAGATCCCGTTTTATCCGATCAATCTCTACGACAAGCAGGGCCAGCCCATCAATTCAATGGTGGTCGCCTATACGGTGCACCACGACACTTCCGTCAATATCGCCGACGCTTACAGCGAGGAAGGTTTCGATTTCTCCGGCACCAAGAATTTCGACCGCAAGACCGGCTATCGTTCCAAGTCGTTCCTGACGGTACCGATGAAGAACCACGAAAACGAAATAATCGGCGTACTGCAGCTGATCAATGCCAAGAACCTCGCGACCGGCGATGTGGTTGCGTTTTCGGGCGCCGATCAGCGCCTTGTCGAATCACTGGCCTCCCAGGCGGCGATCGCGCTGACCAACCGGCTGCTGATCAACCATCTCGAGACGCTGTTCGAATCGTTGATCAACATGATCAACGCCGCGATCGACGACAAGTCACCGTACACCGGAGGGCATTGCGAGCGCGTGCCGGAACTGACCATGATGCTCGCCGAGGCGGCGGTCGATTGCGCAATCGGCCCGTTCAAGGACTTCACGATGAGCGAGCGCGACCGTTACGAGCTCAAGATCGCCGGCTTGCTGCACGACTGCGGCAAGGTCACCACGCCGGTGCATGTCGTCGACAAGGCAACCAAGCTGCAGACCATTTTTGACCGCATCGAATTGCTGGATACGCGGTTCGAGCTGATCAAGCGCGATGCGGAGATCGAGGCGCTGCGCAGCGGCGGCGATCTGCCGGGGAAGATCCGCGAAATCGAGAGTGACCGTGATTTCATCCGCCAGGTCAACATCGGCGGCGAAGCGATGGGCGAAGCGGATCAGGAACGGGTGCGGACGATCTCAAAAAAATACCCGTGGCGCGATCCCTCCGGTAACAAGTCTGATTTTCTGTCCGAAGACGAGGTCAAAAATCTCACGATACGCGCGGGCACGCTCACGCATGAGGAGCGCCAGGTCATCAATCGCCACATCGATGTGACCATCCGCATGCTGGAGGCGCTGCCCTGGCCCAAGCACCTGACCAACGTGCCTGAATTTGCCGGCGGTCATCACGAGCGCATGGACGGCAAAGGCTACCCGCGCGGACTCACCCGGGAGCAGATGTCGGTGCAGGCGCGCTGCATGGGCATCGCCGACATTTTCGAGGCGCTTACCGCCAAGGACAGGCCCTACAAGAAGGGCAAGACCCTAACCGAAGCCCTGACCATACTCGGGAAATTCAAGCTCAACGGGCACATCGACCCCGACCTGTTCGACGTGTTCATGTGGGAAAAGATCTACGAGAAGTATGCAAAACAGTTTCTCGACCCTGAGCAGATCGATAATGTCGATTGCGCCGGCATTCCCGGCTACGTGCCGCCCCCCGCGCGCTGAGATGCCGTGTCAGTGCCGGGTAACTGGCGAATTACGTTCAGGTTTGTCGATGGTGATGCCATAGACGTTATTGAGTATTGCCAAACCTCGTGACACTGAATCGACAGCTTTCCCTTTCCCTCGGTCCCTCTCCCGCACGCGGGAGAGGGAAGCAAAGCACTTCTCCCGGAAAGAGTTCCCCTCTCCCGCATGCGGGAGAAAGGCAGGGGGAGAGAGGGACTGTGCGCTTCCCCCGCCCTCCCGGAGAGAGTTTCCCCTCTCCCGCGTGCGGGAGAGGGGCAGGGGAGAGGGAAGCAAATCGCCTGTTCAACAATCGTTCACCAGGACCGCAGGCCACATGATCAACCCCTTGACATTGCCATGCGAAGCATTACAATGCATGTAATGCCATACATGACACACGGTCGGTGATACGCGGTTTCCGGCACAAAGGACTTGAGCGGTACTTTTCAAAAAGCGACCGCAGCGGTATTGCCGCCAGGCAGGCGGCACGCATCCTGAGGCTCCTGGATCGTCTGGATGCGGCGGCAAAGCCCGGGGACATGGACTTGCCGGGCTACCGCTTCCATGGACTCAAGGGCGACCGCAAAGGCACCTATGCCGTGTCAGTGTCGGGTAACTGGCGAATTACGTTCAGGTTTGTCGATGGTGATGCCATAGACGTTAATTTGGAGGACTATCACTGATGAAGAGCATGAGAGATCCCAGGCGTAAGCCTGCGCACCCGGGCGAAGTATTGCGCGAGGACGTGCTGCCGGCGCTCGGTATGACGCAGACCAGGCTCGCGGAGCGGCTTGGAGTGAGCAGGTTGAGCGTGTCCGAGCTGCTGCACGGCAAACGCGCGCTGTCGGCCGATATGGCCATGCGGATCGCGCGCCTGACCGGTACCACGCCCGAGAGCTGGCTGCGCATGCAGGAGGCGCTCGATCTGTGGGGGCTTGAAAAGGATTCGAAGCGGTATCGGCATATCGAACCTGTGGCCACGCTCGGAGCACAGTAAAACCCCCCTGGCCGATAGCCGGGGAAGGGCCTGAACAGGGTGCCCGAATTTGCCGGCGGTCATCACGAGCGCATGGACGGCAAAGGCTACCCGCGCGGACTCACCCGGGAGCAGATGTCGGTGCAGGCGCGCTGCATGGGCATCGCCGACATTTTCGAGGCGCTTACCGCCAAGGACAGGCCCTACAAGAAGGGCAAGACCCTAACCGAAGCCCTGACCA
The DNA here is from genome assembly GCA_919902235.1 of Burkholderiales bacterium. Taxonomy (GTDB): domain Bacteria; phylum Pseudomonadota; class Gammaproteobacteria; order Burkholderiales; family SG8-41; genus CAKKQX01. Next base: position 8,664 of record CAKKQX010000184.1, read on the forward strand.
TACTCGGGAAATTCAAGCTCAACGGGCACATCGACCCCGACCTGTTCGACGTGTTCATGTGGGAAAAGATCTACGAGAAGTATGCAAAACAGTTTCTCGACCCTGAGCAGATCGATGATGTCGATCCCGCCACCATTCCCGGGTATGTGGCGCCGCCGGCACAGGGAACGATCTGATCCGGCTAGCTGTTGCGCGTGATGTAAACGATCAGACCCTCGGTCGCCGTCTCGACGAATTTCTCGCTATAGCCCATTTCTTTCAGTTCCCAGCGGAAAGTGTTGCCGAGGCGTGCTTTTTTGTAGACCCCAAGCTTGTGCTGTTTCCTGAACTCGACCGCTTTGCTGCAGGCATCCTCAAGAATGGCAGTCAATCTCTTCTGTGACAGTCGTTGAGCGCCGCTGCCCTGGTCGAGCGCCGGGGGATAGCGCTTTGCCACTTCTTCCGCCAGTTCCTTGGCAAACGCATCGACTTCTTTGCTGGATACAGAACCGAACAAACCCAT
>CAKKQX010000185.1 GCA_919902235.1 Burkholderiales bacterium
GGTCGCACCACAGCGCGAGCTCGTGCCCGCCGCCCATGCACCAGCCGTTGACCATGGCGATCACCGGAATCGGCAGGCCGCGGATGGTCATCGCCAGCCCCAGCATGCGGTCGTTCCACATATAGGCGTTAGTGAAATTGAGGCGCTTCATGGCGTAGAAATCGCCGCCCGCCGAAAACGCCTGCCTGCCGGCGCCGGTGACCACCGCGCACACGATGGACGGGTCTTCGCGCGTGGACTTGAGCGCGTCTGTCATCTCGTCCAGCGTCTGCTCGCGGAAAGCATTGAGCACGCGCGGGCGGTTGATCGTGACCCATGCGACCTGGTCTTTCACCTCGTACAGGATGTCGCGGTATTTGGTTTTGGCGGATTTTTTGCGTGCTGCAGGCATGTCGCTCCTCGCTGATTGTTAGTCGCACAGAGCCCCGGAGTTTACCAGATTGGAAATACCCTTCAGCCGGCGCCAGCATGCCCGCGCGATATGCCCGCCATAACGCAGGCTTTATATGTCGGACCGTCTGCGCATCCGCTAGAATGGAACAAACAATCCAAAAAACAGGGCGCAGTACGACGAATTCCGACACAGAGAGGAGGCACCCGATGAAGATTCAGACGTTGGCAGGTCTTGTATTGGCATTGCTGGGCTATGCCGCAGCCGCTACGGCACAAACTTATCCCGGCAAGGTCATCCGCATCATCGTGCCGTTCGCGGCGGGCGGTCCCACCGATACGCACTCGCGCTGGGCGGGACAGCAGCTCACCGCGGCGCTCGGCCAGCAGGTGATCGTCGACAACCGCGGCGGCGCGGGCGGCGTGATCGGCACCGAAGCCGTGGCGAAAAGCGCGGCCGACGGCTATACCCTGCTCGGTGGCAATCCGGGACCGCTGACCATCGCCCCCAGCGTGCGCCAGCAGATGCCGTACGACACGCTGCGGGATTTCGCGCCGATCACGCTGATTGCGCGGAGCCCGAGCTGCATGTGCGTGCACCCCAGCGTGCCGGCGAAAGGCCTCAGGGAGTTCATCGCGCTGGCAAAATCGCAGCCCGGCAAGATCAACTATGCCACCCCGGGCATGGGCACCGTGGGGCATCTGGGCACCGAATTTTTTTCCACCCTGGCAGGCATCAAGATGACCATGGTGCCGTACAAAGGCGCGGCGCTCTACGTCGTCGACATGATGGCGGGCAATATCGACTTCGCCTATGTGCAAATCGCGCAATCGGCGCCGCTGATCAGCGCCGGCAAATTGCGCGCGCTCGGCGTCACCGCGACGGCGCGCTCGCCGCTGCTGCCCGATGTGCCGACTGCCGAGGAGCAGGGCGTGAAAGGCTTTTCCAGCTACAACTGGAACGGCATCCTGGCCCCGGCCGGCACGCCCAGGCCCGTCATCGACCGCATCCATGCCGTGCTGAGCAAGCCCCTCCACGATCCCGAAACCCGCAAGCAGCTCGAAAGACAGGGCTTTGAAGTCGCGGGAGAAGGGCCCGCGGAATTCACGGCGTTCATCAAAACCGAAACGGAAAGATGGGCGAGAGTCGCCAGAGCAGCCGGCATACCCAGGCAGTAGCGTGAACCAGTGAACGGCGCTTGCTCTCCCCGCTCCTGAAGCATGGGTATCTACACATCTCAAAGAAACCCCCTCGCCCGCCTTGGGGCGGGAGAGGGAGGGGGAGAGGGAGAGGGAGGGGGAGAGGGAGGGGGCCGTGTAGTGGAGATGTGTAGATACCCATGCTCCTGGGACGAGGGCCGGGATGCGGGCGTCACTGGTTCATCCATTAGCACAAAAGGAAAAACAATCCATGGCTGAAAAAAAAGAACCGCCCTATTTCATGTACTTCCCCGGCAACTATCGCTGGTCGGCAGGATTCATCAACATGCTCAGCTCGGCGCCCTACGGCGGCGCCGAGATCGGCGAGTTGCACAAGATCGGCATCGCGCTCAGGGACAAGGCGCCGGAGGACGATGAAGCCTGGTTTCATGCCTGCCTGAAAGTTGCCGACGGCGTGCGCGCCCACGCCGCAAAGTTCGAGCACGGTGGTCACCGCTACGCTGCAAGCCATGCCTATCTGCGCGCGTGCAACTACTACCAGATGGGCGAGCGCTTCCGCACGCCCAAGGACCAGCCGGCGCTGGACGCTTTCCGCGCCGGCGTTGAATGCTTTCACCGCCACGCTGCGCTGACCGATATCAAAATCGAAATCGGCGAGGTGCCGTTCGCCGACGGCAGCCTGCCCGGCTATTTCGTGCACGCGCAGAACGCGAAGTCGAAAAAACCACCGTGCGTGGTGTTCTTCGACGGGCTCGACGTTACCAAGGAAATCCAGTACATGCGCGGCGTGCCCGACCTCATCAAGCGCGGCATTTCGGTACTGGTGATGGACGGCCCCGGCACCGGCGAGGCGATCCGCTTCCGCAACCACGTGCTGCGCTACGATTACGAAGTCGCCGGCAGCGCGTGCATCGATTTTCTGGAACAGCGCGACGACGTCGATGCGAAAAAAATCGGCATCGTCGCCATCAGCCTCGGCGGCTATTACGCCCCGCGCTGCGCCGCACTGGACCATCGCTATGCCGCCTGCATCGCGTGGGGCGCGCAGTGGGACTACCACGCAACGTGGAAAAAACGCATCGACGCCCGGTTCAAGACCTCGCTGTCGGTGCCGGGCCATCATATCATGTGGATATTGGGCGTGGATACGCTGGACGCCGCGCTCCAAACCCTGGAACCGTTCAAGCTCGACGGCGTGATGCAGAAAATGCGCTGCCCCTTCCTGCTGGTACACGGCGCCGAGGACGAGCAGATTCCACTCGCCGACGCGCAAAAGCAGTTTGATGCCTGCGGCTCCCTAGACAAGACCTTCCGCATCTACAGCGCCGAGGAAGGCGGCTCGCAGCACTGCCAGCGCGATTACCTGACGCTGGTGGTCGCCGACATGTGGAACTGGTTCGACGAGAAACTGAATCGCAGCTAAAAGACGTGTTTGGCCGCCGATAAACGCCGATGAACACGGATGAAAAGCATGATCAACAGGCCAACCGGCAAGCTCGCAGCACTCAAATCATGTTTCCGCGGCCTGGTTCGAATCGGCGTGCATCGGCGTTTATCGGCGGCTGATCATTTTTCCGGATTTTGAAATGAGCACCTATACAAAAAGTGAAATTCGAGACGGCATGCGCATCGACTGGGACGTGCCGATAGAAATGGATGATGGCCTGGTGCTGCGCGCCGACGTGTTCCGGCCGGTTGCTGAGGGCCGCTACCCGGCGCTGCTCAGTTACGGCCCGTACGGCAAGGGTCTCGCGTTCCAGGACGGCTACAAGACCGCGTGGGAAATCATGGTGCGCGAAAATCCCGACGCCGTCAGCGGCAGCAGCAACCGCTACCAGAGCTGGGAAGTCGTCGACCCTGAAAAATGGGTGCCCGACGGCTACGTCTGCATGCGCGTGGATTCGCGCGGCGCCGGCCGCTCGCCCGGCTACCTCGATCACAACAACGCGCGCGAAAGCCGCGACATCTACGAATGCATAGAATGGGCGGCGGCGCAGCCCTGGTGCAGCGGCAAAGTGGGGATGAACGGCATCTCGTACTACGCGAGCAACCAGTGGCGCGCGGCCTCGCTGCAGCCGCCGCACCTCGCGGCGATCTGCGTGTGGGAAGGCTGGAGCGACTGCTACCGCGAGTCGGGGCGGCATGGCGGCATCATCTGCAGCTTCCGCAAGCACTGGCAGGAGATGCAGGTGAAGACGGTGCAGCACGGCGGCGGCACGCGCGGACCGAAGAGCCGCGTCACCGGCGAACTGGTGTGCGGCCCGGAAACGCTCTCGGAAGACGAGCTCGCGAAAAATCGCGGCGACATCTGGAATGACTTTCTCACCCGCGAGCTCGACGGGCCCTACTACCGCGAGCGCTCGGCGCAGTTCGACCAGATCCAGGTGCCGCTGCTGTGCGCCGCCAACTGGGGCGGCCAGGGCCTGCACACGCGCGGCAACTTCGAAGGCTATTTGCGTTCGGCATCGGCGCAAAAATGGCTGGAAGCGCACGGCGGCTCGCACTGGGCGCCGTTCTACACCGACTACGGCGTGCAACTGCAGAAGCGCTTCTTCGATTATTTCCTCAAAGACGAGAACAACGGCTGGGACCGGCAGCCGCGCGTGCAGCTGCAGGTGCGCCATCCCGGCGAGAAGTTCGTGCTGCGTCATGAAAACGAATGGCCGCCGGCACGCACGCAATGGACGCGATTTCACCTCGATCCGGACGGGCTGCGCCTCACGGCTGAAAAAAATAATTCAATGAAATCAATTATTTATGACGCAACGGGGAGTGGCGTCACGTTCTCCACGCCGCCGCTGGAGCGCGAGATGGAAATCACCGGGCCGTCGGCACTCAAGCTGTGGATTTCATCGACCACCGCCGATGCCGATATTTTCGCGGTGCTGCGCGTGTTCGATCCCCAGGGCAAGGAAGTGCTGTTCCAGGGCGCGCTCGACCCGCGCACGCCGGTCGGCCAGGGCTGGCTGCGCGCCTCCCACCGCAAGCTCGATCCGGCATTAAGCCTGCCGCACCGGCCCTATCACACCCACGATGAGAAGCAGCCGCTCACGCCGGGCGAGGTCTGCGAACTGGATGTGGAAATCTGGCCCACCTGCATCGTGGTGCCCCAGGGCTATCGCCTGGCGCTGACGATACGCGGCAAGGACTACGAGCACGAGGACGAGGCGGCGACGCTGTCCAACATGAAGAACCCGATGCGCGGCTGCGGCCCCTTCACCCATGACGATCCGACCGACCGGCCGCCAGCCGTATTCGGCGGCAAGGTCACGCTGCACTTCGGTGCGCAACGGCCGGCGCACGTGCTGCTGCCGGTGATTCCGCCGAAAGCCTGAAGGGGGAAAAGATGGCGAACTGGCTGCGGCGCTGCCACGAATGCGGCCAGCCGCTGGGTAAAAAGGATTTGTTCTGCCCGCGCTGCGGCGTCAGGCAGCCGCGGCAGCCTAAAAACCGGCCGTGCGCTATTGCGCGCCGCGCTGCAATTCCGCCGCGCGCTTCACCGCCCTGACGATGTTGACATAGCCGGTGCAGCGGCAGAGATTGCCCTCGAGGCCGTGGATGATCTCGTCGTCGCTCGGATCGGGGTTGTCCTCGAGCAATCCGGCTGTCGCCATGATCATTCCGGGGGTACAGAAGCCGCACTGCAGGCCGTGGCATTCGGTGAACGCCTGCTGTATGGGATGCAGCTTGCCTTTGCGCGCCATGGCTTCGATGGTCAATACCTTTGCGCCCTGCGCCTGCACCGCCAGCATGGTGCACGACTTCACCGCGCGGCCGTTGACGTTCACGGTGCAGGCGCCGCACTGGCTGGTGTCGCAACCGATGTGGGTGCCGGTGAGTCCCAGGGTGTCACGCAGAAAATTGACCAGCAGCGTGCGGTCCTCGACTTCGTGCACGTGCCTCTTGCCGTTGACGTTGATTTTGACTGTAGTCATGCTGATTTTCCTTTATTGTCCGGCAAGCTGCGCGACAGCACGCTGCGCCATGACCTTGACCAGATTCGCGCGATATTCGCGCGATGCGTGCATATCCTCATTGAGATCGGTGGCGTCCACCGTCAGCTTGTCGAGCGCTGCGGGGCTCATGTTTTTCCTGAGCGCCTTCTCGGCCGCGCTCCAGCGGAACACGCCCGCGCCCGCGCCGGTGACGGCGACGCGCACGTGCTTGCCGACCTGCGCCACGAACACCCCCGCCATGGCGTAGCCCGACGCCGGGTGCGCAAACTTGGCATACGCCGCGCGCAGCGGCAGCGGAAATTCTATGCTCTTGACGATCTCGCCCGGTTCGAGCGCGGTCGCGAACATGCCCTGAAAATAATCGTCGGCCTTGATCCTGCGCCGCGCAGTGACCACTTTCGCGTTGAGCGCGAGCACGGCGGCCGGATAATCGGCGGCCGGGTCGTTGTTCGCAACCGAACCGCCGAGAGTGCCGCGGTTGCGCACCTGCGGATCGCCGATCAGGCCGGCGAGCCGGGCCAGCGCGGGAATGGCTTTTTTCACTTCGTCCGAAACCGCGACGGCGTGATGGGACACGGCCGCGCCAATAACCAACTTCTTGGTTTTTAATGTGATTTTTTTAATCCCTGCAAGGCTGCCGATGTCGATCAGATGCGTGGGCTGCGCCAGCCGCGCCTTGAGCGTGGGCAACAGCGTCATGCCGCCGGCGAGCAGTTTCGCATCCGGATGGGCGGCAAGCAGTTCGCCCGCTTCCTTCAGGGATTTCGCCTTGACGTAATTGAACTGGTACACGTGGACCCCTTCTCGTGGTTGCCGCAATCACGCCGCGGCGGGAATTTCAGAAATTATCTGCCGGCCTTCGCCGCCACAATCGCCGACCACACTTTCGACGGCGTGAGCGGCATGTCGAGATGCTGCACGCCCAGCGGCCGCAGCGCATCGAGCGCCGCCGTGGTGAGGGCGGGCAGCGAAGCGGTGCAGCCGGACTCGCCCATGCCTTTCACGCCGAGCGGGCTCACCTTGGACGGCGTCGGATGCTCTTCCATGCTGATTTCGCCCACCAGTCCGGCGCGCGGCATGTAGTAGTCGGCAAAACTGCCGGTCAGGAGCTGCCCCGTCGCGCGGTCGTAAACGACTTCTTCGCCGAACACCTGGCCCGCGCCCTGCGCGACGCCGCCGTGCATCTGGCCCTCGACGATGGCGTGATTGATCACCCTGCCGCAATCGTCGACGGTAATGTACGACGCGATCTGCGTGACGCCGGTGGCGGGATCGATCTCGACTTCGGCGATGTGGCAGCCGTTGGGGAAGGTCGAACTGAAGCTGCCCTCGGCCGTGACCACAAACTTTTTCGCCTTGGCGAGATCGGCCAGCGTGATGCTGCGTTTGGACTCGGCGGTGCGGAAAGCGCCGTTGGCGTATGCCATCTGCGACGGCTCCACGCCCAACTCGAGCGCCGCCAGCGCCTTGCCTTCCTCGATCAGTTTCTTCGCGGTGACGTGGCAGGCGCTGCCCGCCCCGACCGTGGAACGCGAGCCGCCGGCGTGGTTGCCGATGAGCGGATGGTCTTCGTCGCCCTGCCGCACGCGCACGCGGTCGAACGCGATGCCCAGGGTCTCGGCAATAATCATGGCAAAAGAGGTTTCGTGCCCCTGTCCCTGCGAATGGCAAACGGTGTAGGCGGTGACCGTGCCGTCTGCCGCAACATGCATCTCGATCTGGTCCTTGGGAAACAAGCCGGCACCGGTGTTTTCGATCACCGTGGAAATGCCGATGCCGCGCAGCTTGCCGGCCTTCCCGGATGCGCTGCGCCGCCCGGCGAAGCCCTGCCAGTCGCCGAGCTTGAGCGCCTTGTCGAGCAGGCCCGGCAAATCGGCGTTCTCGTAAGTCGATCCGGTCGGAGTCTTGTAGGGAAACGCTTCCGGCGGGATGAAATTGCGCCGGCGCAGTTCTGCAGCGTCGACTCCGGTGTCGACCGCGGCCTGGGTCACCAGCCGCTCGATAACGTACGCGACGTCAGGGCGCCCCGCGCCGCGATAGGCCGCGATCGGATTGGTGTTGGTCAGCACCGTGCGCCAGCGTCCGTAGAGCGCCGGGATGCGATAGACGCCGGTCAGACAGGTGCTCGGATTGCGCAAATGGCTCACCGGGCCGGTCGGCGTCAGATACGCGCCCATGTCGGCGATCCAGTCCACGCGCAGGCCGAGGAAGTTGCCTGCGGCGTCGAGCGCGAGTTCACCCTTGACGTAATTCGCGCGGCCGTGGGAATCGGTGGCGAAACCTTCCGAGCGCGTGCTCACCCATTTCACCGGACGGCCGATTTCCTTCGCCGCCAGCATCTGCATGCAGTATTCGGGATAACCGAGGCTGCGCTGCCCGAAGGCGCCGCCCACGTCGCGCGCCATGACGCGGATTTTGTCCTCCGGCATATTCATGTAGGCCGCAAGCTGCTTGCGCATCATGTTCACGCCCTGCACGTGCACATGCACGGTGTAGCGCTCGTCGCGCGGGTCGTAGGCGGCGAGGCAGGCGCGCGGCTCCATCGGACTCGGCGCAACCCGCGTCACCGCAAGCTTGAGCCGCGTCACATGCGCCGCTTTTGCAAACGCGGCTTCGGTCGCGGCGGCGTCGCCCGCCTCGAACTCGAACGGCAGATTGCCCGGCACGTTGTCGTGCAACTGCGGCGCGCCGGGCGCCAGCGCGGCTTCGGGATCGATCACCACCGGCAGTTCTTCGTATTCGACTTCGATCAGTTCCGAGGCATCCTGCGCAATAAGCGCGGATTCCGCGACCACCATCGCGACCGGCTCGCCGACGCAGCGCACCCGGCCATGCGCCAGCACCGGACGCTCGGGCTGGCGCACCTGCATGCCGTCCTTGCCCTTGAAGGTGAGCATGGTGAGCGGCCTGGTGTATCCTGCGCCCACCGCGTCGGCGCCGGTGTAGATGCGCACCACGCCGGGATGCTTGAGCGCGCGTTCGACATTGACGGACACGATTTTCGCGTGCGCGCGGTCGGCGCGCAGAAAAAAAGCGTGCAGCTGGTCGGGCAGATTCCAGTCCGACGCATACTTGCCCGCGCCCGTCATCAGGCGCAAGTCCTCACGCCGCGACACGCGCATGCCGTCAACTTCGAGTAAATGGTGTTCCATGGTCGTCCTGTCCGGAAGTGAATGGTCGCTGCTGAATGCTGCTTGCTGCGCGGCCAGAGGATGTGTCCCGCCCCGCGATGAATTGTGTTATTTGAATATCTGTTTATCCGCTAGGATAGCGCAAAATCCGGTATTTAGCCGAGCCCTTGTTTTGCGCCGCCCGCGGGTGGCGCGCAATATCCGGCCAAAAGTCCACAATATAAAAATGTCGCGGACAGAGGATCATACTTGAACATGAAAAAAGATACTTTACTCACCCGTCTCGGCCGCGACCCCGCGCAATTCCAGGGCATGGTCAACACGCCGGTTTTCCGCACTTCCACCGTGATTTTTCCCGATCTCGAATCCTACGAGCACCGCGATCCC
>CAKKQX010000186.1 GCA_919902235.1 Burkholderiales bacterium
CGTTGCCAGTGAGGCACCGTAGCTGGCAGCGGCGGAGGGGGATGGCTGATACGCCAGGCCACCCGCAGGATCATAATCAGAAAAATCGTGACGCCTACCCATTTGTGCCAGGAAAAAGATTTGAGCATGTGGGGGGAAATGGGCAAATCGACCATATAAATTCCCAGCGACCAGTTTGCCATGATGAGCACGAATATCAGCCAATGCAGGCCGATCGCTACAGCGTTGTAGCCTGTACGGCTGTCAGTCATATCGTTTGCTTGTTTGTGTTGCCGGGTTTTTCGCTGCGGTAGTCATGGCGGATACGCATCATCACTCTAGGCCGTGCAATTCAGCGCCTCCGGCAAGGCCGGCCGAAAACTGCGGGCCTGCCGCCGCAGGCCTGAATTAATTTTTTATGGCCTCGACGTTGATATAGATGCGAATTTCGTCGCTGAGACTGCGGGACGCCTGGGTCATGCCGAATCCGGAGCGCTGCAGGGTGCCATGGGCAACCGCCCCGCAGATCTCGCGCTTGTTGACCGGGTGCGTTATGCATTTGAAAGACGTGATTTCGAGGTTCACCGGCCGCGTCACGCCCAACATGGTCAGCTCGCCGTCGGCGCTCACCAGGGCATCACCTTTGAAGCGCAAGTTGCTTGAGCGGAAACTGATAGTGGGAAACTTGGCGGAATTGAAATAATCCTCGGTGCGCAGAAGTTCGTCGCGGCGGGGGTACCCGGTATCAACGGAAGAGGCATCGATTTCAGCTTCGATGCTGCCGTTATTCGCGGCACGGTCAAGCGTGATCTTGCCGGTGGTCTTGTTGAAGCGTCCCCTTATCCAGGTTACGCCCAGATGCCCGACTTCGAAATTGCTGAAGGAATGGGGTGTATCGATCACGTAGGTTTCGGGCGCCGCAGAAACGGGTGCGGCAAGCAACAGACCCATTACTACTCCTAATCCCAGTTTCATTATTGCTCCTTTTTGTTCAGAGGATACTCGATAAGTACTTATTTTCTCAGGGGTAGATTGCCGCCTGCATGCAGCCTGAACCTGATCTGAACCTCATCGGCTACCACGTCCGTGTGCTTCCATACGCCTTCGCCGATGTTGTATTGCAGCCGCCGGATGTTGAACGTGCCTTCGAAAATCGAGTTTCCGGAGGCATCGGTCTTGACGGTGAAAGGCGCCGTGATTTCGTGTGCCCTGCCCTTGATGGTGAGCGGCCCCCGGGCTTCGTAACGGCCATTGCCCAGCGCACGCGCGCTCGAAGAAACGAATATCGCCCTGGGAAAATTCCTGGTGTCGAACCAGTCCTTTTTTTGAACCTCGTTATTAAACTCGTCGTACCCAATATCGTAGCTGCCGACATCGACTTCGATCGTGGCTTTGCTGGATTCCGGCTTGGCGGCGTTAAACGTGATCTGGGCAGTGAACTTGTTAAATTTCGCTTCGACAGGTACATTCATCTGCCTTGATGTGAAGGTGATCTGGCTGCGGCCGTAATCGATCTGCTGGGCGTTTCCAGCAAGCGGCGGGATCAGCAGCGCAATGGTGGTGCAAAGTATGGTAATTGTTTTCAGCATGTTCATAATGTGCCGGAAAAACCGGGGCTATGATAGCGGCTTCGGGAGCAAGTGTGAGCCGTGCACATCGGGCGAATCAATCAAATGGAGTTAGTTGTAAATCGGACAGAAAGTTCCCGCCCTTGTTATGGTAATCGCGCAAATATCTGATCTTCATGTCGGCCAGCGGGGGCATCTTGCCTATGGCTGCATCGACACCGCGGCGTGTTTCGCCCGCTGCGTCGGCCACTTGCTCCGGCTGCAGCCGCTTCCGGAAATCGTGGTGGCGAGCGGTGACCTCGTCGACATGGGCGCACCGGCAGAATACGAGATATTGCGCGAGCTGCTGGCGCCGTTGCCGATGCCGGTCTATCTGATGCCGGGAAATCATGACGACCGTACTGCGTTGAGGGCTGAATTTGGTGACCATAGTTACCTTTTTTCGACGCACGACATGCTCTACTACGCGATCGAGTGCCAGCCGGTGCGGCTGATCATGCTCGATACGGTGCTGCCGGGCGCAGATGGCGGCGCCCTGGGCGCGGAACAGCTCGAATGGCTTGCAATGACACTCGCGGCGGAGCCGGATAAACCCACGCTCATTTTCATGCACCATCCGCCAATCGCCACCGGAATCCACTATATGGATGAGATTGCGCTTGCCGGCGATGATGCTGCACGCCTGGGTGTAATCATCAGAAAGCACCCGCAGGTAGAGCGCATCGCTTGCGGGCATCTGCACCGAATGGTCGAGGCACGCTGGAACGGCAGCGTGGTCGGCATTTGTCCCAGCGCGGCGTTTCAAAGCATTCCCGGACTGGCAAGAGATAAATTCGATGCGGCCCCGGACGAGCCGCCCGCCTACCAGCTGCATTATTGGAACCGGACTCAACTCGTTACCCATACCCTGCAGGTGACGGAGTGATCCTGGGAAGGGTTTCGCGGTGCGATGACATCGTATCGGCAGTCTGCTATCTGCTCTGCAAACAGGATGGCGTGCACTTTTATTCCGTCGCGGTTTTGCGCAGGGGCGTTACCGACCGGCTCGACGGACGGCGTATCAATCGCTTTCTGCCTGATGAATGTGGCGATGGCGTTTGGTTTCGCCGCGGCGGTGCTTGTCGGCAAGCCGGCGCCGCTTCGCAGCGCGCGTCGGTTTGGTCGGCTTGCGCACTGCGACCGGGCGTGCGGCGGCGCGCACCAGTTCAATCAGGCGCGCCAGAGCATCGGCGCGGTTGCGGATTTGGGTGCGGAAGCGCTGTGCGGTAATCATCAGCACTCCGGCGCCGGTCATGCGTTTGCCGGCAAGGATGACAAGCCTGGACCGCACCGAATCCGGCAGGGATCTGGAATGTGTCACGTCGAACCGCAGCTGTACCGCAGTAGAGACCTTGTTGACGTTCTGTCCGCCGGGGCCCGAGGCGCGAATGAAACGCTCCTCGATTTCCGTTTCGTCGAGTGCGATATTGCGGGTGACGTGAATCATGTGGCCAGTGTACTGTAAACTTACGCCGTGGTCCGGACTCCAACCGGCATCAAAAAAGGGCAAGACATGCTGCGTGCCGCGTTTTCGCTGATGCTGTGGTTCGGTGTCATCACTTGTGGACGATTGCTGGCATACATATGAATTTGAGACGCATGACGCCGCGGTTCGGGTATCTGATTGGTTTCCTGGTATGCGCCGGACTGCTCGCAGTTGCGCTCTACCTGCAGCATGTCGAGCTTCAGGAACCGTGTCCGCTGTGCATTTTGCAGCGTGTCGCGTTCATCGCGCTGATGATTCTGTTTCTTGTCGCGGCATTGCACGGTCCGGGCAGGAAAGGCGGCATTGGCTACAGCGGCTTGCTGTTCATGGTGGCCGGGCTCGGCGCGGCGATCGCCACCCGTCATGTATGGCTGCAGCATCTGCCCAAAGACCAGCTGCCCGAATGCGGTCCGGGGCTGACCTACATGCTCGACAGGTTTCCGCTCACGCAGGCGCTCGAGAAAATCTTCCGCGGTTCGGGCGAATGCGC
>CAKKQX010000187.1 GCA_919902235.1 Burkholderiales bacterium
GTCGCTCTTGAGCGCGTCTTCGTAGTCCTTTGGCAGCGGGAATGGCCAGACGCGTTCGCCGGAGGCGTTACCAGCTTCGATCAGAACAGGAACCAGTTTTTCGCGATTAGTCAGCGTGCCGCTCATGCGCGTGCTGAGCGCGCCGACGCAAGCGCCGGTGAGGGTGGCGTAATCGACGATCAGTTTCGGTTTCTGCTGCGAGGCGAAATAAAGCGTGTCAGCCAGAACCATGCGGCCTTCGGCGTCGGTGTGGGCAACTTCAATCGTCTTGCCGTTGGCCGCCTTGACCACGTCGTTCTGTTTGTAGGATTTCGGTCCGATGTGGTTCTGCGCCAGCGCCAGCCAGGCGTCCACCGGAAAATCGGCTTTCAATTCCGTCAGCGCCAGCAGGGTGCCGAGGGCGACGGCGCTGCCTTCCATGTCTTCGTGCATGCCGTGCATGTACTTGGCCGGTTTCAGGTTGGTGCCGCCGGTGTCGAAACAGATGCCCTTGCCGACGAGGGCGAGCGCGGATTTCGACGATTTTCTTTTTGGCGTGTAACGCAGGCGCAGGATGCCGGCGTCCGGCTCCGGGCTGCCTTGGGCCACGGCGAGGAAGGCCCCGGCGCCGCGCGCCTTGAGTTTTTTAATATCGAGAAATTCGGTTTTCCACTTGTACTCACGCGCCAGTTTCTCGATGCGTTGGCGGTAATTGCCAGGCGTCAGTTCATTCGGCGGCAGGGCGGTGAGCCAGCGCGCCAGATTATTGCCCCTGGCTTCCGCAATGGTGCGGGCATAACCATCTACCGAGGCGTGACCATATATATGTACCTCGCGCAGCCTGGCCGGTTTTTCCGGTTTGCTCTTGTAATCCGGCAGGGAGAAATGCGCCGCCAGAATCGCCGCCAGCACAGCTTCGCAGGCGCGTTCCGCATCATTCGGTTTGAGTCCGAAGCACGCGATCAGAAGCTGTCCGGGCTTCTGGGATTTATGCGCCGCTACCAGGCCACGCGCGAGTGTCAGTAGTTCAAAGGCGCTGGCGGCCGGGTCAATCCCGGCGACTGCGACACGGGTGGCGTTCTGGTTGGGCAGGTCGGTGACAAAGGGTTTGTCGCTGTCGAGTTTGTGCCCGGCGCGCTTGAGGCGTTGGGCGATTTCCTTCCCGTAAGGCAGCGCATTCAGC
>CAKKQX010000188.1 GCA_919902235.1 Burkholderiales bacterium
CATCGCGTACCACGCGGTGTCGCGGCTGCGGCCTTTGTAAACCACCGCCTGGCGGAAGATGCCTTCGTAGGAAAATCCCAGCCGTTGCGCGGCGGCGCGCGAGGACGCGTTGAGCGAGTCGCATTTCCACTCGTAACGCCGGTAGCCGAGTTCGAACACGCGCTTCATCATCAGGTACATCGCTTCGGTCGCGGCGGGCGTGCGCTGCAGCAGCGGCGAGTAGTTGATGTTGCCGACTTCGATCACGCCGTTGTTGACGTCGATGCGCATGAAGCTCGCCACGCCGACGGCCTTGCCGGTCGCGGCATCGATGATGGCGTGAAACAACGGATCGTCGCCGAGGCAGGCCGTTGCCAGCCATTGCCGGTAGGCGGCGAGCGTGTCGAACGGCCCGGCGAACAGATAGGTCCAGGCGCGGCCGCTGGCGTCGCGCAGATTGGCCTCGTGCAGCTGCGCTGCGTGGCGCTCGGGATCGAGTAGCTCGACGCGGCAGTAGCGTCCCTGCAAGGCGGTGCGCGGCGGGCGCGGCGGCGGCGTCCAGCCGGGCAGGGGCAAGCCCACGGGCTGGTCGAGTGCGTTGCGATGCATGGAATGCGTCATTTCAAAGTGTGCGTGGATTGCGCGGCAAAGGCGTCAGGGACCAATGTCACTACCTTAAGCCTATTCCGGCATGTAGGGTGCGCCCTGCGCACCGATTCGCGCCGTGGTGCGCAGGGCGCACCCTACAGGAATTGTCCGGCGCTCGCATGCGACGGGCTTAAGGTGGTGCCATTGGCGTCAGGGGCTACTTCAGCCGCCTGAGTTCGGCCACCGCGCCTTCATATTCAAGCATGTTTTTCAGGCACGCGCGTTGCACTTCCTGCAGCTTCGCCAGCGCGCTTGCCCGCTCGCCCTTGATGAGATGCCAGTGCGCGATGTAGAAATCCGCCTCGCAGCGGAATTCGCGGTGCCGCACCGGGTCAGGATCGGTCGCGGCAGCGGTAACGGATGCCGGATCGGTGCGTCCGCCATACAGCGCGATAACCGCGGAGGGCCAGCCTACTCCCAGGGCGCGGGTGGCACGATCGAGCAGTTCTTCCGCGTCCGCCACGCCGCCGCGTTTGCGCGCGAGATAAAGCCAGATCGCGACGTAAGTGTTGGGCTGGGCTTTGAACGCCGCTTCGATGTCGTTCACCGCGCGCGCATGCTCGGACATGTAAAACAGCGTGCGCCCCCTGGCGAACTGCATGTCGTCCGACTTGGGATCAAGACGCAGCGCCGCGTCGAAATCCGCGATCGCCCGCGGATAGTCCCCTTTAACCGCATACTCGACGGCGCGGGCGTGGTGCACGACCGGATCGTTGGGCTTGAGCAGCAGGGCGGCGTCAAAATCCGCGATGGCGCGGTCGAAATCCCCCTTGTTCGCCCATGCCACGCCGCGCTGATGGTGCGCCTGGTGTATCCTGGGGGAAATTTTGAGCGCGGCGGTGGCGTCGGTTATTGCCTGGTCGTAGTTGCCCTTGCTGGTCCATTCAGAACTGCGGTTCGCGTACAACTGCGCGAGATTCCCGCCGCTGATCTTGCCGGAATCGATGGCGGCGGTGCAATGCTTGATCGCCAGGTCCGGATTATTGGTGACGGCCTGGCATCTATCGGCGTCCGATGCGGGTTGTGCGCTGGCGACAGCCGATGCCATCGCCAGGTACAGGCAGATTAATTTCAGTTTTTTCATATGCATTCTCTGGATCATTGGAGGAACAAATCGGGAACAAATCAATCGCGGTCCTGAGCCGGCGTGGCATCCGTTGCTGCCATACGGTCAGCGTGCCACTTCCTGAGCCAGCCGGTGTTGCCGCCGAGTTCTATGATTTCCATCAGCGAGTCGGGCAGCGGCGGGTATTCGCGGCGGATGTCGCGGGTGTGGTTGATGAAAAAGCCGTTGCGGAAATCGATTTCGAGTTCGTCGCCGGTTTCGCAGATTTCGGTGGCGTTGACGCAGTCGGTCATGACGCGCAGTCCGCAGCCGACGGCGGCGCGGTAGGCGAGGAAGGGCATGGACTCGCACACCAGCCCCAGGCCCAGCGCCTGCATCGCGATGTAGCCGTTCATCTTGGGACCCATGCCGAAGTTGCGGCCGGTGACGATGATGTCGCCCGGCTTGCAGCGCTCGTGAAATCCCGGATCGGTTTCCGCGAACAGATGCGGCACCAGATCCCTGGCGTCGAAATGGCGCCCGACGATCAGCCGGTTGGGAATGACGCCGCCGGCGTGAGGCACGTCATGTCCCAGTCTGTAACAGCGGCCTTTCAGCTTCCATTCGAATGCGCTCATGACTTGCTTTCTGGAGTCAAAAACCTTTAGACAGGATTAACAGGATTTTTCAGGATTTACAGGACTAAATCAGAACGTCGTTCCCGCGCAGGCGGGAACCCGGAATTTTTAAAAGTGTGGCTGGATTCCGGCTCGCGCTGCGCTTGGCCGGAATGACGGCTTTTTCAGCAAGCAGCTGCCAAAATCCCAAGCAAACAGTTTTTTGTCTTAATCCTGTCAATCCTGAAAAATCCTGTTAATCCTGTCCATCAAAGGTTTACCCCGTCGCGAAAGTGCGCGGATCGGTGATCCTGCCGGCAATGGCGGAGGCGGTCACCGTCGCCGGGCTGCCGAGGTAGAGCTGCGCGTCCCTGGCGCCGAAGCGGCCGGAGTTGTTGTTGGCGGCGGTGGAGATCGATACTTCTCCCGAGTGCACCGGGCCGATGACCGCGTCGTTGCACGGTCCGCATCCCGCCGGCAGCATGAGCGCGCCGGCTTCGATGAAAATCTGCAGCAGGCCTTCGCGCGCCATGCGCCTGGTCGAGACTTCGGAGCCCGGCGCGATGAACAGGCGCACGCCGGGCGCGATGCGCCGGCCTTTGAGCATGGTCGCGGCGGTGAGCAGGTCGTCGTACATGCCGGAGCCGCAGGAGCCGATGAAGGCGTGGCTCACGGCCGTGCCCGCGACCTCGGACAGGTCGACCGCCTTGTGCACGCCGCCCGGCAGCGCGATCTGCGGTTCGAGCCGGCTCACGTCGAGTTCGGCGTCGGCCTCGTAGCGCGCGTCGGCATCGGCATAAACCGGAGTGAAGGGCCGCGTCGCGTGCGCTTGCGCGTACGCGAGAATTTCCGCGGAAGGCGGCACAAAAACGCCATAGGCGCGCATCTCGGTGGGGCTGGAACAAAGCGCGGTGCGCGCCGCGAGGTTGAACTGGTCGAGATCGCCGGCGAATTCGAGCACGCGGTAATCGAGATCGATATCGAGCTTGCCCTGGGCGACGAGAGTCGCGATATGAAAACCCAGGTCGCGCGCGTGCACGCCGGGCCTGAGCCTGCCCTTGATGCGCAGACGCACCGACTTGGGCACCATCACCCAGTTGGTGCCGGTGGCGAGCACACGGCTGATTTCGCTGCCCATGCGGAAGCCGAAGGCGCCGATGGCGCCGGCGTTGGTGGCGTGGCGGTCGTTGTCGAAATAGAACATGCCGGGCAGCAGCATGCCGGTTTCCATCGGGAAAACATGGCCGTGGCCACCGCGGCCGACGTCAAAAAAGTTTTTCACACCCCACTGCCGCGCCGCTTCGCGGTTGAAGGCGCCGCGCTCCGCCGCCCGCGCGCTGCCGTAGATCACGTCATGGTCGGTGACCATCAGCACCTTGTCGGGCGCGGCGAGGCGGTCGATGCCCAAGGCGTCGAGCTCGCGCTTGGCGCCCATCACCACGCCGTCGTGAATCATGATGAAGTCGGGATCGGGCTCGACGACCTCGCCCGCGCGCACGCTTTTAACGCCGCTCTTGAGGGCGAGCACTTTTTCTACTGCGGTCATGCCCATGAGACTGGATTCCCGGAAAGCCGGCCGGGCGCAGCGAACCGGCCGTGGAACGTCAACAATGAAACCGCGAGCTTCGCAGGCTGCACCCCAGCCGGGTGGCGCGGTTCGCAGTTGTAAAATTCGGCATTCAAGTGCCAGCGCTACGCGGCACGCAGTTTTCCCGAGCGGCAATCGTCGATTTTCTGCCGCAGGTAGCGGGCGGCGTAGTCGATTTCCTCTCCGGTGTTGAAGCGCCCGACGGTGATGCGCAGCGCGTTGCTGCCGTCGGCGCCCAGCGCCTGCAGTACGTGCGAGGGCGCAGCCGTGCCGGAAGAGCACGCCGAGGCGGACGATACCGCGATGTCGGCGAGCGAGGAGACCAGCGCATCGCAGTTCTCCAGCCTGAGGCTGAGGTTCAGATTGTTGGCGATGCGCCGTTCCGGATCGCCGTTCAATCGCACTTCGGGCAGGTCTTTGAGCCCGGCCCATAATTTGTCGCGAAGCGCGCGCAGGCGCGGCACTTCGGTATTCATTTCCTCGCGCGCGATGCGGAAGCACTCGCCCATGCCGACGATCTGGTGCACTGGCAGCGTGCCGGAACGCCAGCCCCGCTCGTGACCGCCGCCGTGCATCTGCGCTTCAAGGCGCACGCGCGGTTCGCGCCGCACGTAGAGCGCGCCTATGCCTTTCGGCCCGTAAGTCTTGTGCGCGGTGAGCGACATGAGATCGACCGCAAGCCGGGCCAGATCGATTTCGACCTTGCCGCTGGCCTGCGCCGCGTCGACATGAAACACGACGCCGCGTTCACGGCAGATGGCGCCGATGGCGGCAATATCCTGGATCACGCCGATTTCATTGTTGACCAGCATCACCGAAGCGAGCACGGTATCGGGCCGGATGGCGGCGCGAAACTTTTCCAGATTGAGCAGACCGTTTGATTCGGGCGCGAGATAAGTCACTTCGAAGCCGCGGCGCCGCAGTTCCTGCATGGTGTCGAGCACGGCCTTGTGCTCGGTTTCGAGCGTGATCAGATGCCTGCCGCGCGGCTGGCTGGCCTGTGCCGCGCCTTTGATCGCGAGATTGTTCGACTCCGTCGCGCCCGAAGTCCAGATGATTTCGCGCGCCTCGGCATTGACGAGGCGGGCGACTTCGCCGCGCGCATCCTCGATTGCGCGGCTTGCCGTCTGGCCGAAAGCGTGGGTGCTGCTGGCCGGATTGCCGAAATGCTCGGTGAGATAGGGCAGCATTTTTCCGACCACGCGCGGGTCGACCGGCGTGGTCGCGGCATTGTCGAGGTAAATCGGTAGTTTTAATGACATGGAAAACCTGTTTAGCCGCAAATAAATTCTTTTCAATACCCCCTTGAGGGGTGCACCGGTGAACGCGGATAAGACCAAAACCACATGATGGGATTAAAAAGCTCGGTGTAATCCAGTTAATCCTGTAAATCCTGTCCGTTGCTTTTGAATTTTATCGTCGTTCATCGGCGGCTGGACTGATTCAATGTTTTTTCTGTTCCTGGGTGAGCGCGGCGATGACGCGCTGCCGTTTGTCTTCCACTTCCTTGGCGAACCCCGGGTGTTTCTGCTCGACAAAGCCGGTTGCCAGCCCCAGTTTGAGCAGGGCAACGGCGAACGTGGCCGAAAGATCGTCGAGATCCGGGCTGACCTTGGCCAGTTGTAGCGCTTCTATGGTTTCGTCGAACAGTTGCTGCATCGCATCGTGCAATTCATCTTCAAAAAGCCTGGGCATTGCTGAAATTCCGTAGTGTGGAGCATAAATTGTAGCGCTTTTCCGTCATCCTGCGGGTTGCGGTCCGGCAAGCGATTACAATACCGGCATTGCTTGGAAGTGACCCGCATGGTGCGCAAGCCGATCCGTGTCGCGGCGCGCGACGCACAACATCCGGGGCTAATCGAACAGGCGCGGTCAATGAAACGTACGGCGGTGATTTGCGGGGCTGTGGCAGCAATTGCGATGGGCAATGCCAACGCTAACACTAATACGGACAACTATCCCAGTCGCACTGTCCGTATCATCGCACCGATCGCGCCCGGCGGCGGCACTGATATTCTCAGCCGCATTATTGCGCAGAAATTGTACGAATCGTGGAAACAGGTCGTGCAGGTGGACAACCGGCCGGGTGCCGGCGGCATCATCGGCAGCGAACTGGCGGCCAAGTCGGCGCCCGACGGGTACACGCTGTTGATGGCGTTTACCTCGCATGTCACCAACCCCAGCCTGCAGTCCAGGCTGCCCTATGACACACTCGTTGATTTCGCGCCGATTACCATGGTTGCGGTCATTCCCAACGTGCTGCTGGTGCATCCGTCGCTGCCGGTGCGCTCGGTCAGGGATTTGATTGCGTTCGCCAGAACGCGTCCCGGAGATATCAACTACGCCTCGTCCGGCACCGGCACCGCCACGCACCTGGCGGCACTGCTGTTCAGTTCGATGTCAGGCGTCATCATGGAGCATGTGCCGTACCGGGGCGGCGCACCGGCGCTTTATGATTTGCTCGGTGGACAGGTGTCGCTGATGTTCGGCAACATGGCGTCGAGCATGGCGCACATCCGTTCGGGCCGCCTGCGCGCGTTGGCGGTGACCAGCGCCAGGCGTTCCGCGGCGTTGCCGGGGTTGCCGACGATGGCGGAATCCGGATTGCCCGGTTTCGAGGCCATGGGATGGTTCGCGCTGCTGGCGCCGGCCAAAACGCCGGGGCAGGTCATCAACAAACTCAATTCGGAGATTGTGGCGATCCTGCAGCATCCGGATGTGAAAGAACGCCTGCATGGTTTGGGCGCGGAAGTGATGACCAGCACGCCCGCCGAACTCAACGATTACATCCGGGCTGATATCGCCAAGTGGGCAAAGGTAATCAAAGCGGCGGGCATCAAGCCTGAGTGACACTCGGTGCAGACGCCGGAGAAGTTACATAACTTGTTGTTTATAAACTATATTTTATGATTTGTCAAGTGCCGGCCTGCGCTGACCGCCGAGCACTTCGGGGTTCAGCAGATTGAGCGTGTCGCCGCGCAGATAGGCAAGAATATTGTCGAAGGCTTCGCCGAAATAAAGTTCGTAAGTGTCTTTTTCCACCCAGGCGCTGTGCGGCGTGCACAGCGCATTGTCCAGTTGCAGCAGCGGGTGACTGCCTCCGAGCACGGGCTCATTCTCGTAAACGTCGGTCGCAGCGAACCCGGGGCGGCCTTTTTTCAGCGCGTCGACCAATGCGCCGGGCGCGATGAGTTCGGCGCGTGCGGTGTTGACGAGCAGCGCGGTCGGTTTCATGCGTGACAGATCTGCCGCCGTCACGCTGCCACGCGTTTCGGCGGTGAGCCGCAGCATCAGGCTCAGCACGTCGGCCTGCCCGAAAAATTCCTGTCTGCTGCCGGCAACGGCATAACCGGCGGCTTTGGCCCGCGTTAACGTTGATTCGCGGCCATACACCAGCACGCGCATGCCGAAACTCCTGCCGGTCGCGGCGATCAGGCTGCCGATTTTGCCGAAACCGCAAATGCCCAGGGTACGTCCATGCAGGCCGAAGCTGAACGATTCGCGCCAGCCGCCGCGCTGCATCAGCGCCGTTTCTTGCGGGATGCGGCGCAGTGCGGCAAGAATCAGCGTCCAGGTGTGCTCGGCAACGGTATGGGGCGAGGCCTGGGTGCCGGCGGCGACGGCAATCCCGCGTTCGGTGCAGGCGGCGATATCGATGTGGTGCGCGCTGCGGCCGGTCTGGCTGAAAAGCCTGAGGCGCGGCAACTGCGCGATGATATCGCGGGTAAAGCGCGTGCGCTCGCGGATGGGCACGATAACTTCGGCGTCGCGCAGATTGCCGATCAGCTTGCCGGTTGGCGGGGCCGCATCGCGCAATATGCGCACGTCGTGTGCGGCAAGCCTGTGGAAACAGTCGAGTTTATGGACCAGACCGTGGTAATCGTCGGGAATGGCGATGATCATTGTCGTAGTTTAGCAAACCGCATCACTGCGGCACGTCGCGCCGTGATGTGTCAGAATTCGCGCTTTGGTCTTGAACCTTGGAGGACATGAAATGGAGCTCGGATTGCGCGGCAAAGTGGCCGCAGTCACTGGCGGCAGCGAAGGCATAGGGCGCGCGACGGTAATGAAGCTGGTGCAAGAAGGCGTGAAAGTCGCATTTTGCGCGCGGCGGCAGGAAGTGCTCGAAGCGTTCGCCGCGGAGCTCAAAAAACTGGGCGGCGACGTGCTGCCGGTGGTGGCGGATGCGGCCAAGGAAGGCGACATGGAGCGCTTCATCGATGAGACGGTCAAGCGCTATGGTCGTGTCGACATCGTGGTCAACAACGCCGGCGGCACCGGGCAGTCGCCGTTCGGCAAGGTCGACGATGCCGCCTGGCAGCACGACATCAACATCAAGGTGTTTGCCCAGATCCGCACTTCACGCGCCGCGATCCCGCACATGAAGAAGCAGGGCGGCGGGCGCATCATCAATCTCAATATGGTCGGCGCCAAGCAGCCTTTTGCCGGATCGTTTCCGACCACCATCAGTCGCGCCGCGGGTCTCGCGCTGACCAAGGCGCTGTCCAGGGAGTTCGCCGCGGACAATATTCTGGTCAACGCGGTGGCGGTCGGAAAAATAAAGTCGATGCAGCAGGAACGGCGCGCGGCGCGCGAGGGCATCCCGGTTGCCGAGCATTACCAGAAGACCGGCAAGAGCGTGCCGCTGGGCCGCATGGGCGAAGCCGAGGAAGTCGCCAACGTCATCACTTTCCTGGCGTCCGATGCGGCAAGCTATGTCACCGGCTGCTGTATCAACGTCGACGGCGGGCAGTCGGGGGTGCTGTAAAAGCATGAATAAAATCGCCGATGAACGCGGATGAACGCAGATAAAGTCTGATCCCGGCAGTGATGGCAGGAGTTGTCGGCGTTAATCGGCGTCTATCTGCGGCTAACAGCTTTTTCCGGCTTCTTTGAGATGGCGAAGATCTTAGCGTGACCCGTTACATCCTTGCTGCCTGGTTGTTCGTCGCGGTGGTGGTGCTCGTCATCGTGAGCGCGATCGTTCCGCAGTTTCCGGATTGGCTGACCGGTCTCGTCGCATGGGGCGCGTGCCTGCTGCTGTGGCCGCGCCTGTCGCGCAATCAGGCGCGGGTGACTCTGCTGCTGGTCGCGTTTGGCGCCGCCGGGGTGCTGTGGGGGGCAGCCAGCGGAAAAGCGGGGCTCTTTGAGAAGGCGCTGGCGCAGAATATTGCGCTCATCGCCATGCTGATTTCGGTATCGTTCCTGCAACTGATCAGTATCAGTCCGGGCGCCGCGAACGAGCCGCTTTCCACCGGCCGCTACGCGTTGCTCAAGACGCTGATCGGAGTGCATCTGTTCGGCGCGGTGATCAATTTTTCCGCGGTGGCGATTTTCGCCGACCGCCTGGGAACGCGCGCAAAACTCACGCTGGCACAGGCACTGGGCCTGACGCAGGCCTTCATGGTTGGCGCCCTGTGGTCGCCATTCTTCGGCGCGATGGCGGTGGCGCTGATCGCGGCGCCCGGCGCCAGTCTCGCGCGCCTGATGGCGGTGGGTATCCCGGTCACGGTAGCGGCGGTGCTGATCACCTGGCTGACCCTGTCGTCGAAACGCTACGGCCATGCGCGTGATTTCGCCGGCTATCCGCTGCATCTGGAATCGCTGTGGGTGCCTGCGGTGCTGGCCATCGGCGTGCTGGTCGTGCATGAACTGAAACCGGCGTGGTCGGTGCTGGCCATTATTGCCGCGCTGGCACCGCTGGTGACGATCATCACGCTGCTGGTGCGCGAAGGCAATCGCGCCCTGGCTTCGGTCAAACGCCTGATCGATGTCAGATTGCCGGAGATGAACGGCGAGATGTCGCTGTTTCTGGCCGCGGGCGTGCTGTCCGCAGGCATGTCGGGCATGATCGCCGCGCTCGATCTGGAACTGCCGTTCCAGCGCTTCGGCGGCTTCGAGGCGAGCGTGGTGCTGGCCGTCATCATCCTGTTTGCGTGGCTGGGGCTGCATGCGGTGATCATGGTTTCGGTGATGGGGCCGTGGCTGGCGCCGCTCAATCCGGACCCGACCCTGCTAGCCATGACCTTCCTGATGACCTGGGGCGTGGGCCTGCAGGCGTGCCCGATGTCCAACACGCTGCTGGCGATGCACAGTCGTTACGGCATCCCCTACAAGGAGGTGCTGGCGCACAACCGTGTCTACAGCTTCAAACTGATGCTGCTGTGCATCGTGGCGCTCAATCTCTACAGCGCATACGCGCTGTGATGGCCCGGCACTTTGCTGCTCATCTGGGTCGATTGCGGTCCGACAGGGTGCAGGTTTTACCGTTGACGGTCAGTGCCGCATTGAACATCGTGTCAGGGTCGCCGCCCACATGCGGCAGCGGTACCCA
>CAKKQX010000189.1 GCA_919902235.1 Burkholderiales bacterium
GGGTTCACCACGCACGACCTGAAGCGTTGCCGGTTCACCGCGATGACGGTGGCGCTGGCCTACAACTGGTGGAGTCTGTTCGTGCGGCTGGCGCACCCGAAGGCGCGGCTGGAGGCGATCACCAGCCGCCCACTGCTGCTCTCGGGCATCGGGCGACTCACCTCGCACGCCGGACAGGCGCACCTGTCCATCACGCCGATGCATGCACACGCCCAGCACGCGCGCACGTTGCTTACCGCCGTCAGTGCGCGATTGAAGGCATGGAAAAGCACTGCGGAGCAGTTGCCCCTGATGTCCGTCTGGCAGCGCGTTTGTGAGTTCATTGCCACTCACGTCACCGGATTCAACTGGCTTGCGCGACAAAATCCGCCTCAATTGACGCACTGCACATAGGGTCAACTGCGGTTTTTAGGTTCAGTGATTAGTTCTACTGTGGCACGACATGGCTCCCTGCCCTTCAAAGGGGTTGGGGTGGGGATGGGTTGTGCGTGGTTCGGGCACGCGAGGGCCGCAACCGCCTGCGGGTAACGCGGCAACCGCAGCCGACACACACGCTCTCCGGAGTCGATCGTCCAGCGGGGCACGGTCAAAAAGGTGCGCGTCGCTTCTATCGTTGGAAAACGCGACGTTTCCGCTATGTTGCCCGTCTGTAACGTATACGATACAATCAGCCGTGGTTGAGATCAGGCGCTACCGGACGGCTGCCGGTGATGAACCAGTTACGGAGTGGCTTTCGGATCTTCCCGATCGGCAGGCCCGTGCTCGTATTTTGGCCCGGCTGGAACGGCTGGAAGTCGGAAACTTCGGCGACTCCAAATTTCTTCGCGACGGCGTCAGCGAGTTGCGCGTCGACTGGGGACCAGGCTACCGGGTTTATTTCGGTCGCGATGGTCAGATGGTGATTGTTCTGCTTTGCGGCGGAGATAAGCGCAAGCAGGATGCGGATATCAAGAAGGCGGTGGAGTTATGGCAAGAGTACGGGAATCGCAAAAAGCGCGATCCGCGCGCAAAGAGCTGACCGTTTCGCACCGGGAGCGCCTGGTCGCCGAACTGCGCAGCGATCCGAAGCTCGCGGCGGAATACCTCAATGCCGCCGCGGATGACAGCGACTCTCGCGTCTATCTTGCGGCGCTTAGAACCGTGGCGGAGGCAACGGGTATGGCCAAAGTTGCCAAGGCCGCGGGCGTGCCCCGAGAGAGCCTTTATCGCGCACTCTCGTCGGGCGGCAATCCTCGCTTTTCGACGTTACATGCCATTTTGAAGGCAACCGGCCTCAAAATGGCTGTGGAACGGGTCTGACACGGGTAACTGATCTGGATAGAAATCAACCATTTAAGACAACAGTAATAGCTCTCGGCGCCGAATTGTAGTAACGTATCTACATTAATGCGAGGGGTTCTATGACAATCACTACCCTTTCCAGTCGAGAGTTCAACCAAGACGCAGGCCGGGCCAAAAAAGCCGCTCGCAGCGGCCCGGTGTTCATCACCGATCGCGGTCGTCCCGCGCATGTGCTGTTGACCATCGAGGACTACCGCCGGCTCACCCGCAGCCAGTCCAGCATCGTTGAGTTGTTAGCGATGCCCGTGGATGGCGACATCGACTTTGAGCCAACCCGCTTGAGCGGCCCCCTGTACCAACCGGCGGACCTGTCTTGATGTACCTGCTCGATACCAACGTCGTTTCCGAATTGCGCAAAGCCAAGACAGGAAAAGCCGACAAAAACGTTATCGTGTGGGCAGGCAACGTGTCGGCAGATAACCTGTTTCTGTCTGTCGTCACCCTCCTGGAACTGGAAATCGGTATCCAGTTGGTCGAGCGGCGCGACCCCACTCAGGGAGCCCCGCTGAGGGCTTGGCTCGAAGGCCATGTCCTGCTTGCGTTTTCCGGGCGGATTCTCCCGATCGATGTGCTGGTCGCGCAGCGTTGCGCCAAACTGCATGTGCCCGATCCCTGCTCCGACCGCGATGCCCTGATAGCCGCCACGGCGCTGGTGCATGGCATGACCGTGATCACTCGCAACATCGCCGACTTTCAGGCAACAGGGGTAGATCTCCTGAATCCATGGCATTACGGCAATAAATAGGGGCAGTTGTGTTTTGGAGCTTGATGCTTTAGAAGCATTGCATCATTGCCAGAAAATCCGTCTGCGTTGTAATCGTCAATTATGGGTGAATGGGGAGTAGTAAGCGAGAACGCGCGGCTTAGGCGCTATCCAGAAGCTGCTGAAGGATCGCCCGCAGGGGCAGCAGACTCCCTTCGATAACGCCCCATACCAGCCGCTCATCCACTGTTGCATACCCATGAATCAGAATGTTTCGAAAAGCCACGATTCTCGGCAATTCAGGGATAGCGGCCGCAGTGCCAGGGTCGATTTTGCGCAACTGGGCGAGCGACTCGCCGATGATCTCGAACTGACGTTCAACCGCCGATCTCAGCAGATCGTCCGCCTGATACTGGTCGAGCGTCCTGCCGGTGATGAACCGGGTAATCCGATCGGCTGCCTGCGAAGCGTCCCACAGATATTTGCGGGATTCAGGTTGCATAGACGCGCTCGCTGGAGGCAGCGAGGCTGGCGCGGAAGTAAGGATTGTTCAGCGAGGCGGGAGTAACCAGATCGACCTGTCGCTTGAATAGTGTTTCGAGCGCTTCCTTCAGCGAAAAGTAAGCCTGCGCATACGCGACTGGCGCAATCGGCTCGAATTCGACCAGAAAGTCGAGATCGCTCGTTGCCGGATCGAAGTCCGCCCGCGCAGCCGATCCAAACACCTCCAGCCGCCGCACATGATGTTCGCGGCAGAGTTGCGCCAATTGCGTGCGGCCGGCTTCAATCAGTGGTTGCATATCGTCACCATCGGCGGATTATACAAGCACTGCCACGCAGACAAACCATGAATCGCCGGCGGTGGTCGGTACGTCAGCCACCACTTCCTATTTCCCCGATCAACTGCGAGAGACTCACAAAGCTCACCCGGCAGTCCTGATAGGTTTGCGTGAAGCTTTGCTCCACGTCCCGGGCAACGACATAGTTCCGCCCCTGTTTTTGCAGCCGGCGAAAGGCGGTCATATTGGCCGGATCGAATCCGGAAGCGGACCATTTACACTCGATCGCGACCGGTGCCTTGCCACGCCGCACCAGTACAAAATCGATTTAGCGCTACTAAACGCAAATGTAGATGCGATTAGTATTTAATGTTTAAAAACAAATAGTTATTTTTAAATTTGACCGCCCTGTGGGTCCGACTATGTGTGCCGCGCCGGTCTCTACGCCTGCGTGACTCCTATTCCCGGCTTCCCGTTGCTTTCCGGCAAACCACCAGCGCCTTCTCCGCGCAGGCTTCCCACGTGAACTGCCGCGCGCGCTCAATGCCGAGCGCGCCGTGCCGCGTGGCTTCGTCGCCGTCCTCGATCAAACGCCGCATCTGCTCGCGCAAACCATCGACGTCTTGCGGATCCACCAGCAGCCCGACATCGTCCGCCACCTCCGGCAGCGATGCGCGATTAACCGTAGCGCAAACCGTTTTTGAGATGACTTGCAGTCACCCGGCAGCACGCGATACGGCAGGCAGCATTGCTGCAGTGGTATCATCCGCAATTCATAACAAAGTCAAACAGATACAAAAATCGTGCAATATGCCGCCTGGGCTCCGTTAACGGCGTTTACCACCGCCTTGGTGACGACATGGTGGCTTGTCCGCAGCCGGTTCTTCCGAATCGCGCTCGACCACCCCAACCGGCGATCGCTGCACCAGACGCCTGTGCCGCGCACCGGGGGACTGGCGGTATGTGCCGGGATTCTGATCGGCGCAGCCGTCGTCGCACCCAATCTGCCCATGGTGATCTGGATCGGCTGCGCAGTGGTGCTGACAATTTCGTTCGCGGACGATGTGCGCGGCGTGCCCGTGCTGCTGCGGCTGGGTGTGCATCTGCTCGCCGCGGGCACATGCGCCGCCAGCGTGCTGACGCCGGATTACGGCATGCTGACCATCGCCGTGGCCGCGCTGGCCATCGCGTGGATGATGAATCTGTTCAATTTCATGGACGGTTCCGACGGCCTGGCGGGCGGCATGGTACTGATCGGTTTTTCGGTTTACGGTGTGGCCGCCTGGGCTGCCGGCAGCACCGCCTTCGCATTGACGAACTTTTCCGTCGCGGCGGCGGCGGCGGCGTTTCTGGTGTTCAATTTTCATCCGGCGCGCATTTTCCTGGGCGACGTCGGCGCAGTGCCCCTGGGGTTTCTGGCGGCGGCGTTGGGGTTGCTCGGCTGGCTGCAGCGCGACTGGACCTGGTGGTTTCCATTGCTGGTGTTCTCGCCGTTTGTTGTTGACGCCAGCGTGACGCTTGCGCGCCGGCTGCTGCGCCGCGAGCGGGTGTG
This sequence comes from Burkholderiales bacterium, assembly GCA_919902235.1. GTDB lineage: Bacteria > Pseudomonadota > Gammaproteobacteria > Burkholderiales > SG8-41 > CAKKQX01. The sequence goes on from CAKKQX010000189.1 coordinate 4,376, forward strand.
GGAAGCGCACCGCGACCATTATTATCAGCGGCTGGTGCAGTTGGGCTGGGGGCACCGCCGCACCGCGCTTGCCGAATATGTCCTGATGCTGGCCTGCGGTGCCGCGGCTTTGACCGCCCTTAGTTTGCCCGCCGCCGGACGGATTGCCGTACTCGCCACGGCCGTCGTGATTTATCTGGCGCTGATCGCGTCGGTAGAAAACGCCTGGAAAACGCAGCCTCCGCGCGAATGAACATAATATGTTGATTTATAAATATATTTTTATTACCCGCCATGCCGCTTGACTTCCACGGCCCGCTTTTACAATCTCGTAAAATTATTACTGAATTGTGGCTTTCAGCCGGATATGCGCAGTGAGTAATCCACGATGAAAATCAACTGGCGGATTTTCCTGGCTTTTGCACACGACCTGCTGGCATGCGCGGCGGCGTGGCTCGTCGCGTTCTGGTTGCGCTTCAATCTTGAGATTCCGGTGCTGTACGACGTGCTTGCACTGCAGTCGCTCATCTGGGTCGTGCCCGTGCACGCGGCGCTGTTTCTGGGGTTCGGGCTTTACCGCGGCATCTGGCGTTTCGCCAGCCTGCCCGACCTGCAGCGCATCGTAGCCGCGGTGGCCATCGCGGCCATTGCGGTGCCGGCCGTATTGTTCATGCTGCAAATTACAGTGCCGCGCTCGGTGCTGGTCATGAGTCCGGTGCTGGTGCTGATGATCATGGGCGGCAGCCGCATCGCTTACCGCGTCTGGAAAGAACGCGGTTTGCGCGGACTCGCAACAAAGCAGGGACAGCCGGTGTTCGTGCTCGGCGCCGAAGAGGCGGCGGTCAATCTGATCAAGGAGCTCGCGCGCAGCCCGCAATGGCATGTCGTCGGCGTGCTCGACGACGACGCCACCAAGCATGGCCGGCAATTGCATGGGGTCAACGTGCTGGGCCGCTTCGATACTCTGCCGGAATGGAAACAGAAATTCGGTGTCGGGCACGTCATTATCGCCATGCCCGAAGCCACGCATGTGACGAGACGGCGCGCGGTCGAACTGTGCCGCGATGCGGGATTGAGCGTGCTCACCGTGCCGTCGTTCGACGACCTGATCAGCGGCCGGGTCACGATCTCGCAAATCCGCCATGTCGAGCTCGACGATCTGCTGGGGCGCGATCCGGTGGTGCTCGACACGGCGGGGCTGAAAACCTGGATCAGCGGCAGCGTGGTGATGATGAGCGGCGCCGGCGGCTCGATCGGCGCCGAGTTGTGCCGGCAGATCGCGCGCTACCAGCCGCGACAGCTCATCCTGTTCGAATTGAACGAATTTGCGCTCTACGGTATCGAGCAGGAGTTCAACTCGCGCTTCCCGCATCTGCAGATCGTGTGTGCGATCGGCGACGTCAAGGATGCCGCGCGCGTCAATCAACTGTTGCAGGCTTACCGCCCCTCGGTGATTTTTCATGCCGCGGCCTACAAGCATGTGCCGCTGATGGAAAACGAAAACGCCTGGCAGGCCATTCTCAACAACGTCGCAGGCACCCGGGTCGTGGCACAGGCGGCGATTGCACACGGCGTGGAAAAATTCGTTTTCATTTCCACCGACAAGGCGGTGAATCCCACCAACATTATGGGGGCAAGCAAACGGCTGGCGGAAATGGTGTGCCAGGCGCTGCAAAAGGCGGCCGCTACACGTTTCGTGATGGTGCGCTTCGGCAACGTGCTGGGCTCGACCGGCAGCGTGATTCCCAAGTTTCGCGAGCAGATCGCGCAAGGCGGTCCGGTCACCGTCACCCACCCTGAAATCACGCGCTATTTCATGTCCATCCCCGAAGCCGTGCAGCTCGTGCTGCAAGCCGGACTGATGGGAAAAGGCGGCGAGATTTTCGTGCTGGACATGGGCGAACCGGTGAAAATCGCCGATCTCGCGCGCGACATGATCCGGCTGTCCGGTTTCGCCGAAAACGATATCAAGATCGTTTATACCGGCCTGCGCCCCGGCGAAAAGCTGTATGAGGAATTGCTGGCAGCCGATGAAAGCACGTTGCCAACACCCCATCCCAAGCTGCGTATCGCGAAAGCCCGGCAGGAGGATGGCGGCTGGCTGGCGCAACTCGCGCTGTGGATTGACCGCACCGACATGCCGGATGACGCGTCGGTCAGAACAGAACTCGCAAAATGGGTGCCCGAATACAGACCGGCGAATGGAAATGGTGATCAATGAGCGAAGCACGCGCAGGAGCGCGGCATGATTAATCCCCACCCCCATCCCGATCTTCCCCCCGAGAGCATGGGCATCTACACATCTCCACTACACGGCCCCCTCTCCCCGCTTGCGGGGACAAGGGAACACTTGGAGCGAAGCAGAGGGTGGGGGAGAGGGGCATGATCAACCCCCATCCCAACCCTCCCACCGGGGAGGAGGCTGAAAAAAGCTCCTTTTTCTTATTGGCTCAGCGCCATGCCGACCGGACGGCGCGCTGGGCCGTGGTTGCGCTGGGGTTTTCCATCCCCGTTTCGGTAGCGCTGGATAATCTGCTGGTCGTTTTGCTGCTACTTTTCTGGCTGGCCGGCGGCCGCTATCGGGAAAAACTGGCGGCGATCCGCGGCAACCCGGTCGCGCTGCTTGCCTGCGCGTTCTTCGCGCTTTACGCAGCGGGCGCGCTCTACAGTGTGGGCAGCCGGGGTGACGTACTCTACATGCTCGACAAGGCTTCCATCTTTTTGCTGCTGGCGGTTTTGATTTCGATTGTGCCGGCAGGCCGAACCGGCGATTGGGCATTGCAAGCCTTCATGGCCGCGATCCTCGTGACTCTGGTGTTGTCGTTTCTGGTCTGGTGCGGGTTCATCGTCGGCAACCAGCTGATTAAAGGAGAGGCCGGCAACGCCGTGGTATTCAAATATCACATTACCCACAGCCTGTTGATGGCCTTTGCCGCTTTCCTGTTTGCAGTCAGGGCGCGCTGCGCTACGGCAAGAAATACCCGGTTTTTGTACTCCACGATTGCCGCACTGGCGGCATTCAACGTCCTGTTCATGGTTCAGGGCAGGACCGGACAGCTCGTGCTGCTCGCGCTGCTGTTCTATTATCTGTTCTGGTGCTTGCGCTGGCGCGGATTGCTGATCGCGGTAATCATAGGCATGCTGACCGGCAGCATTGCTTACTTCACGCCTTCCAGCACGCTGCATCAGCGCACCGCCCTCGCCCTGCGCGAAATCGGCAAGTGGCAGCCTGCCGAGGCCTCGACAACATCGATAGGCCAACGCCTGGAGTTCTACCGCAACAGCCTGAAAATCGTGCGCGAGCACCCGCTGTTGGGCGTCGGCACCGGCGGGTTTCCCGCCGCCTATGCGCGACAGGTCGAGGGAACCGCCATGGGCGCCACCCGCAATCCGCACAACGAGTATCTGATGGTTACCGTGCAACTGGGCTTGATCGGGCTTGCGCTGCTGCTGGCGCTGTTCTGGATGCAGTGGCGGCTGGCGGCCCGACTGCCTGCCAGTGAGAGTCCAGCCATGGCGCGCGGCCTGGTGATTACCATCGCCGTCGCCAGCCTGGTTTCCTCCACCCTGATCGACCATGCGGAAGGTCTGTTCTTCGTATGGATGAGCGGCGTGCTGTTCGCCGGTCTTGGTCACCCTGTCCATCAACATGCCGCAACAACCGCTGCATAATTTTTCAAGGAAGCAGATTTACCGGCTCGCCCTGGAACTGCGCGACGCCGGCAGGCTGTTCGACCCGGCGCGGCCCGATCTCGACGACGTGTTCCGGGGCAGTGTCGACCGCTTCTGCGAGATCGCGCACCGGCTGCGTTTCAGCAAAAAGATCCTCGATGTTGGCGCCGGCCACGGCATGCTGCTGGCCCTGCTCGACGAACTGGGGCATGACTGCCATGCCGTCGATTTCGCGGACCAGTCGACAGCTTATCCGCAAGCGTACGGTGCGCGCGGGATTTCATTCCACGTCTGCAACGTCGAGATCGACGTGTTGCCATTCGCAGATGGCGCTTTCGACGGCGTGGTGTGCTGCCAGGTCCTGGAGCACTTCTCGCACTCGCACTTGCCCGCGCTGCTTGAAATGCACCGTGTGCTCGTGCAGGATGGCATGCTGGAAGTCGATGTGCCCAACGCGGCGAGCTTCCGCAACCGCAGCCGCGTGCTGCGCGGCAAGAACATCACCTACGATTACCGCGAGCATTACCTGTATGCCAAACCGGTGCTGGACCGGGGATACTCCTTCTACCCGCTGCGCCATAACCGCGAATTCACCCGCGACGAGCTGGCGATGCTGCTTGAGGCCGCCGGCTTCCGCGGCATCGAGGTCGATTACCTGAAATCACGGCGCCATCGAGAGGGGTTTGAAAGGCTGAAATCGATAGGCACTGCGATCAAGGACGCGGTTCCGGCGCTGCGCAAGTCGCTGATCGCCTTCGCCCGCACATAAGTCCGCAAGCGGGGCCGGAATCCGCCTGAACGCGGTAGAATCCGCGCTGTGAACCTATCCGCCATCGTCATCACCAAGAACGCCGAACCGACGCTGCGCCGCTGCCTGGAATCCCTGCGCTGGGCCGATGAAATCATTGTCGTCGATTCGGGAAGCACCGATCGCACGACCGAGATATGCAGGGAATACGGCGCCAGAGTCCAGGAAACCACCGACTGGCCGGGCTACGGCCCGCAGAAAAACCGTGCGCTGGATCTTGCAAGCGGAGAATGGATCATTTCACTCGATGCAGACGAATGGATGCCGCCTGGGCTGCGGGCAGAGATTGAGCATGTCCTGGCAGCGCCGGACACCAGGTTTGCGTATGCCATACCGCGGCAGTCGAGTTTCTGCGGCCGATTAATGCGTCATTCCGGCTGGTGGCCGGATTACGTGGTGCGTCTTTTCCGGCGCGACAGCGCGCGCTTCTCCGAGGATCAGGTGCATGAACGCCTGATCCTCGACGGGCCCACCGGCAGGCTGCGCCAGCCCATCATGCACGAAGCCATCACGGATCTGGGCCAGATGATCCTGAAAATGAACAGCTACTCAACCGCCAGCGCGCTGATGTTCCATCGCAACGGGCGGCGCGCCTCGCTGTTTACCGCCCTGCTGCACGGCTGGTGGGCGTTTACGCGAACCTATTTCCTGCGGCTGGGATTTCTCGACGGACGCGAAGGACTGATGCTGGCCATCGCCAATGCCGAGGGCTCCTACTACCGTTACCTCAAGCTCATGCTGCTGTCCGGCAAGGACGGCAAGTCGTGAGCCGTGAGCCGTGAGCCGTGAGCCGTCAGATCCCCATGGCACTACCTTAAGTCCGTCGCATGCGAGCGCCGAACAATTCCCGTAGGGTGCGCCCTGCGCACCACGGCGCGAACCGGTGCGCAGAGCGCACCCTACATGCCGGAATAGGCTTGAGGTAGTGACATTGCCGTCGGATTCCTCTTCAAGATTGACGACCGGCCTTTCGCCGCAGCGCATGCGCACAGCCGTCATCGTCACCACCTACAATCGTCCGGATGCGCTGGCGGCCGCGCTCGACGGCTTCCTGCGGCAGGACACGCGCGACTTTGAACTCATCGTCGCCGACGATGGTTCCACCAACGATACGCGGCAGCTGATCGCCGGTTACATGGCACGCACGCCGTTTGCCCTGCGTCACGTCTGGCAGGAGGACCGCGGCTTTCGCGCCGCCGCGGCGCGCAACCGCGCGCTCGCGGCATGTGATGCGGATTACGTCATTTTCAGCGACGGCGACTGTGTGCCGCCGGCACATTTCGTGAGCCGCCACCTTGCGCTGGCCGAACACGGCTGCTTTCTGTCCGGCAACCGCATTCTGCTTAGCGAAAGTTTCACCGCGCACGTCCTGCGCCGGCAGGTGCCCATACATGAATGGGGAACGCTGCGCTGGCTTGCCGCGTGGGCAAGGCGCGACGTCAACCGCGCACTGCCGCTGCTGGTGCTGCCCGACGGTGATTTCCGCAAGCGCTCACCCGCGCAGTGGGAAGGCGTCAAGACCTGCAATTTTTCGGCGTGGCGCGCGGACCTGACTGGCATCAACGGCTTCGACGATTCGTTTTCGGGCTGGGGGCTGGAAGATTCCGACGTGGTCATCCGCCTGATCCGCGCCGGCATAGCGCACAAGAGCGCGCGTTTCGCCGTGCCGGTGTTTCATCTCTGGCATCGCGAGAACGACCGCAGCCGGCTGGCCGAAAACCGGTGCCGCCTGGAGGAAATCCTGTCGTCGCAGCGCACCAAAGCCGCCGTTGGCATTGACCAGCACTCATGACGCGCAGGCGGACTTTCATGCCTTCACACATCCCGCAGGGAAGCGCCACACCCAGCGTGCTGGTGGTCGTCACGCGGCGCATCGGCGACGTGCTGCTCGCCACCCCGCTTATCCGCTCGATCAAATTAAGCTGGCCGTCGGCGGCGATCGATGTCCTGGTGTTCGAGGGAACACAGGGCGTCATTGCCGCCAATCCCGACGTGCGCCGCATTCTGACGATTCCGCCACGACCGGGACTGTTGCAGCACCTGGGCTTCGCGCTGCGTCTGTTGCGGCGCTACGATATCGCGCTCTCCCTGGTACCCGGCGACCGCCCGACCTTCTATGCCTTCATCGCCGGCAAATGGCGCGCCGGGCTGCTGCTTGACACGCCGCGGGAACGCTGGAAACGGCGCTTCCTGCAACAATGGGTGGCGTTTGACGAGCGCAACACCCACACGGTGCTCATGCATCTGGCGCTTGCCGATATCCTCGGCATCGCGCCACGGCGCGAGGTGGTGGTTTCCTGGCGCCAGGAAGAGGGGCTACAGGTTGATCGCCTGCTGGGCACGTCGTCCGCGCCCCTTGCCGTGCTCCATCCCTACCCCAAATTCAACTACAAGATGTGGCATATGTCGGGATGGACCGAACTCGTACACTGGTTGAGCGGGCGCGGCTACCGTATCGTGCTGTCCGGGGGCGGCGATGCCGCAGAAATCAGCTACGTTACGGAACTGGCGGCCCGGCTGCCGGCGCAGATACTCAATCTCGCGGGCCGGCTGACGCTGGGCGCGGCGGCGTCCCTGCTCGCGCGCGCGCAGCTGTACGTCGGGCCCGACACTGCCCTTACCCATATGGCGGCTGCACTGGGCGTGCCCACGGTGGCCATTTACGGGCCGACGGATCCGGTAAAGTGGGGCCCCTGGCCCAAAAACTACGCGGGTGCCGGTAATCCCTGGCGCCGGCTCGGCAGCCAGACCCTGGCCGGGATCAGCCTGATCCAGGGCAATATGCCGTGCGCGCCCTGCCACCAGGAAGGCTGCGACCGACACGTCGAAAGCTACAGCGACTGCCTGGTGGCGCTGCCTGCGGCCCGCGTCATCGCCGCCGTCGAGCACCTCATCGCAGACACGACTCATGCCTGATACCTCCACAGCCTATATAGCCGCCTGCCCGGTCGGCTGCGCTTCATCACTGCAGGCGACTGATTTCATGTTGGCGGAAGGCCCGCTGCAGCGCTGCCCGGACTGCGGACAACTCGTAAGCCAGGCCAGCGCTGCGCGCTATCAGGAAACGATGTCGCAGTTCAATCAGGCGGATTTCAATCAGCCTGCCGGGCGCGAACTCGAGCGCCGCAATCAGGTGGCGCGCCGGCGCCTGCGGCGCATCGCCGCTTTGCTTGGGAAGCCGCCGCAATCCATACGCCTGGTCGATGTCGGCTGCTCGCGCGGGCAGTTCGTAGCAGCGGCGGCGGCGCTGGGATTCAATGCCGAAGGTGTGGAACCCGCGCCGAAAATCGCCGCCGCGGCCCGGTCCACGGGGCTCGTGGTACATCAGGGCCTGCTCGAAGACCTGGGCTTTCCGGACGCCACATTCGATGCGCTGACGCTGTTCGAGGTGGTCGAGCATCTCAGGCGGCCGCAGGATCTGCTGCGCGAATGCCTGCGTGTTCTCAAACCCGGCGGCGTGCTGGTCATCAGCACCGGCAACACCGCCAGCTGGACGGTGGGCGTGATGGGGGCGCGTTGGGATTATTTTGACATGACGCGCGACGGCGGCCACATCAGCTTCTTCAACCCCGCATCGCTGCGCAAGCTGGCCGCGAGCAGTGGCTTCGAAATCGCGCGCATCGAAACTGCGCGCGTCAGGTTTCACGACAAGGCTGCGACACCCCGCCCGCGTTACCTCGCCGGAAAATTGCTTGCGGAACTGCTGAATGCCCCGGCGCGGTTGCTGGGCCGCGGCCACGACATGGTGGCGTACCTGCGGCATCCGCCGTAAAATATATCTTATTGTTTTTATTGATGTTTTTTTAATTCTGGCGAGGCGGCCACAGTGCCGGACTCGAACTGTATGCGGTAGAGTCTGGCGTAGATTCCCGCCTTGGCCAGTAACTCGGTATGACTGCCGACCTCGGTGATTCTGCCTTTGTCGAGCACCACGATGCGACTGGCTTTTTCTATCGTCGACAGGCGATGCGCAATCACAATGGTGGTGCGTCCCCGCATCAGGGTTTCCAGCGCGGCCTGCACATGGCGCTCCGATTCTGAATCAAGTGCCGAGGTTGCCTCGTCAAGAATCAGCACCGGTGCATTTTTGAGGATTGCCCGCGCGATGGCGAGCCGCTGACGCTGCCCGCCGGAAAGTTTGACGCCGTTTTCGCCGACCAGGGTTTGCAGGCCCTGCGGCATCTGACTGATGAACTCAGTTGCATGTGCCGCCTGCGCTGCAGCGACAATTTCGGCCTCGGCTGCGCCGTTCATCGTGCCGTACGCGATGTTGGCGGCGACCGTATCGTTGAACAGCACCACGTCCTGACTCACCAGCGCGATATTGGCACGCAGGCTTTCCAGCCTGAGAGCCTCCAGATCGTGTCCGTCGAGCAGAATGCGGCCGCGCGTCGGGTGATAAAAACGCGGCACCAGGCTGGCGAGCGTGCTCTTGCCGCTGCCCGAGGCGCCGACCAGCGCCACCGTTTCTCCTGGCGCGATCGTGAGATCAATATCGTCGATTGCGGGCTGAGCGGCGCTGCCGTAAGAGAATGCCACATCCTCGAAACGGATCTCGCCACGCGCGCGTGCCAGGACCATGGTGCCCGAGTCGGGTTCCGGCTCCTGGTCCAGCAGTTCGAACACGCTCTCGGCCGCGGCCAGGCCCTTCTGCAGGTACTCGTTGACGCTGGTGAGACGCTTTAATGGCGCCGTCAACATCAGCATCGCCGTGATGAAGGAAACAAAACCGCCGACGGTCAGCTGGTTGGCGCTCGATTGCAGCGTGGCGAGATAAATGATGACCGCCAGCGCCACCGCCGCGAGGAACTGCACGATGGGCACGCTGACGGCGGCGGCGGCGGCCTGCTTCATGGTGTAGCGGCGCACGCGGTTCACCTGCCCGTCGAAGCGCCCGGCTTCGTACGCCTGCCCGCCGAACAGCTTGACCACGCGGTGGCCTTCGATCGCCTCCTGCAGCACCTGCGTGATATCGCCCATCGCCTGCTGCGCATCGCGGCTGGAGTTGCGCAGCCGGATGCTGATGACCCGCACCAGAACGATGATGAGCGGCGTCATGACCAGCGACAGCAGCGTGAGCTGCCAGTTGAGCCACAGCATCCAGGCCAGCAGGCCGATGATGGCCAGCCCGTCCTTGAGCACGATGGTGAGCACGCCGGTGGCGGCGGACATCACCTGGGCGACGTCGAAAGTCAGCTTGGAAATCAGATTACCCGAGGGATGATCGTTGTAGTACGGGGCGGACAGCGTCAGCAACCTGCCGAACATCGCGTTGCGCAGATCGGTCACCACCTTGTTGCCCACCCATGCCACAGAATAGCTGGCGAGGTAAGTGGCGAGTCCGCGGATCACGAACAACACCACGATGGCTATCGGCACCCAGCGCATCACATCCGGATCCTTGTGCACGAAGGTGCCGTCCAGCATGGGCTGCAGCAGCGCCGGCAGCGCCGGTTCCGTCGCCGCAACGATCACCATGCCGAGCACGCCGAGCGCGAAGGCGCGCCAATACGGGGCGACATGACGCAACAGGCGCAGATAAAGCCCGGCATTGCTCAGGGTTTTCACGAGCCGAACAATAGCAAACTTCTGATAAAAATGAAAAAAGCGGCGTCGAGCGCGCCGCTGTTCAGATCGGGTACGGCCGCGTGGCCTATCGCAACGCGTACTCCAGCATCAGCATGACGTTGCGCCCGGGCAGGGGATAGGCGTTGTAGCGGTCGGCCACGAACTGGCTGCGCACGGCGTAGTTGTAATACTTCTCGTTGAACAGGTTGTTGACCGCGGCGCTCAGCGTCCATAGTCCGGCGCGATGGGTAAGCTTGAGAT
>CAKKQX010000190.1 GCA_919902235.1 Burkholderiales bacterium
TTGTTAGGAGTTACAGTTACAGATACTCAGGTCGTTGCAAGCACGCTGCCGAACGCGCCAGCCTCAAGCAGGCTGGACATCAGTTGCGCGAGGTCAGCATCGGGCTGCGCTTCGAGCGCGGCCTGCGCCGCCGCGGCGAGCGTGCCGCCTGCCGCGCAGGCATCGAGAAGAGCGCAGCCCGCGGCGTCGAGCGCGATCCATTCGACAGCATCGCGCGCACGGGTGAGCAGTGCGCCCTCGGGCCGCCAGTCAATATCGCCGTCGGGCGTGCCTTCGCTGCGATTGCGCGACCAGATGGTGTAAATCGGCGCATCGGCAAACCACGCCCAGCGCGCTGCCGGATGCGGCTGCAGCACGGCACCGCCGAGCGCTTCGGGTGCCAGCTGCGCGATGGTGTCGGCGGCGAGTGCCGTTGCATCGGGCGCGGTGTGCGCCTCAGTCCACAGGTAGTCAAGTCGTGCGACGTCCGGCAGATAGGTCAGTTCGGCGGCGGGCTCGAAGCGCGACAGAAAATCCGCGAATGCCGCGCCGTAGCGCAGCAGCGTCGGCTCGGCGGGAAGATGCTCGCGCACGTAGACCGCAGCGGCGGCACGAAACCATTCCTCGCCGACCAGCCGTTCCACCGCGGGGAAATTGGCTTGCAGCGCGTCGATGCAGCCCTTCATGACGGTGTTGCGGTATACGGCAAAGGCGGGTTGCGCGCCGAGCGCGGCGATTTCCGTGGCAGGCGCGGTTTCAGTCGACCGCAGCGCCTGCGCAAACGCGTCCTGGAAGCGGGTGAGAGCGCCGGGCATGGACGTATTCAGCGTTGTATTCATTACGCGGCCTGGGCAAGTGGCGCGCGCAGCACGGCGTCGGCGCGCTGACGCTCGGCGAAGAGCGTGGCAAAGTCGGGCAGATTGTCGTCGCGCTCGATCAGCGCGGGGCGTGCGCCGATGCGCGCGATCAGCCGTTCATAGAGCGCCCACACTTCGGGCGCGACCGGCGCATCGTGCGAATCGACAAGCAGAGCCTCGCCCAGGCTTGGGTCCGGCGCGTGGCCGGCGAGATGAACTTCCATCACCGGTTCACCGGGAAAGGCATCGATATAAGCGGTGGCCGAAAAGCCGAGGTTGCGCGCGCTCACGTACACATTGTTGACGTCGAGCAATAGGCCGCAGCCGGTGTGGCGTGCGAGTTCAGCAAGAAAATCAATTTCGCCCCACGCGTGGTCGGCCATCTGCAAATAGTGCGAGGGGTTCTCGATTGCGATGCGCCGCTGCAGCACATCCTGCGTGCGCTGGATATTGCCGGCGATGCGCGCCAGCGCTTCATCGGTGCGCGGGAAGGGCAGCAGATCCGGGTGATAAGCGCCGCGCCAGGTAGACCACGCCAGATGCTCTGAAACCAGCGCCGGTTCGATACGGCGCGCAAGATCGGCCAGGCGTTTGAGATGTGCCGCATCGGGCTCGGCATCGGCCGCGAGCGACATCGCCACGCCGTGCAGCGAAATTGCATGACGCGCGCGGATCGCCTCCAGCCACGCCAGACGCGGTCCGCCGTCTATCATGTAATTTTCGGGGTGCACCTCGAACCACAGCCCGTCCGCCGGGCAGGCAAACGCCGCATCGTAATGCTGCGGCTTCAGGCCGAGCCCGGCGGTGAGGGCTGTGGTCATGGTTCGAGGCGCTTTCCTGAAGGCGCATTCTAGCTCTTGATTTCCTTGAGCGAACCCATGCTGGTCGGTGTCTTCATCGTGGCGCAGGTGCCCTTGGCAACATACTTCCAGGCATTGCCCTGATAATCCACTTTCGAAGTGCCGGCGCAGGTGGTGCCGGGGCCGGCGGCGCAGTCGTTCTTGCCGGCGAGCGAAACGCCGTAGCAGCGCTCTTTGTCGCCCTTGATCGAGGCGCCCTTGTCCTGCGCAAGAGCGGCGCCCGAGACGAGCGCTGCGAGCGTGAGGGCGGTAACGGCGAGGGTGCGGGATTTCATGGGGTCAGACTCCTTGTAATATGAGGGTTGGATAATTTCGCCGAGCGCCCGAACCGAAATGGGCCTGAAGCGCGCGGACTTAAGGTAATACGTAGCAAACTGGCGATTGGTTACAGAGTCGTGCACAATTTGTTCCGGATGAAATTTTTTCATCCGGCTGTAACCGAATGCTCCCCCGCAACGAATAAGGAAAGAAGGCTGCTTGAGCGTGAGTGAAGACCGATTGCGGGATCTGCTGGTGCGCGGGCTTGCCGGCGACAATGCGGCCTACCATGTATTCCTGAAGGAACTGAGTGCGCATTTGCGCGCTTTTCTCAGAGGACGGCTCACCCGCTTGCCGGACGACGTGGAGGATCTGGTGCAGGAAACGCTGCTCGCCGTGCATAACCAGCGCCACACCTACGATGCCGGCCAGCCGCTGACCGCGTGGATACACGCGATTGCGCGTTACAAGCTGGTCGACCTGCTGCGCCGGCGCGCGGGACGCGATGCGCTCAACATTCCGCTGGACGACGAGCGCGAATTGTTCGCCCGCTCGGATACCGAGGCAGCCGACGCAAAACGCGATCTTGCGAAGCTGCTCGATCAGTTGCCCGACCGGCAGCGCCTGCCGATCGTGCACATGAAGCTCGCGGGCTTGTCGGTGATCGAGACTGCGCGCGCCACCGGCATGTCGGAGGCGGCAGTCAAAGTAGGCGTGCACCGCGGCCTCAAGGCACTCGCGGCGCTGATACGGAGAAGCGATGAAGACCGATGAACTGATTTCCATGCTGGCGAACGGGGCGCAAGTCGTCGAACCGCACGCGCTGCGGCGCCGTTACGCGATCGCGCTGGGCTGGGGCGGATTCGGCGCGACGCTGTTGATGGCGATCATGCTCGGCGTGCGGCCGGATCTGGCCGAAGCTGCGTGGCTGCCGATGTTCTGGGTCAAGCTCGCGCTTCCGGTCGCGCTGCTCGCCACCGCGCTGCTCGCGGTGCTGCGGCTGTCGCGTCCGGGCGTGCGGCTGGGGCGCGTGCCTTCGGCGCTCGCTGCGCCGGTGCTGGCGATATGGCTGCTGGCGGGCGTCGCGCTGCTCGGCGCTGCGCCGGGCGCGCGCAGTCAATTGATCTTCGGCGAGACCTGGGCGTCGTGCCCGTTCAATATCGCGCTGCTGTCGATGCCGGTGTTCATTGCACTGATGTGGGCGATGCGCGGACTGGCGCCGACGCGGCCCGCGCTGTCCGGCGCCGCGGCAGGGCTGCTCTCCGGGGCCATGGGTGCGGCGGTGTATACCTTGCACTGTCCGGAAATGGATGCCCCCTTCCTCGCCATCTGGTATCTGCTCGGCATGCTGATTCCGACCACACTCGGCGCGCTGCTCGGTCCGCGCCTGCTGCGCTGGTAGACGGCTTGAGCTGCATTTAATCCTTCTGAAAGCCCGGGGAAATTATGTAACATATTGTTTTTAAATTGAATTTTAAATTCCGTGCGCGCCGATCAGCCTGAGGGCTGAATCGTCGCGCCTACGCAGCGCCAGCGGCTATTGCCGGTGCCATCAAACCACCTGCCATCACGCGCGCCTGATATCGCAGTCTTATTGGGCGTTCCGACTGTCATCCATTATGAAACGCTCAATAAGTCCTGGATGCAGGGCAGCGCCCTCTGCGGATTGTCGCGGCAAGCGGGACAAAGGCCGCGCTTTTTAATAGCGATAGATCCGGTTGCCGTCGACGCGCACCCTGTCACCGGTGCGCAAATCGGTAATGTCGTCCTGGTGCAAGGTGTGATACGAGCCGTTGTCGTAGCGGATGGTGACACGGAAAGTCTCGTCGGCGCGGCGCGTCCGATTTTCAATCTGGTTACCCGCGACCGCGCCGCCGGCAGCACCGATGACGGTTGCCGCGGTCCGACCGCTGCCGCCCCCGATCTGGCTGCCGATCAGTCCGCCGACGATGCCGCCAATCACGGTGCCGGCGATATTGCTTCCCCCGTCTTTCCGGATGACCTCGATCTTCTCCACAACGCCGACGTTGTATCTTGCGGGCGCCGGCGACGGATAGGTCTGGGAGCGGGAAGGTTGCGACTCGTAGTAAGGCTGCGGCTCGGATGTCGCGCAGGCGGCTGACAGCGTAGCGGCGGCAGTGACTGCTGAAATCAAGCGGATGTTTTTCATTTTAGTCCTCCTTGCAACAACGGAAAGGTTGATGCTTTCCCAACGATGGCGCCTGACCACGCTGTCCGTGGCGCTTCAGCAGCCCGCCCCACGGGCACGCGCAATCCTCCACCTGCGGTTGATATCGGCGCACTTATCAGTTGGCCATGATTTGAATGTTGTTCTGGACGGAGACGACACCGTCCACGCTGCGTGCAAGCGAAACGGCCTTGTCGGCTTCCGCCTGGCTCTTGGCTTTCCCGCTCAGCGTCACCATGCCCTTGTCGTCGGTATCGACTTTGATGCGCAGCGCGCTGACCTGTTTATCCTTGGCCATCGCAGCCTTGATCCTGGTGGTGATGATCGAATCCTTGACGACCGTCTTCGGGGAAGCGCGTTCAGGACTGGAACTATTGGGGCTCATCTCGGCGGTATAGCCTGCGACGGGCAACGACAATGCACCGATCAATATTGCGCTGGTCGTAAGTTTGGTATGCATGGACTATCCTTTCTTCAAAGTATGAAAATGCAACAACAGGATTTGCTCATGCGCGGTTCCTGTTTCAGGAGACCTCGATGGGCAAACCTGTCCTGCATCCGGGTAAGCGCACCAATCGTGCCAGGTAAAATATTCGTTTAATATCAATTAGTTAATTAAATTCAGGCGGTGCGTCTGGCATCGACACTGTCGCCGGCGCGCGACAGCGACCCGTGCCGGATCGGCAACTGTTTGATTTGCCGGGCATCTCGCTGTCGTCAGGCGGTGACGTTCGTCACAAACCAGCCCGCGCGCGCAGGGAAGAGCGCATGCAACTGCAGCGCGCGGCACGATGCCGGCCCAACATGCCGTCACTGAACGCATTGCAAGCCGCGCAATGGCAAATTGCTTACACTGATATTGTTATTTAACCTGCCCCGACCGGAGCGCACGCCATGAAGCTGTATATTTCCGCCGCCAGTTCCTTTTCGCGCAAGATACGCGTGATGCTGATCGAGAAAGGCGTCAAACACGACGTCGAAACCGTGAATCTGTGGGAACCCAACGATCTCAAGCACACCAGCCCGATCGGCAAGGTGCCGGCGTTGAGACTGGATGACGGCCGCGTGCTGATCAATTCACCGCTGATCGCGGATTACATCGACGGCCGGTTTCCCGATCCGCGCTACATACCCGCTGACGCCGAAGCGCGCATCGAGGTCAGGCGCTGGGAGGCGCTGGCCGACGGCGCAATGGAAGCGGTCAGCGCCAGCCTGTATGAAATGCGCTTCCACGACAAAACACAGCGCAGCGGGGAATGGCTGGGACGCCAGCGCGGCAAGTTTGAAGCGGGTTTTGCCGCGCTCGAACAGATGCTGGGCAGGCGCGCGTGGTGCGTGGGCGAGGCGATGAGTCTCGCCGACATCACGCTCGCCTGCCACATCGGATTCATCACGCTGCGCCAGCCGCAGCTTTTCCCGCAGGAAAAATACCCGGGCCTGACCCGGCTGTGGAAGAATCTGGAAACCCGCGAATCGTTCAGGCAGACGGCGCCGCCGCCGGCGTGATGCGACGATCGCCGGGTTAACGCCCGGACGCATAGTTGAGGAGCTTATATGGTGGCTGAATCGCTTACCTGCGGTATGCAGGCAGTGGACGCGCTCGATGTGCAGGTGCTGGTGGACAACGTCACCGACAGCCTGTCCACCGTGCCGGCCGGCGTGACCAACGAAGTGCCGGTGCTGCTGAAAAACGGCACCCTCAGGATGTCCGCGGGCGAATACCGCTGCTGCGCGCACCACGGCCTGTCGCTGATCATCACCGCGCGCGTCGGCGACAGCAAACAGACGCTGGTGTTCGACGCCGGTCCTGAAGCCTATACCGTGACGCGCAACGGCGCGTTGCTCAAAGTGCCGTTCGGTGATGCCGGCGCGGTGGTGCTTTCACACGGTCACTGGGATCATGCTGGCGGACTGGTGGAAGCGGTGCGCCAGGTAGCGGCTGCCAACGGCGGCCGGCGCCTCGAATGCCACGTCAATCCGGGCATGTTCGTGCCGCGCGGCACGCTGCGCCACGGCGGAGAACCGCTGCCGCAGAAACCGGTGCCCAGCCCCGGCGAACTGTCCGCCGCCGGCGCGATCGTCATCAACCGGCCCGAAGCGCGGCGCATCCTCGACAACTGTTTCTACCTGAGCGGCGAGATTCCGCGCGTGACGCCGTATGAAAAGGGATTGCCCGGACATCTCAAGCGCGCGGCCGACGGCAAGGACTGGGAACCCGATCCGTGGATCATGGACGAGCGCTACGTCGCCGTGCACGTCAAAGGCAAGGGCGCGGTGGTGTTCACCGCGTGTTCACATGCCGGCGTGATCAATGTGCTGAAGGATGCGCGCAACGCGTTCGGCGACGTACCGCTGCACGCGGTGATGGGCGGTTTTCATCTCTCCGGCCAGCAGATCGAGGAAATCATTCCCGACACCGTCAGCGACATGAAAGGTTTCGGCCTCAAGCGCATCGTGCCCGCGCATTGCACCGGCTGGCGCGCGGTGGGCGCGCTGGTGCAGGCGTTCGGCGAGGAAGTGATCGTGCCGTCCGCGGTGGGCAGGCAGTTCGTGTTCTGAGTCGCATTTGTTCGCTGTTTGACAACCACAGGGAGCGCAATATGAGCATCCGTTTGCGTATCGTCGGAGTTTTGTCGTTGTGCTGCATGTTGATATCCGTCGTCGCGGGCCCGGTCGTTTACGCTCAGTCAGCGGCCTACCCCGCCAAGCCGGTGCGCATCGTGGTGCCGTTCGCGCCCGGCGGCGGCGTGGACGTGACCGCGCGCATACTCGCGCAGCGCCTCACCGAGCGCGTGGGGCAGTCGTTCTTCGTCGAGAATCGCACTGGCGCCAGCGGCATCATCGGCGTCGAGCACGTGGCGAAGTCGCCGCCCGACGGCTACACGCTGCTGGTCGGCTCGCAGACCACGCAGGCGGTGGTGCCGGCGATTTACAAAGTGAGCTATGACACCGCGCGCGACTTCGCGCCGGTGACCGTGATCGCAACTTCGCCGCTGCTGATCGTGGTGCATCCGTCGCTGCCGGTGAAATCGGTCAGGGACCTGATCGCGCTCGCCAAAGCCCGTCCTGGCCAGCTCACTTTCGGCGCGGCTTCCGGCGGCACGCCGCACATGGCGGGCGAACTGTTCAAGCTGATGGCCAGGGTCGACATGCTGTTCGTGCCGTACAAGGGTGAAGGGCCGGCGGTCAACGATACGATGGGCGGGCAGATATCAATGGTGTTCTCCAACCTTCCGGTGGTGCTGCCGCATGCGCGCAGCGGGCGGCTGCGGCCGATCGCAGTCACCACCGCGCAGCGCGTGGCCACCGCATCCGACATCCCGACGGTGTCGGAATCAGGCCTGCCCGGGTTCGAAGCCGCGACCTGGTTCGGTCTGGTCGCGCCCGCCGCGGTGCCGCGCGACATCATCGCCAAGCTCAACGCCGAATCGGCCGCCGCGCTCAACGTGCCCGAGGTCAAGGAGCGCATGGCGGCGCAGGGCCTGTTCGTGGTGGCGAACACCCCGGAACAGTTTGCGGAACTGCTGAAGTCGGAAATTCCGCGCTGGGCGAAAGTCGTGAAGGACGCGGGCATCAAGCCGCAATGAGCAAGCGTAGGGTGGGCAAAGCGTAGCGTGCCCACGCGAACCACCGCATCCGTGCTACCGTTTCCGCATGTCCCGTTATCGTCGCAGCCTTGTTCCCGGCGGCACGTATTTCTTCACGGTCAATTTGGCTGACCGGCGCAGCCGTCTTCTCGTCGAACACATTGACCGTCTGCGTGCGGCGTTTCAATCCGTTCGGGCGCGGCGTCCCTTTCAAACGATAGCGGTGTGCGTGTTGCCGGACCACCTGCACGCGATATTGCGGTTGCCGGACGGTGATGCGGATTTTAGCGGGCGATGGAGTCTGGTCAAACGCCTGTTCTCCAGTGCATTGCCGGCGAGCGAAACTCTCGCGCCCAGCAAAGCTGCGAAGCGCGAGAAGGGAATCTGGCAACGGCGTTTCTGGGAGCACCAGATTCGCGATGATGTTGATCTGCAGCAGCACGTCGATTACGTGCATTTCAATCCGGTCAAGCATGGGCTGGTGCGGCAGGCGAAGGATTGGCCGCATTCTTCGTTTCATGCGCACGTCAGGCGCGGTGATCTGCAGGAAGATTGGGCTGGCGGGGCAGACGATGGGGATGCTGCATTTGGAGAGCGCGGTTGATGCGTTGTGTGGTGCGCATGACCGCGTGGGCACGCTGCGCTTTGCCCACCCTACGTTTTATTGCGCGTCCGGAGAACTCTCGACCGCGTCCCCTGAATTGAGGATGACCGGTCTGACTTTGAAGGTAGACGGCGTCTCCAGACTCACGCGGCCGAGTGCGCCGCCGCGATAGTCGGTCATCAGGGTGATGGCCGCTTTGTCGAAATCGAGGCCCCCGCCTTTAAGACGGTAACCACGCTTCGCGGCAACGGTTTCGATCACGCTGACGCCATCGATGGTTTTGTCATCGCCCGGCACGCCATAACGCGCGGCCAGCGCCTGTGGATAGCGCGCCAGTAAAATTTCCGCCAGAAACACCGCCACTTCGGATTCGATATAGGCCTTGGTGCCGATGATGTGGCTGGCGGCGAGCATCAGGCCATCGCTCGCGTGTTCGATGCGCGGCCACATCAGCCCCGGGGTGTCGGTGAGGCTCGCCGTGGAGGACAAATCGTAACGCGCGAGCGCCTTGGTCACCGCCGGCTCATCGCCCACCTTGGCCTTGCGTTGTTTGAGCAACGCGTTGATCAGGGTTGATTTGCCGACGTTGGGCACGCCCATGATGAGCATGCGCAGCGGCTTGAAATTGTCGTTGCGGTGCGGCGCCAGTTTTTTGGCGGCAACCACTATTTTCATGGCATCTCCCGGCTTCTTGGCCGAGAGCGCAATCGCCTGGACATTTTTTTGCGCGCTGAAAAACGTCAGCCAGGCCGACGTCGCATTGGGATCGGCCAGATCCATCTTGTTGAGCACTTTGAGGCAGGGACGCTGGCGGTGGGTGCGTAACGTTGCAATCAGCGGATTCGCGCTCGCCATCGGGCAGCGCGCGTCGAGCACCTCGATCACCAGATCGTGATCCTTCATCGCCTTTTTGATCTTTTCGACCGCGACGGCCATGTGGCCGGGAAACCAGTTGATGGACATGTCGTTAATCGCCGGAATTGATGGTTTCAGGATAGAGTGCCATTGCCGGCTTTCCTGCGAGTGATTTCATCTGCCTGCTTGCAGGCGATGTCGATGGAGTTTCTGATGCGTTCCAGGTTGTCGACGTACTCCGGCAGCGCCGCCTCCGCGCGTTTGCGCAATGCCGCGGCGGTGACCAGGCCGTGGCGGGCGAGGGCGCGGATGTCGTCCTGATCCTGCGCGCTGAACCGCGACAGTTTTGACACTGCCAGATCGACCGGCGTCAGCAGCCGGATGTCGAGGCGGCGCGCGGCTATGCCGTCGATGCTGACGGGGCGTGCGTCGTCGTAGGCGGCGTGGTGCAGCAGCGCGAAGCTGTCGTTGTGCTGCGTGTCGAAATAAAGCAGGCGGGCACGGCCGTCATTGCCCTGGTAGGCCACCTGCAGTTGCTGCGGATCGATCATCACGCGCGCAAAAATTTTGGCGTCGACGTCACGCGAGTAACGCTCCCCCGTATAAAAATGCATCGCGGCGCCGCCGGCAATGCAAACGACCACCGGCTTTTTCGGCCTGGCCGGTCCCAGCGCGGCATCAATGCGCGACATCAGGGTGGCGAAGGCCCGCAGCCACGCCGGATCGGGTTGCAGCGGCGGATGTCTGGCGGTCACTTTGCGGCGGGTTCAGGTGCGCGCAGGCGCGCTGCCAGCTGCGGCAGGAAGCGCGCGGCATGTACCGGCGTGCGCGCGAGCCAGCGGTTGAACGTGGCGGGCGTGGTCATGCCCGGGTGCAGGCGCTCCGCCAGCGCCAGCATGCGCGTGCGGTCAAAATCGTGTTCCGAGGCGAGCATGGTGGCGACGCCGGCCAGCGTCTGTGCGTCGCCCGCGCGCAGCCAGCGCGACGGCCGGAAATCGCCTTGTGCGCACAGTTCGACCACGCGCTCCTCGGCGCGCCGGTTCCAGCGCGGGGACTTCGCCGGGCGGGCGGCGGGCTTGCGGTTTTTTTCCGCGGGCGGCGGTACCAGCAATGCGACGACGCGGCCGTGCCGCTGGATGGCCACGGGGCCGAGCGCAGCGCGCGCCAGCACCTCGCCGAGGCGGTTTTTCAGAGCGGTGGCATGAACGGTCTGCATGGTGCAAAGAATATGCCGAATTAGCTAAAACAGCAAGTAATGTGAGTGCAGGTATATATAACTAATTGTTTTTAAATATTAATTTTTCGTCAATATCTGAGTGCGCATGGCGAGTGGGTATCGCCCGATCAGTTTTGCCTGGTTGGGGAGGCAATCCAGGGCAGAACCGGGTAATGATTTGACATCGCTTTTGCCCTGTATTGAAATGCCGGCGTATTATCCTCAGGCAATGTATCCGTAGATCCCCGTTACTTGGACGGGAACCGACGTTAGGGCCCGGGCCATTACGGGCATTGGTTTGATGTTCAACAAAGGAGAAGACCATGAAACGACTCACTCTGTTTGTTGCTTTTGTAGCGTTGTTCCACGTAGTGGGCTACTCGTCCGCTCAGCAATCAGTCGAACGGAAGGGCGTAGCAGCGACAGTCAAGCTTGGGGGAGAGAATTTCGGCTTTCTGAGTGAACTCAACGGCAAGTACAAGCTGGTCGCTACCCAGACAACCTTCGAACCGGGCGGATACGTAGGCGAGCACAACCACGTTGGCCCCGGGATTCGATATGTGGCTTCCGGTGAGATCACGCTCGTCGAGCAGGGCAAGGCAAGGATCTACAAGGCGGGCGACTATTTTTATGAAACAGGGGCCATCACCAATAGCGCCTCCAATAAAGGAGGTTCACCTACGGTCCTTATCACCTTTGAAATACTGCCTGCGGACTGGAAGGGAGGATCGGGGGTGCCCCCGAAATCTAAGTTAAAAGTCAGAATACTTTCGTCCCTTCCAGAACTCGGCCCTAACCATCGCTTTCACACGCGCGCGCGAGCGGACTCTCGCGCGCCGGCAGTGAAGCGGGTCGTTTAAGGCAATCTCAAAACTTCCAACCAGTGCCCGGATTTGCCCTGCCCGGGGAAGCAATCAGGGGTCGAACCCATGGTGAGGTTTTAAGATAAGGCCCGCACCCGCCTTCAGGCAAGAAGGATAAGCCGGCTCACTACAACATTCTTGCGCCGGAAAAAATATGGCATTATCCATTCCCGATTTTTGTTCGCGTTTGCCTGACAAGGGAGATACTGGCCATGCCTAAGCTTGCAATCGCCGGCGGCGAGATTCATTACGACGAAGCCGGCAAAGGCGAGCCGCTGATTTTCGTCAGCGGACTCAACGGCGTGGGGCGCTACTGGCAGCCGCAGGTGCCGGTGTTCAGTCCGCATTTCCGCGTCATCACCTACGACCAGCGCGGCACCGGGGCGAGTGACAAACTACAGCGCGAATTCTCGCTCGACCGGATGGCCGAAGAACTGCTCGCGCTGATGGATGCGCTCAAGATAGAGCGTGCAAATATCGTCGGCCTGTCCACCGGCGGCGCCATCGGTCAGACGCTCGCCATCGAGCATCCCGGGCGCGTCGCGCGGCTGGTGATGTGCAGTACCTGGACGCATTGCGATCCATGGTTCCGGCGGCTGTTCGAGGCGCGGCGCCTGATGTATCAGCAGGCGGGCCCTGAATTGCACGCGATGTTCCACCCGCTGTGGCTGTTCCCGCCCGATTATGTCAACGCGCACGACGCCGAGATCGACGAGGAGCGCAGGCGCGCCGCAGCGGGCGCGCCGCCGGTGGAAGTGTCGGTGGGGCGCATCGACGCGCTGCTCAGATTCGACCGTCGCGCGGGGCTCTCGCGTATCCAGGCACCGACGCTGATCATCGCTTCCGACAACGATTACATCACGCCCAGCTATTACGCCGAATCACTGGCGCGCGCGATTCCCGGTTCAAGGCTGGTGGTGATGCAGGGCGGCGGGCATTCGATTTCGAAGACGCGGCCCGGGGAATTCAACCGGCTGGTGCTGGATTTTTTGCGCGCAGCGTGAGTTTGCGTTTTCGCATTTCTGCCGGATAGTCCCGCCCTCTCCCCGGCCCTCTCCCGCCGGGGCGGGAGAGGGGGTGTCACCAGCGGAGACTCGGCGGGCTGTTGCATCGGTGATGCCGCGGTCTTTGCTCCCGGTTGTATGTTTCATTGCGGGCGCCCGGCTAGTGTCACGAGTCTGAAATTCGAAGATTAAATAACGGCAAGAATGAAACGGTATCCGAATTCCATGACCTGTATGTTGCGGCACGAAGCGCGACGGGACAGGGTTGGGCACCCAGCGAGGAGTGCAACAAAGCCGCGGCGAACAAACCATGGAATTCCGCAAGTAATTTCAGACTCAGGACACTAGTCGGCGTGAATGCCCGCTTTCTTGATGACTTTTGCCCACTTCGCAATTTCCGCGCGGATGTATGCGGCGAATTGCTGGGGCGTGTTGCCGACCGGTTCGAATCCCTGGTTCATCAGGGTCTGGCGCGTCTCCGGGAGATTGAGCGCGGCAGCGACGTCGCGCTGAAATTTTTCCGCGACCGCGGCCGGCGTTCCGGCCGGCGCCATCAGGCCGCTCCATTGATTGACCTCGAACCCCGGAATGCCCGCTTGCGCCACTGTCGGCAGATCGGGGAACAGCGGCGAGCGCTTCTCGGTCGTGACCGCGAGGGCGCGCAGTTTGCCGGCCTTGATTTGTCCAAGCGCGGAAGGGATGTTGGGAAACATCATCTGCACCTGCCCGCTGACCAGATCGGCGATTGCCGGCGGCTGCCCTTTGTAGGGAACGTGAACGATGTCGGTCTTGGTGCTCGACTTGAACAGTTCGGCCGCCATATGCGCTGAAGCGCCGATGCCGGACGAGGCGTAATTCAACTGGCGCGGCCTGGCTTTGGCCAGCGCCACCAGCTCGCGCACGTTTCTTGCCGGCACGGAAGGATGAACCACGAGGATGATCGGCGAGGACGATACCAGCGTAATCGGCGTGAAATCCTTGATGGGATCAAACAGCGGTTTGCGGCTCAGGCTCGGATAGGTGGTGAAGGTTGCGGGAACGAGCACGACCGTGTAACCGTCCGGCGCGGCGCGCGCGACCAGCTCCGTGCCAATGTTGCCTCCCGCCCCCGGCCGGTTGTCTATGATGACTTGCTGCCCCCACATTTCGCCGAGCTTCTGCCCGAGCAGGCGGGACACGATGTCCGCTGCGCCCCCAGGGGGGAATGGCACTATCCAGCGCACGGACTTGGCCGGAAAAACGCGGGCGCTGTCTGTTCCCTGCGCACCCGCCGCGCCGGCCTGGATGCCAAGTCCGGCCATGAGCGCTGCTGCCAGAAGTTTGTGTTTCATGCAGAGATCCTCCCCGATTTGTTTATTGCGCGGCAATCCGGATTGCCGCCGCGCCGTGCCGCGCAGTGCCAATTACACGGCCACCGCAGTTGTGGCGCCAGCCGGCGCCTCGGCTTCCTGAATGTCCGGGACGGGCCGTAGCGCATGCCTGACCGTTCCGTCTTCATTCCACAGGACAATGTTACCCAGAAACCGCGTGTCGTCGCGTTCCGGAAAATCCTGCCGGAAGTGTCCGCCGCGGCTTTCTTCGCGCTGCAGGGCCGCGGTTCCCAGCAAACGCGCCACCTGGATCAGGTTGCGGGTTTCAATCGACAGTCTCAGGCATTCGAATCGCTCGCGCGCCGTGTCGCCCAGCACGCCGATGCCGTCAAAGCGGGATTCGAGCGCATCGAGTTTTTCCAGTGCCTGATGCAGGCGCTCGGCATGCCGCACCTGCCCCGCTGATTCGACGACGAGTTGTTGCACCTCGTTGCGCCATTCCTCGGGAGATTGATCGGTCTCGCCGCGCTCAGACCATTCTTCAAGCATGTTCACCGCTGCGCGCCAGCCGCCCATCCCGGGCGCGAGCGGGGGGCGTTGGTCAGCCTCGCATGCTGCAGCCATGCCGGCGCGAAATCCGAAGACATAACTGTCGATAAGCGCCGCGCCGCCCAACCGGTTTGCGCCATGAATGCCGCCGGCCGCTTCTCCGCCCGCATACAGGCCCGCGAGTGTCGTGCGGCCCCATTCGTCGATGCGCAAGCCGCCGAGATAGGTGTGCGGGCAGCTCGTCACCTCCAGAAAGTCCTTGCTCATGTCGACGCCGCCGTTGCGGAAGGTCTTGATGACATCGGCGGAAGCGCCGTGATTAGCATCTTCGAATACGTGGCGGATGTCGATATAAACGGCATTGTTTTGCGTGCCGCGCCCCTCGAAGATTTCCATCGCCACCGCGCGGTTGATGCCCGACCGTGTCGAGCGTTCCATGCGTTCCGGGTCATAACGTTGCATGAAGCGTTCGCCGTGCTTGTTGAGCAGGTAACCACCCTCGTTGAGAAAGCCGCTGGAGTGCGGCGGATAGCCGGCGAGCTTCGCCGGCGCCGCGGTGATCAATTGGTAGTCTATGAATTCCATGTCGATCAGCTCCGCGCCGGCGCGCCATGCCATCGCATATCCATCCCCGGTAATGGTGGGCGGAGAGTCGTTGAGTGCATGAAGTTGCGGCGCGCCGCCCGTGGTAAGCACGGTCGAGCGTGCATGTACCACTACGGGAGTGCCTTCCCGGTAACGGAAGCCCCAGGCGCCGACGATGCGCCCATGGTCGCGCAAGAGATCGACCAGCATGACGTGATCGATGGGGACAACGCCGGCCGCCCTGGTTTTTTTGGAGAGCGCGTTCATCAGCGGTTTGCCCATCAGTCGGCCGCAATGCACGAGCCGTGCGTAGCGGTGGGGGAAAGCGCCCATTTTCTGGTCATAGCGGCCGTCCGGCAGCTTTACCAGCCCGAGTCCCCAGGCATCGAGTTCGATGGTGCGATCGATCGACTCTCTGCACATCAGGCTTGCAAGGCGTGGATTGCTCAGACCAAAACTGCCGCGAATCGTATCCTCGAAGAACAAATCGGGGTTGTCCAGCTCGTTGGAATGGCCGATGGCGATGGAATGGCCGCCACGCGCCATGGAGGAACTTCCGGATGCGTAAGTGCCTTTGGTCAGCAGCGCCGGCGTGACGCCCGAGCGCAGCGCGCCGATGGCTGCCATCATGCCGGCCACGCCGCCGCCGATAATCAGCACATCGGTGGTGATGTGCTGAACTTCATTCGCTAACGCCATATCAGATTTCTCTCGCCATCGTGCCAGCGCCCCGCGGAAAAGTACCGCAGCGTGACTTTGTTCAGAATGGTACCGAGCCTTTGATCGCCGTGCGATGCATCAGGCGCCGCTGTGGTAAGGCGTAATCCGTGATTGCGCAATGCTGTGTCGAGCAGTTATCCCACATGATCAAGTCACCGACCTGCCATTGGTGCCGGTAAACATATTCAGGGCGGGTTACATGGTCACTGAGGGATTTTAACAACGGCTGTGCCTCGTCCTCGGGCATGCCGGAAATGCCAAAAGTGTAGGTTTCGTTTACATAGAGGCATTTACGCCCGGTATGGGGGTGGGTGCGGACTACCGGCTGCGTGATGTCGGGCGTCATGGCTTTTTGTTCTGCGGTCAGCTCCGGGCGTGCGTGATCCTTCATGCGTTCTTTACGCTTGATCTCCTGGCGGCGGTGATATTGCTGGATGCCCTGGAGCATGGCAATTTTCCGCTTCATCTCTTCCGGCAAAGTGTCATAGGCGTACTGGGTACTGGCAAACTCCGTGCTACCCAGTACTTTTCCATCTTTGACCGGCACCTCCAGCGCGTAAAGCAGCGAACAACGGCTGGGCTGCTTCATGAAGCAAAGGTCGGTGTGCCACGCATCGCCCGCATACGCGCTGCCGATTGAACGCTCGCCCTCTTTGACGTTGGATATGAGATGGATTTCCGGATAACCCGGCAACGCATATTCCTGGCGCACGTGTTGCTCCAACTCACCGAAACGGCGGCTGAAGCGGATTTGCGCGTCCGGCGTCAGATTCTGGTTGCGGAAAAAGATCATGCCGTTTTCATTGAAGACGCGCTCGATTGTGGAGAACGTCGTCTCGTCAATGTTGCCGGATAAATCGACACCCAGGATTTCGGCACCCACCGGCTTGTCGCTATAGCGGATCGAGACTTTGCTGCGTTCCAGGATTTTCATGACCCCTCCGATACGCTTTATAGTGGTATTGAATGCAAGCGCGTACATCAAGACTAAAAGCTGGGTGCGGGATTGTCAATGCTCAGAGATCGTATCGCGGGCCACTATTCTGCCGGCCAATTGCGACAGCCTGGCCGGTATCGGAAATGGCATCATTTTCAACACTGGCACAGGGCGCCTGTTGCGTCAGCGATGTCGCTGCTTGAGTGTTGTCCGAACCGCGGTTGTCATGCGTGGCGACCGATTGGAGTGTAATACGCCAGATTTGAGAATTTGTTCGTTAACCAAAGGGCATTGTTACACGCGCGGCAACGCGCTACGCTAGCCGGTCATCAGGCATGCGGGGTGCGCCCTGCAGGAATTGTTCGGCGCGCGCATGCGACGGTAGTGCCATGGCGGTCTGAAGGCATAAGCGGCACTTGTGCTGCATATTGAGGGGCGGGTCATGCGGTTTGCAGTGTTATGCGCGGTGATGCTTGCGGGTTGCGCGGGCATGGGCGGCGATTTCAGTGCGGCGCGCGATTCGTGGCGCGACGCGACCTATGACGAAGTCGTGGCGCGCTGGGGTGCGGCGACGCGCAGCACCACGCTGTCCGACGGTCGCGCGGTGCACACCTGGGTTTCCGAAGGCACGGTTTCGCGCGGCAGCCTGTATCCGTCGATCGGCATCGGCGTCGGCAGCGGTGGTATTGGTATCGGCACCGGCGTAACTCTGGGTTCCGGTGGTTACGAGCAGGTGCGTTGCGAGCGCACGCTGGTTTTCAGGGGTGGGCGCGTGGTCGACCAGACCTGGCACGGCGAGGGGGGATTCTGCAGTGGTTTTCGCCGCGGTTGAAGTTTGATGCAACCACCCAGTAATATTAAAAACATTAATAAAAACAATATGTTATAGTAGTTTTCTGGCTGCGTCACCGCTATTCAAGCTTGGTGCCGGCAGTCTCGATGACCTGTGCGTCAGCGCCACAGGCTGGGCAGGCTTTTCCACCAGCGGCCGAGGGCCTGCGGATCGAGTCGCGCCAGCATATCTTTTAAAAAACGTTCGTAGGCCCGCGGTTCGAACCATTCCCATACGCCGAGACCGATGGCGGCGAGGCCGCCGAGCAGAAAAATCAAACCCAGCACCGCTTTCGGTATCCGCACCAGCAGGGTCCACCACGCGCCGCGCCGGCCGCGCGGGTTGAGCATGAGCAGGGTGCCGACGCAGGCCGCGATCAGCCCGCCGCCCGCCAGCAGCGGTCCCGGCCGGCGCAGCAGCGCGTTGTACGTCGAGTGCCACGCGCCGTCCTGCAGCAGATAGGCCGAGAAAATCACGGTGCTGCCAATGACCAGCAATACGATGCCCCACAGCAACGCGGGCATGCCCATATAGGTTTCGCGGTTCGCGGCTGACTGGAAAAACGCCGGCTGCCGGGTGAACACCGACTCCAGGCCGCCCAGCGCTATGCCCGCGCCGATCAGGAAAATGCCGAGATGGTAGCCGTTACGGAGGGCAAAAAACTGGCTGACGATCACCGCAATGATGCCGATGATGACTGCGCTGTATTCGAGGAAAGTGAGGATGCGCATATGCCGGTAGTTTATATGAAGGCGCCGCCGGGCCGAAACCGTGACTACGGCGGCATGGGATAATACAGCGTAATGCTGACCCCGAATATTGCGCTGTTTCCCCTGCTTTCATGAAAACCGTCACGCTGCCTGCGGGTGAACGCGTCCCGGCTTTCGGCCAGGGCACGTGGCACATGGGCGACGACCGCGCCCGGCGCACGGAGGAAGTCGCCGCCCTGAGGTTGGGGCTGGACGCGGGCCTCACGCTGATCGATACCGCCGAGATGTACGGCGACGGCCGCGCCGAAACGCTGGTCGGCGAAGCGATTGCCGGACGGCGCGACGAAGTTTTTCTGGTGAGCAAGGTGCTGCCACAGCATGCGACACGGCGCGGCACGCTCGCCGCGTGCGAACAAAGTCTCAAGCGTCTCAACACCGATCGTATCGATCTTTATCTTCTGCACTGGCGCGGCAATGTGCCGTTTGCGGAAACGCTGGAAGCCCTGTCCGCGCTGGCGCGCGCCGGCAAGATCCGCCATTACGGCGTGAGTAACCTCGATCTTGCCGACATGGAGGAGTGGTCGGCGCTTGCCGGAGGGGAAGGCGTGGCCAGCAACCAGTTGCTCTACAACCTGACGCGCCGCGGCATCGAATGGGATTTGCTGCCGTGGTTGCGCGAGCGGCACATCCCGGTGATGGCGTACTCGCCGCTGGAGCAGGCGCGCTTGCTTGGGCATGCCGGCTTCACCGCATTTGCCGGGCGTCACGCCATGACGCCGGCGCAGGCGGCGCTCGCCTGGCTGCTGGACAAGGACGATGTGATCGTTATTCCGAAATGCGCGCACCGCGAACGGCTCAAAGAAAATCTCGGCGCGCTCGATATTCGCCTCACGCCGGCGCAGCGCACCGAACTCGACCGGCTGTTTCCGCCGCCGGCCGCTCCGCGTCCGCTGGAGATGCTCTAGGCAATATCCGGTCAAACATGGTGTTGTCATTCCCGCGCAGCCGGGTATTCCCTTCCCCCGCTTGCGGGAGGAAGGCAGGATGGGGGCATCCAGAAAGAGTTCTGGGTCCACGCCTGCGCGGGGACGACGTGACAGGGGGTTTTCCAGGTTTCTGATTTCTTTTGCGCCGGACGCACGGCGAACACCATGAAACGGGCGAAGTCAAGAAAACTTTTGCGAACTCTTTCGTGAACTCTTTGTCATCCCGCGCATCCATCAACACGTTATGGGCTCTGCCATAAAAAAGGAAAGCAGGGATAAGCATGAATACACGACGGGCGCGCTGGGTGTTGGTTCTCGCATTATTTGCGGGTGTGATTGCCGGATGCAGCCCACTGCGCGGCATTCTTGCGCCGTCGCCCGGCATGAGCGCCGAATGGGCGCCGCTGCTGGAAGACGTGCGCGTTTTTGTGCGCCGCATCGGTTTCGAGGACACCGAAAACTTTCTCGATCTTTCCGTAGATCAGGAATCTTTTCCCTTTTGCGGCTACGCTTCGTCCCTTCATCTGCCGTATTCCTACGAGGATCCGGCGATACGCTGGGTCGAATCGGTGACGGAACAGGAATGCCGCAAGTTCGGCCAGGGCGCGGATGTCTACTTCGGCGCGGTGGAAGCGCTGGGCGAAGTCGGGACCCCGGTCACGCCTTCCATGATTACCGGCAAGCTCGACCGCTTCGTCTATCTGGTGATCCATGAAGACTGCCACGACCAGTTCGAACTGCCGTACGGCATCGAGGAAGCGCTGTGCAACCTCATCACCTACAAGGCGATGGCGGTGTTCGCCGAGGAAAAATTCAAGTGGTTCGCCGGCGAGGGCAGGGCGATCCGGCGCTATGCGGAAGAGCAGTCGCGGCTCACCCGCGAGACGATTACCCACTACGAGAAGCTCGCGGCACTCTATGCGCGTTTTCAGCGCGGGGAAATTGCGGCGGATGTGCTGATGCGGGATCGCGCCGTGCTGTTCAGCGAGGCGGAACGGCCGCTCGCCTGGACCAAAGGCGCACTCAATAATGTGAGCATCGCCAACGACATGACCTACAGCCGTCATTATCCTTTCCTCGAAAGCGTGTTCGACGCGCTGGGGCGCGATCTGGCGCGAACGGTCGCATTCTTCAGGCACGTCGATGAGATCAAGCCGTCGAAGGAAAGCGTGATGCAGCAGCAGCGCATCGCCGATGAAAGCAGCGTGCAATTCATCCGCGCCTACGAGGCGGCGGTAATGGAGACAATCAGCAGGGCGCTTCCCGAAAAATCCGGTTCCGCCGGCAGGCGCTGATGATGGTATCGGCGCGCGTGCCCTGCAATGTGTCTCACGGCGCCGGAATGAACGGCGCCGCCCGGTTCGGTTACTGCGCCTGGATTTTCGCGATGCGCGTGATTTCCGCGTAGCGCTTGAGATCCTCGCGGAACAGCTTGGCCCACTCGGCGGGCGGCAGGCCCTGCGGTTCATAACCTCCATTCAGGAAGTGATCGCGCACCTGTGGTATCTGCAGCGCCTTGTGGACTGCCTGCTGTACGCGGCTCACGATCGCGGCCGGGGTTTTCGCCGGTGCGAACATGCCGTGCCAGCCTGCATCGGCGACATATCCGGGCAGGCCGGCTTCGGCGATGGTCGGCACGTCAGGCAGGGAGGACAGCCGTTTTTCACCGGTGAAACCGAGCGCCCGCAAGCGTCCCGCCTTGACGTGCGGCACGCCGACCGATCCCGCCGGGAAATGGAGTTCAACCTCGCCGCCGAGTACAGCCGTCGCCGCCGGTCCGCCGCCTTTGTACGGAACATGCAGCATTTCAATGCCTGCTTTTTCGGCAAACAGCGCTCCCGCCAGATGCTGGCCGTTGCCTATGCCTGCAGTGCTGTAGCGTACCGGCTGTTTTTTTGCCAGCACGATCAGTTCCTTCACCGTTTTAGCCGGGAAGTTATTGTTGGCCACCAGCAGGTAACCCGTGCCTAGCGCAACATTCGTGACTGGCACGAAGTCCTTGATCACGTCGAAGGGCATTTTCTTCATGATGGCCGGATTGACTGCGAAACCGAACGAGGTGTTGAGCAGCGTATAGCCGTCGGGCGCTGCTTTCGCGACGATATCCGAGCCGACGATGCTGTTCGCGCCGCCCCGGTTGTCGATCACGATAGTCTGTCCGAGATCCTGCTCCACGTATCTGAACAGTACTCTCGAAAATACGTCCACGTTGCCGCCGGCCGGGAAAGGCACGACGACCCGTACGGGCCGCGTGGGGTAGTTCTTCTGCGCGAGCGCATTCCCCGCCATGATCAATGCCAGCGAGCCGATCGTTACGGCGATAAATCGTTGCATGGTCACTCCTCCTGTTGTGAGTTGCTGCCGGTTCCTGGTCGGTCCGGATTATCGGCTGCTTTTGACTACGTCACTTCACCGTGTCCTGCTGGGTCCGCCGTTTTCCGCTCGTCAGCGTACCAGGCCGATTTCCGCCATGTAGCGCAGCACACCGGGGTGAATCAGGTCGCGGCGCGGCGCGGCGGCCAGCGTGTTGGCCAGCGTGGACTCGCGCGCCTGATCTATGCGCTTGCCGAGCGCCGCTTCGCCGCGATGCAAGGCGCGTGCGAGGCGGTAGGCGACGTCGTCCGGCAGCGAGGCGCGCGCCAGCACGAAGGGCCACGAACCCACCGAGTTGATCGGCTGGCTCTGCCCGGGATAGCTGCCGGCGGGCATGGTGGTGCCCTTGAGGAAAGCATATCTGCCCTGAATCTGTCCGATTTCGTCGGCGCTGGGCGCGACGAAGCGCGCGCCAGCCGGATTTTTCGCGATTGCCATGAAAGGCGGCCAGCCCACGCCGCCACCCCACATCGCTGCCGCGCGCCCGTCGATCACCATGGGCGGACCATCGCCTGCTTTTTCCAGCAGGATGGCTTCGAAGTCCTTCTTGAGGTCCAGACCGAGGCCGTCCATCACGTAGCGTGCGAGTACCACGAAGCCCGAACTGGCGGCGCCCCATACCACGGGCTTGCCTTTCAGATCGGAAATGCTGCGGTACGGGCTGTCGGCGCGCACCATGAACATTCCCGCCTGCGAATAAGTGGCGTTGATGATGCGCAGGTTGGTCGCCGGTGGCCGGCCCATGCCGGTAATCGCTTCGTACGTCACCTCACCGGTGGCAAGACCGAGGTCGAGCTTGCCCTGTTCCAGCAGCGGCACGTTTTCGGTGCTGCCCTTGGTGTTACGCGTCTGCAGCGAAAGCGTGGGCTCGATCTCGTTCAGGGTTTCGGCATAGGGATCGCCGTATGCGGGAAATCCGCCGCCAGGAGTGGCCGTACCGAGAATAACGACTGTTTTTTCCTCCATCAAAACCATCCTTTTTATTTGATTGTTGAGTAAACGGTCATGTTGCGAAGCGCGGCACGGAATCCGTATTTTGGCGGATGGATATGCCCGCCGGCTTCACCCGGAATTCCCGGCTCTTGAACTGATGTTACCCTTGAAACGATAATACATCTACCCGGGATCCGGGCGCGCGCGTGTACCAGATGCGCGGGTGCGCAGGGGCGGTCTGGGTTATCCTGGGCCTCTCCGATAAATTCGTCAGGCACCCGCGGAAATTCCCGCGGCCTCATTCAGGCCTCATTTTCCATTGCTGATCGAAGGCTACGACGCGGCGGCGGTGTCTCAAACGCTGGTCTTTTTTTATTTTTTTATATTCCTGGCGTTCAAGCCGTTGTGATATGTTTTTTTGAGTTTGACCCCGCTTCCCTGCGGGCGTAGCATCGGGTGTAGCATCATCTCCAGGTCTTGATCTGTCATTTTTCCAGACGTTGGTGAAGGAGGCTGATATGTCGGAACGAACCATCAGAACGATCATCGAGGGCCAGCAAATCCTTACCGCTTCGTCGAGCATTACCGTGAGCGAGGCTGCTCGCCTGATGAGGCAGCGCCGCGTCGGTGCGATAATGGTAGTGGAAGAGGGCAAGCTGGTCGGCGTGTTTACCGAACGCGATGCGTTGTTTCGCGTCGTTGCCGAGGGGCGCGACAGCACCGCCGCCACGCTTGCCGAAGTCATGACGCCAAATCCCCAAACCGTGCAGCCCGCCGACTCCTTTAACCGCGCACTGGAAATGATGCACGAGGGCAGGTTCCGTCACGTGCCGGTGGTGGAAGACGGCCGGCCTGTCGGGATGGTGTCCGCGCGTGATGCCCTGGGACCGGAACTCGAAGCCTTCGTCTATGAACTGCTGCGCCAGGAGCAGATCGCGGAAGTGCTGGCTTAAAACCCTTTCGAAAGCAGATTCCAGCTTCCGGCGCATCTTGCGTCCGCTGATAATCATCGGGAGCAGTCCTGTTTTTTGGCGCATCGGCAGGACTGCGCGTCCCGCCCGCATGGCCTGGCGTGGACAGGGCGCCGCGATGGCAAAGGCATATCCGCGTAACACCATTGGCGGTCATAATTGTCCACTGGAGGAGAAGATGGAAAAATCCACAGGCTGGCGCTGTTTTCTCGATATTCTGATAGCGCTGGGTGCGCTCGTTGCGCTGCCCTTCGCCGCGCAGGCCGTGGCGGCCGATTCGGCGCAAGCCTGGCCGGCCAAGCCGGTGCGCTTCATCGTGCCGTTCCCGCCAGGCGGCACCGTCGATCCGCTGGCGCGCCTGCTGGGCGCGCGGCTCAACGCCGCGCTCGGCCAGCAGTTCATCGTCGACAACCGCACCGGCGGCTCGGGCGCGATCGGCACCGCCATCGCCGCCAAGGCCAACCCTGACGGCTATACCTACGTTTTCGTATTCGACACCCACGCCGTCAACCCGTCGCTGATCCCGAACCTGCCGTTCGACACGGTGAAAGACTTGGCGCCGGTGATGCTGGTCGGCACCGCACCGATGGCCTACGTGACCCATCCCGCCAAGCCATACAAGAGTTTCGGCGATGTGGTCAAGGCGGCGAAGGCGAAGCCGGATACGGTGACCTATGGCACGGTCGGCAGCGGCAGCCTTGGGCACCTGACGACGACGCTGCTGCAGCACAGCGGCGGCTTCAAGCTGGTGCACGTGCCGTTCAAGGGCGGCGGGCCGATGTCGACGAATGTGCTGGGCGGCCAGATCGAAATCGGCATCGGCACGGTGGCGCTGCTCGCGCCGTATGTGAGCAGCGGCAGGCTGCGCGCCGTCGCCGTTACCGGCGACAAGCGCTCGCAGGCCATGCCCGATGTGCCGGCGCTCGCGGAGCAGGGCTTTCCTGGTTTCTCGGCGCTGGCCTGGTGGGGCATTTTCACGCCGGCCGGAACGCCCAAGCCCATTCTCGACAGGTTTCATGCCGAGCTCGTCAAGGTGTTCAACCAGCCCGACCTGCACAAGCAGTTGACCGAGCAGCTTGGCATGGACCTCGCCGTGAGCAGCCCGCAGGCGCTGCAAAAATGGACCGTCGGCGAAATCGCGCGCTGGAGCAAGGTGGTGCGCGACAACAGTATCCGCGCCGATTGAATGCAGGCAGACAATCGTCGGCACAGGATCCCCGACCTACGGCGTGAAGGTCCGCCAGTTGCGAGGCTGCGCGCCTGACTGCCGTTCCCGCAAGCGGGCGGCATGCGCTGAATTACGGCTCGATACCTTTTCTCCTGCTCGCCGCAGCGAGCCACGCCATGGCTGAAGTGGCAAGGGCGCGGGGCTTGATTTCCGATTTTTCGGACTGATATCCGGGACTGCAGGCGGGGAAACATGATCATTGATTGCCATGGACACTACACTACCGCGCCCGGGTCGCTGGAGGAATACCGCAAGCGCCAGATTGCGGGGCTCAAGGGCACGGCAGCCGTTTTAACCGCGGCGCGCCCGGCTATTAGCGACGACCAGATCCGCGATAGCCTGCAGAACGCGCAACTGAAGATGCAGCGTGAGCGCGGCACCGATCTGACGATTTTTTCACCGCGCGCGGGCGGCATGGGGCATCACATAGGTGACGCGACCACCAGCAGACACTGGTCGGAAACCTGTAACGAGCTGATCCACCGCGTGTGCACGCTCTATCCCGACAACTTTGCCGGCGTGTGTCAGTTGCCGCAGACCCCCGGCGTGTGCCCGGACAACTGCATCACGGAGCTGGAGCGCTGCGTGAAGGAGCTCGGTTTCATCGGCTGCAACCTGAACCCCGATCCGTCGGGCGGCTACTGGACCGATCCGCCGCTCACCGACAGGTGGTGGTATCCGTTGTACGAGAAAATGGCGGAGCTCGATGTTCCCGCCATGGTCCACGTCAGCGCCTCCTGCAACCCGAATTTTCATTTTACCGGCGCCCACTACATCAATGCCGATACCACCGCGTTCATGCAGTTCCTCACCTCGGATCTGTTCAGGGATTTTCCCACGCTGAAATTTGTCATTCCGCACGGCGGCGGCGCGGTGCCGTACCACTGGGGGCGCTATCGTGGCATTGCCCAGGATATGGGCCGCCCGCCGCTGAAAGAGCTGCTGCTCAACAACGTTTTTTTCGATACCTGCGTGTATCACCGGCCCGGGATTGAGCTTCTGCTCAAGGTGATTCCGGCCGACAACATCCTGTTTGCGTCCGAGATGGTGGGCGCGGTTCGTGGAGTCGATCCCGAAACGGGACATCATTACGACGACACCAGGCGTTACATCGATGCCGTCGATTGGCTCGGCGCGGAAGACAGGCAAAAAATTTTCCAGGGCAATGCGCGCATGGTATACAGCCGTCTCGGAGCGCGCCGCGCCGCCGGCACAACCAGCGCCAAAACATGATTGCACCCGGCCCGGCTGCTGTTGCAAAGTGGCGCTAAAAGCCTGTCCTGCATGCCGCAGACATGCGCTTTCCAGTAACCATACAGGCCGCTCCATCCGCCAATGAGGGCGGAGTCCGACAAAAGGGTTTTTTCCCGCGATGAAAGGCGCTCCGGCGCGTCGGAACAATGGTAAATTAGGCGCAATTTGGAGAAGATGCCGATTTGCCGTGCGGCCCAGTCCCTTGCGCTTATGAAAACATTCAAAATCATCCAGTTCAACATGCAGTTCGGGCAGACATGGGACGAGACTGATCCCGACCATGCGCCCATCGATTTGGATCGGACAATTGCCGAAATCCGCAGTCACGATGCGGATATTGTGCTGTTGCAGGAAGTCGAGCGGGCACAGCCGGGCGGAGTGCAGGCCGAACCGCCGCCCAACTGCACCCGACTGCGTGCGGCGCTTGCCGGCTATGACTGTTTTTTTTCATATCCCAAACCTGATTCACGCGAGCTGCCCTTCGGTATCGGGCTTGCCGTCTTTTCCCGGACGCCTCTGCGCGACGGCCTGAAAAACGATCTGCCTTCGCCGCGGGTCGAGTTTGAATTCAACGGCGAAACGAAAACGCCCACCGATCGCCTGCTGATCGGGGCAAAAACCACGGTATGCGGGCGCGAACTGCAGATTTTCAATACGCATTTGCTCGCGCTTTTCATGCTTCATGCGCATACGCAGGATCACCCCATACAGCGGAGGCTGGTCCTCGAGGCGCTGCGCGGGGTCGAGGGACCTCTGGTACTGGGCGGTGATTTCAACGTCGTGAGCCATGAGGCGCTGGCGCGACAATTCGCTGCCGCCGGATTCCAGACCGTGCAGACGGCGGAAGTTACCTGGCGCCGCGGACCCTGCGTGCTCGACCATATTTTCCACAGCCGTCATCTGCGGCCGGTACGCCACTACGTGAAGCCGACCATGGCTTCCGACCATCATGTGGTCGCCGCCGAGTTCGAGTTTGCGGAGTAAGGCGCTACCCGACGTGCTCCGGATGTGTGAACCATCCGGTTCTTAAGATCCGCGGCATGTATTCACTATCGGCATACGAATTCTTCTACTGCGGCCTGGTGCTGTTGCTCGCTTACGGCTTGCGCGGCAGCACCGGTTTCGGGGGCGCGCTGGGCATGCCTTTTCTCGCCCTGGTGATTCCGCTCAAGGTCCTGGTGCCGGTATGGACGCTGCTCGGCGCCGCGTCCTCGATCACGATACTCGGGCGCGACCGCAGACAGGTCGCCGTGCGTGATCTCCTCGCTTTCATTCCATGGTGCATACTTGGGATCGCGATCGGACTTTATTTTTTCAAGACGCTCGATGCTCAAACGCTCGCGCGCGGTCTCGGCATCATGGTGCTGGCCTACGGCGCTTATTCATTTTGGAAGACACTGCGGCCCGCGCCGCCGCTGCGCGCGCCGCCGCGCGTCGCCGGCCCGCTGGCCAGCACGCTTTCGGGCATCGTGGGCGCACTGTTCGGAACGATGGCAACGGTATTTTTTGCCATGTATCTTGATGCGCGGGCGCTGGCCAAGGATGCGTTCCGCGCCACCATTTCCGCAATGCTGCTCACATTGAGCGTGGTGCGCGGCATCGGCTATTACGCGGTGGGCGAATTTACCGGGGAGGTATGGGCGACGTTCGCGGCAGCATTTCCGCTGATGCTGGCCGGCATTTACCTGGGCGATCGCATTCACGTCGGCCTGAGTGATAGCGCATTCAGGCGGCTGGTGAGCATCCTGCTCATGCTGTGCGGGGTGCCACTGCTGCTGAAATAGTGCAGTGCGGCGGGTCGTGCAGCCGATTCCCCGCCTATCCATTAGAATGCACATCCATGGGCGAAGAAATTACCGGTGAGAAGAACGTCCTCGGCAGGCCGCTGCTGCCGTGCAGCTATGCGCCGCTGACCGGCTATTTCCGCGATGGCTGCTGCGCGACGCATGGCACCGAGGGTGTCGCGCATCTGGTCTGCATCAAGGCGACGGCCGAATTTCTCGAATTTTCCCGGTCCCGCGGCAACGATCTGAGCACGCCCCGTCCCGAGATGCGCTTCAAGGGCCTGCAACCGGGTGATCGTTGGTGCCTGCACGTGCTGCGCTGGGTCGAGGCGTGGGAGGCAGGCATGGCGCCGCAGGTCGTGCTTGAAGCGACCCATGAAAGTGTGCTCGGGTTTGTGCCGCTGAAGGCGCTCAAGCGCTACGCGCTCGACGTGCATTGAGCTGACCCGCATGAAAATCACCGCAATCGAAACATTCGCCGTGCGCGACGGGCGCATCGCCATTCCGCAAGGCGCCGGGCTGGGCATGGATCCCGACCCCGCAGTGCTCCGACGCCTGGCAATCGACGAGTAGCGCATCCGGTTTCCTTTGACCAAGGCCCGCCATGATCACCACCCGTACCGCCCGCATGCTTACCCGCTACAACGCCTGGGCGGACAGAATGATTTTCGATGCCGTCGCCGCGCTGCCCGAGGGCGAGGCCGGCAGGGAACGCAAGTCCCTGTTCAAAAACATGATCCATACGCTTAACCACAACTGTGTCATTGATCTCATCTGGCAGGGACACCTGGAGGGGCGTGAGCACGGTTTTAGCGCGCGCAATACGCCGGGGCATCCGCCGCTGGATGAACTGTGGCGCCAGCAGCAGGCGATCGATGACTGGTACATCGCCTGGAGCGATACGCTGTCGGACGCCGCGCTCGACGAGAAGGTGAGCTTCACGCTGATCGGCGGCAACCCGGGGGTGATGACGCGCGGCGAAATCCTGCTGCATATCGTCAACCACACCACGTATCACCGCGGTTTTGTCGCCGACCTGTTCTATCAGGTGCCGGCGCGTCCACCGACGACCGATCTGCCGGTATTTCTCAGGGAAGTGCCCCAGGATTGGTGACGTCAGAACGCGTTCTGGCAGAAGCGAAACATTGTCAAGCGGTGCTTTGTAGTTTGTCTGTATCACCCTGATCGGGAGCATGTGTATGGCTATCGGCTGGATTACCGCGTTCAAGGCGATACCGTGGGGCGATGTAATTGCCGCCGCGCCGACGGTTGCCCAAGGCGCTAAAAAGCTGTGGACCGCCGTCAGCAAAGGCAATCCCGGGACCGGGGTTGGCGTAGACGCAGGCCCGCAGCCTGGAGATGCGGAGAGCCGCCTGCGGGAGCTTGAGGCGGGGATATCGGAACTCAAGCGCGAGAGCGCTGCCGCCTCCGAACTCATCAAATCTCTGGCCGGGCAGAACAGCCGGCTGGTGGACGCCGTCGAAATCCTGCGGCTGCGCACCCGGGCACTGCTGACGATATGCTTTTTTCTGGTGATGTTCTCGTCGGGACTCGCGATATGGCTGCTATGGCGCTGATTTCCTGCGCTGCACGCGCCGTTCATGTCCTGCGGCGATGCGCGACAACCAGGCAGTAAAGTGCGATGGCGGACGGGATGGCGAGCGATGCGAATGCCAGGCCGTAATCGCGGGTGAGCGCATAGACGTTGGCAAGCACAATCGGTCCGGTGAACTTGCCGACGTTGGTGATGACCAGCGATCCGCTGATGGCGAGGCTTACCTGGCCCTGCGGCGCGAGCCGGCCGACTTCGGCGAGAATGGCGCCGGGCCAGCAGCCGGAGACGCCGCCCAGAACGGCGAACAACACATAGACTGCGGGCAGCGGCAGCGCCGGCGACAATGCCAGCGCTGCAAGCGAAGCGAGCATCATCACGGCCGCCGTCCACGCCAGCACGCACGCAGTCTCATGCACGCGGTCGACCAGCCATCCCACGAACACCCGCGCCACTGCGCTGCTCACCTGCACCACGGTGAGCACGGTACCGGCGAGCAGCAGGCTCATGCCGAGCGCTTCCACGCATGCCACCACCGCGAAAGCCGCCGTGCAGAATTGCACCCAGGAGAAACAGCAGCCGGCGATGGCCACCAGCCGCAGGGAATGATGTCCCCAGATTGCGCTGGCGCCGGCGAGCGGATTGGCGGTGATGGCAGGGCTGGCGGGATCGCGGTCGTCGTCCCATTTGCGGCGGCCGCGCTGCATCAGCACGATGACGCCGAAAATCAGGACGGCACTCAGCATGACCGCCCAGCGCCACCCGGCAAGCACCGTTATCGCGGGCGCGGCGAGCGCTGCGACGACGCCGCCCAGCGGAATGCCAACCTGGTGCAGGGAAAACACGAAGTTGCGCCTGGCTGCGGGCGTGAAGCGCACCAGCAGGTATGAGGCCGAGGGCGTGAGCGCGCCGTAACCCACGCCGACCACCAGCGAACCCATGATCAGGAACGGCGTCCACGGCACCAGCATGATCAGCATGCCGATGCCGACCATGCCGTGGCCGAACTGGTTGGTGCGGCATGCGCCCAGCCTGCGGCTGGTGTTGCCGAGCAGGGTCAGCGATACCACCATGCCCAGGCTGACCAGGCTGATCTGGTAGCCGATGAGCGAAGGGTCGAAGCCGTAGTCGCGTGCCACGGCGGGCGCTACTGCGGGCAGCACCAGCGTCGACATGGAAGCCATGGTGTGGCCTGCCAGCAGCGCCAGCACCAGGAATGTCGGTGAGACGCCCAGGTTACCGTCGTTGTGTGGCATCAGAACATCATCTGCCCGCCGTTCACCTGTATGGTCTGTCCATTGAGGAAGCTGGCGCCCGGACCGCACAGAAAGCGCACCGCGGTGGCGATTTCCTCCGGCTCGCCGCGGCGTCCCAGCGGGATAAGATCTTCCGAAGGGCGCACCGTGCGGCCGGCAGCACGCGCGGTGTTCATCTGCCCCGGCGCGATGCAGTTCGCGCGTATGCCGTGCTCGCCGAACTCGCGCGCGAGTCCGCGCGTCATGCCGATGAGACCATGCTTCGCCACCGATCCGTGAATGCGTTTTTTGGCGCCGGCAAGCGACATCATGCCGCCGAGCGTGACGATGCTGCCGCCGCCGGCCTTGATCATGTGCGGCAGGCAGGCCTGGGCCAGGTGGAACGCGCCATCAAGGGTGATCGTGAGCGGCACCCGCCATTCCTCATAGGTCAGCTCGAGGAAAGGTTTTTCGGTGCGCACCGAGGCGTTGAGCACCAGCATGTCGATGCGGCCGAAGCGCTCGATGATGCCATCGATCATCGACTTGACCT
The DNA here is from genome assembly GCA_919902235.1 of Burkholderiales bacterium. Lineage (GTDB taxonomy): Bacteria > Pseudomonadota > Gammaproteobacteria > Burkholderiales > SG8-41 > CAKKQX01. Next base: position 30,784 of record CAKKQX010000190.1, read on the forward strand.
GCGCTGCACTGGCGATATCCGCGATGCAGGCTTCGGCCTGTCCGCCCGCGGCGCGGATTTCCTGCGCGACTTTTTCGGCGTCTTCCCGGGACGAGCGTGTGTTGACGGCAACCGCTGCGCCGCCCGCTGCGAGTTCGAGCGCAGTGGCGCGTCCGATGTTCTTTGCTGCGCCGGTGATCAGCGCCACCTTGCCCGCGAGTTCATTTGCAGTCGTCATATAGTATGTCCCCTCTGGGTAAAACAGTATGGTAATGCATTAGGGTTATGCGTAATGAAGGGGTATTGAAAAGAATGATCGGAAGGGGGAAGTAAATTCCGGAAACAGCGGCGCGAGCTCGAGCGCCGCGGCAAACCGTCACGCGCCGCCCGTTTTGGGTTACGATGCTCGCGTAAATCGGCCTGCAGACGAATCGGAGGAGCTCCATGAGCATTTCGCATAAATTTGCCATTGCGTTCACGCTTGCATTACTGCCGGCGCTGGCAGCCGCGCAAGCCTATCCCGAAAGGCCGATCCGGGTGATCCTTTCGGTGCCCGCCGGTGCAACCCCGGACGTAACGGCGCGCCTGGTGACGCCGGGGCTCTCGCGGCTACTCGGCCAGCAGCTGGTTGTCGATAATCGTCCCGGAGCGGGTGGACTGATCGGCGCGGAGATCACATCCAAGGCGGCTCCCGACGGTTATACGCTGTTCATCAGCAGCCCCGGTGCACTGACGATCCTGCCGCATCTGCGAAAAAGCATCCCCTACGACACGCTCAGGGATTTCGCGCCCATCAGCCTGATATCGATCGGACCGTTCGTGCTGATCACGCATCCGTCGGTCCCCGCAAAAAACATTAAAGAGCTGATCGATCTCGCCAAAGCGCAACCCGGCAAGCTCAACTACGCCTCGGCCGGCAACGGCGTGGCGAATCATCTCGCAATGGAGTTATTCAAGCAGATGGCGGGTGTCGATATCGTTCACGTGCCATACAAAGGCGCACCGCAGGCGGTGAGCGATGTGCTGGCGGGACATATGAATATGATGTTCAACTCGGTCGCGCCCATCGTTTCCCACATCAAGGCAGGGCGGGTGCGGGTGCTCGGCATTGCCAGCGCAAAGCGCTCGCAGCAGCTGCCGGACACGCCGACGATCAGCGAGTCCGGCGTGCCGGGATTTGAAGCGGAGAACTGGTTCGGGATGTTTGCGCCGGCGAAGACGCCAAAGCGAATCATCACGCGCCTCAACGAGGCTTTGGTGAGGGTCGTGCGCGCGCCCGAGACCCAGGCGCAGTTCGCGGCTCTTGGCGCCGATGTCGTGGGCAGCAGCCCCGAGGAATTCGCCGCCTACGTTCGCCGCGACATGGAGAAATACGCGAAGATCGTAAAATTCTCCGGCGCAAAAATCGATTGAGCAAGCGGGCGGATCCGGTTTCCCGGCACGGCGACCCGGACTGGATCAACCGCTGTGTTTCGCGGCAAGCGGGATATGCGAGGAGAAAAGAGCTGATGCGATTCAAAAAGGCTTTTTATAACGCCGCTTTTCTTGCGATCGTTGTTGCGGGCTTTCCCGCGGCAGCGCAGAACTATCCTGCGGGTCCTATCCGCTGGGTCGTGCCCTTTCCGCCTGGTGGTGGCACCGACATTCTGGCGCGCACGGTAGCGCAGAAGCTCAGCGAGGCCTGGGGCGTGGCCGTCGTTGTGGATAATCGCGGTGGTGCCAATGGCACGATGGGCGCCGCAATCGTGGCGAAAGCGCCGCCCGACGGACAGACGCTGCTGATCGTTCCCAGCGGTTTCGCGGTCAATCCGAGCATCTACAAGAATCTGCCGTTCGACAGCGTGAAAGATCTGGCGCCCGTCAGCCAGCTTGCCGCGAGTCCGCTGATACTGGTGGTCCATCCGTCGTTCCCGCCGAAAACGGTAAAAGAAATCATAGCGTTCATCAAGGCACGTCCGAACGACATCAACTACGGCAGTTCCGGCAACGGCTCGCCGCCGCATCTGGCAACGGAGCTGTTCCAGTACATGACGCAGGCCAGGATGACGCATATCCCCTACAAAGGCGCGGGTCCGGCGGCGGTCGATGTGATCGCGGGGCAGATTCCCATCTATTTCATGAATGCGCTGCAGGCGGTTCCCCACATCAAGTCGGGACGATTGCGTGGCCTCGGCGTCACCAGTGACACGCGCTTTTCGGCGCTGCCCGAATTGCCGACGATCGCGGAAGCCGGCGTACCCGGCTATGCGATGACCAACTGGTACGGCCTGCTGGTACCGGGTGGAACGCCCAGGGCAACGGTATCCAGGCTGCACGGCGAGGTCGCGCGCATCCTCAATCTGCCTGAAATCAGGGATCGTCTCACCAAAGAAGGCGCCGACGTCATTGCCAGCACGCCCGACCGGTTCGCCGCTTTTCTGGGGAGTGAGATGGAAAAATTTGCCCGGATCGTCAAGGTGTCCGGGATGACGGCAAGCAACTGAGGCGCAAGCCTGGCACTATTGAGCGTTTCATAATGGAAGACAGTCGGAACGCTCAATCCCCCTCTGCCCGACCCTCTGCTTCGCTTCAAGTGTTCCCTTGTCCCGGAAGGAGAGGGTGAGAATGGCACTAATTCTCTGTCGCGAATTAGTGAAAGATCAATAGGAAGAACAGCGCCTGGCCGGTGCCACTGCGATGCGATATTCTTCAGCCTCGAAAATGCAAGGAGAAGTGCGCATGACGGATACGGGTAACACGCAGTACGAGGCGCTGTGGCCGCGCAGCCCGCGCCAGGCCAAGGTCAGGCCGCTCGCAAAACGGCTGGACACGCTCGACGGCAAAACCGTGGCGTGGATCTGGGACTACGTTTTTCGCGGTGATGAAGTGTTCGCGCAGCTGGAGGAAAGTTTCAGGCAGCGCTATCCCGGCAGCAAGTTCGTCAACTGGAGCGAGTTCGGCAGCACGCACGGCGGCGACGAGCGCAAAGTCATCGCCGACCTGCCCGGCAAGTTGAAAACTCTCGGCGTGGACGCGCTGGTCTCGGGCATGGGTTGTTGAGGCAGTTGCACGCCCGCCGTGTTGCGGGCGAGTGCGGCAGCCGAAGCGGCCGGCGTGGCCTCTTCCACGCTGGTGTGTGAAAGCTTCATGACCCTGGCGAAAGCGGCCTCGGTCGGACTCGGCATGCCCAATCTGCCGGTGGCGCCGGTGCCCGGCCACCCCGGTCTGCAGAGCAAGGAAGTTCTGCAACGCAATATCCGCGAGGTCACGCTCGAGCGGGTGGTGGACAATCTGCTCAAGCCGCCGGCGGTGGCGGCCATGGGCGGCGAGCCCGGCGCGCGCGATGTCGTGTGCCGCGGCACGTTTGAAGAAGTCAACGAATACTTCCTCGCGCATGAACTGTCCGACGGGCTGCCCATCGTGCCGCCCACGGCCGGCAAGGTCGGGGCGTTTCTACGGCATACGGAGCGCCATCCCGACGAGGTGCTCGGTGTGCTGCTGCCCGACAGCCGCGCGGCGACGGTGTGGAGCGTCGCCGTCAACGGGGTGATGGCGGGGTGCCGGCCGGAATACATGCCGGTATTGATCGCGCTCATCGAGGCCATGGCCGATCACGACTATGGCGTCGAGCACAGCGGCAATACGCCCGGCGGCGAGACGCTGATCGTGCTCAACGGACCCATAATCAGGGAACTCGGCTTCAACTACACGCAGGGCGTGATGCGCGACGGCTTCCAGGCAAACACTTCCGTCGGCCGCTTCTGGCGGCTTTATCTGCGTAACGTCGCCGGTTTTCTGCCGCACCGAAATGACAAGGCAACCTTTGGCAATACCTGGCGCGTGGTGGTGGCGGAAAACGAGGAGGTGCTGGCGAACATCGGCTGGCCCACGATGAGTGTCGATATGGGCTTCCAGCCCGGATCGAACACGGTCACTATCGGTCGCTACACCGGCGGCAACCACATCTCGTCGGTGTCAGGCGCGACGCCCGAAGCGGTGCTGCCGTACATCGCCGACGCGGTCATCAAGCAGTATTCGTGGCAGATCATGTTCACGGTGGGGCAGGGCATGGGCACGCTGCGGCCGCTGATCCTGCTCTCGCCCATCCTGGCCGAGACCATCGCCGGCGGCGGCTGGTCCAAGCAGGATCTCAAACAGAAACTGTTCGACCATGCGCGCATGCCGGCGCGGGTGTTCGAGCGCTATCTGCGCGACTGGACGCAGAAGCCTGTCTGGAATCTTGCCGATGAGCACAATGCGGGACGCATACCCAAAGTGTTCCACGAATCCGACAACCCCGAACGCATGGTGCCCATCGTGTGGAAGCCGGACGACTATATGATCGCCGTGACCGGTGACCTCGGCCGCAACAGCTGTTATGTATTCGCGCACAACGGGGTGTTGGGTTATCCCGTCGGCAAGCAGATCAGGCTGCCGGACGACTGGGATTCCTTGCTGGAGGGCGCGAAGACCAAACACGGCCCTGCGGCATAGGCAACCGCGTTATAAGCACAGTACGCAGCGAAGGGCGGCCGCGGCCGCCCTTCGCTGTTGATACCGCCGGCATCCGGCTATTACCAGCCGCCGCTGCCTATCGTGCCGCCGACAACCGCGCCGATTGCAGTCGCGGCGGTCCTGCCGTTGCCGTCACCGATATGGCTGCCGATCGCCGCACCTATGATGGCGCCGCCCAGCGTGCCCAGCACGTTAGTGCCGACCGGCGCGTAGTAAACAGGTGGCGCGCTGTAGTAAGCGGTCGGCTCATGATAATAAGCGGGCCGCTCATAATAGTAAGCCGGCTGCTCATAGACCACGACCGGGCGCCGCTGGACGTACGCCGGCCGGTCGAAGTAAACCTGCCGCTCGGCGAATACTTGCCGGCGTGGCGCGGGACGATAGTGCCGTTCCACCACGACGTTCCGCTCCTGCTGCTGGCGGTAACCGTGCGCCGGCGCCCATTGCGGCGGGCTGGCGAAGGCGGGCGCGGCTGCGGCCAGTAGGGTTGCGGCTGACAGCAGGCTGATGGTGCTGATCGTTTTCATGGCATTCTCCTTTACTGGTTGCTGGTAGTAATTAGAACGCAGTCCCTGCAACAAGCGTTAGCTTTAAAGTGCAACAGAGTGTTAACGCTGTAACGGCGTGGATACATTTGCCGTCGCCGCGAGCCGGGTTTTTCAGAGCGCAGAAACCGGACTCGCGGCGAACCGGCCGTTGCGTGTTACGCGCTGTGGTGTCTGCCGCGGCCGCGAAACTTGCCGTGGCCGCGCGGCGCGAGAAGCTCATCAGCAATTTTTTGCTGCTCGGGCGACAGCGCCGCATACAGCGGTTTCCCGGCGCTGATCAGTTCGCCCAGACGCTGCGATTGCACGGCGAGCATTTTCTGCCGGAACTCCATGCGCTCGACCGCGTTCGGACGCGCGTTCTTTGCGCGCTGCTCCATTTGCGCGCGCCGCTCCTGCATGCGCTGATCGGATTCCCTGGCGTGCTTGCGCTGTACATCGGCAAAGGCATTCCATTGAGCCTGCTGCGCATCGGTAATCTTCAGCGCCGTCTTGAGGTAGGCCAGGCGCGCCTCAGCCCGTTCGCCGGGAAGGCGGAATGCGCGTTCCCCATGGGGGTGGCGCTGCGCGTGCTGGCCCTGCGGGGCTTCGGCTGCGGGATTCGCCGTCTGGGCCGTCACCAGCGGTGCTGCAACGGCAATGCCGATGGACACCAGAGTACCTGCAATCAGTTTCTTCATGTTCATCTCCTGGGTTATTGACGAAGTCCTCCGGTTGTGGAGGCGCTGTAAGTCGGACTGGCGCGCACCCGGCGCCGTTCGATGCGGAGATGTAACATTTTGTGTTAAATGTAACGGCGAATGTTGAGTCTGCCGGCGCTGCAAATCAAACTTCGCATTATCAGGAAACGCGATAGAATTTGGCGGTCAGAACACGCAGCGCACGACAGGCGCGAAAGGAAATTCGATGGCGGGCACCGTCACTTTATTTGACCCGACTGCCCCAGGGCGGGTGGAGAGCGCGCAGACCAGCCGCAGCATGAGTGGTCTCGCGGGCGGGGTCGTGGGTTTCATCGACAACGCGAAACCCAATTTCAATCATCTCGTCGATGATCTCGCCGAATTGCTGATGAGCCGCTACGGTGTCGTCCGGGTCATCAAGCGCAGGAAAAAAGCCGCTTCGGTGCCGGCGCCGGAACCGATGCTGCGCGAAATCGCGGACGAATGCGATCTGGTGATTACCGGGTCGGGCGACTGAGGGTCCTGCACGTCGTGGAGTGTCCACGACAGCATAGAGGCCGCAAAGCGCGGCACAGCGACGGTGACGATCTGCTCAACGGCATTCCTGACGCTGGGCACGGCGCAGGCGCGCGCGCTGGGCTATCCCGCTCTGCCGATCGCGGTCATGCCGCATCCGTTCGGCAACCGCACCCGGCAGGAAGTGAGGCAGATCGCCGAGCAGTGCGTCGATGACATCGTAAACCTGGTGAGCGGGGCGCCGGCACTATGAACGCGATTCCAGCGGCGCCGGGTGCGGCGCGTTTCGAGGCGCCGGACGACTTCGACGCCATCAACCGGATTTACCGCGAGCGCCGCTGGGGCGACGGGCTGCCCATTGTGCCGCCGACCGTCGAGCGCGTGGAGCGCATGCTGGCGCAGACGCGCCGCGCGCGCGGCGACCTCGTCGCGCGCATCGCACCGGGTTATGGCGCGGCGAGCGTCGAGCACATTGCGGTCAATGCCGTGCTCGCCGGCTGCGATCCGGAGTATCTGCCGCTGCTGATTGCCGCGACCGAAGCGGTGGCGGATCCGCGATTCAATCTCCAGGCCATACAGGCGACCACCAATCCGGTGGCGGCATGGATCATCGTCAACGGTCCGGCCGCGCAGCGCCTCGACATCAACAGCACGTTCAACTGCCTGGGCCAGGGGGCGTGGGCCAATGCCACCGTGGGGCGCGCGCTGCGGCTTATCCTGCAGAACATCGGCGGCGCGCTGCCCGGCGAAATGGACCGCGCCACCCAGGGGCAGCCGGGCAAGTTCACCTTCTGCTGCGCGGAGAACGAAGCGGAAAATCCGTGGCAGCCGCTGCATGTCGAACGCGGATTCGCGGCCGATTGCAGCACCGTGACCGTGGTCGGCGCCGAAGGCACGATGAACATGAACACGCATTCCAAGGACGCCGAAGAACTGCTGCGGGTGATCGCGGAAACCATGATGCATCCGCCCAGTAATGAGTACTGTCACAGCGGCGAGCCGTGGCTGATTCTCGGACCCGAGCATGCGGAAATACTCAGTGGCGGCGGTTTTACAAAGGGCGAGGTCAAGCAGCGGCTGTGGCAGCTGTCGAAAATGCCGGCGCAGCGGATGAGCGTGAAAGACCTGCTGCGGGTGAAGGAGTCACGCACCGAAGAACTCGGCGAGATATTGCCGGACACGCTGCTGCCGATCGCGCTGCGGCCGGAGGACATCCAGATCATCGTTGCCGGCGGACCCGGCACGCATTCCGTTTATGTGCCTTCGTTCGGCAACACTTATGCCGTGACCCGCGAAGTGGAATTTCAGGCGTAACCGGGGATCTCGCAACTCACCGCGCGAGTCGCGCCGCCCCATGTGGGCACGTATGCCGCCTTGCGTCCGACGCCGCCGGCGACGACGATCAATATGTCGTCCGGCTGCTGTGCGATGGTTACGGGACCATGCGGCTCGGCCGCATTCCAGGCGGTTCTGTGGGCAATCAGCCGTTCCCTGACCGTGGCGGGCAGTTGCGCGAGAGGCAGGCGCGCCTTGGCGTGGAGCAGTGTCTTCACCGCGAATTTCGAATAGCCGCCGGCGCTGAAGACCATGGCGTGTTCCGGCGGCAGGATGAGCAACGGCTGGCCACTGCCGAGAAAGCCGCGCGTGCCGCCGAGACTGCCGGCGATCAGCATCGATTGCGCAAACATCTGCGCCAGTTCATCGCCGGTCGGGCTGTCGCCATCGACGACTTCGACGATGCCCGCGGCGGCAATCGCGGTAACCACGCTGGAAGTAGCAGGGAATCCGCGTTCAACATGCAGCGGCTGCCACGGATTTTCCGCCTCGTTCTCGGCGCAGCAAAACGTATATTTTGCAGGCTGGCCCAGCGTCGCCATGTCGACAACGCCGGGCTGGGCGCCGCCGATGTTCTGTATCGCGAGGTGCACGGCGCGACCTATGGTGGCGTTCGCGCGATTGCCGGCGCCCAGCGCATTGGCGCCGGCATTCATGCCGATTTTTTGTGCGATAGGCCCGTTGACGACGATCAGCGGCGTTGCCGAGCCGGTGGTCGTTGCCACGCCCAGCAGGTTGAACTCGTCTGTGGCGAGCGCGGCGAGGGCGGCGCCGACCACCGGCAGGTATTCCGGCAGACAGCCCGCCATGACCGCGTTGACGGCGATTGCGCGCCAGGTGGCGGCACCCATCAGCGGCGGCAGCACGGCGACCACGTCGTCGCCGTTGAATCCGTTTGCCACCAACATGCGTTCCACGCGTTGGGGCGT
>CAKKQX010000191.1 GCA_919902235.1 Burkholderiales bacterium
GCTTGCATGGCATGCAAGAGGTCAGCGGTTCGATCCCGCTTACCTCCACCAGCATCACCCGCATCAGCAGTCCTGAAGTCCCCTTCGTCTAGAGGCCTAGGACATCGCCCTTTCACGGCGGTAACACGAGTTCGAATCTCGTAGGGGACGCCAATACAATCCAATAGTTACGAAAAGATTGGCAGGCCAAAAGCCTGTCGTGCCTAGAATGCCTTGCGTGGAGGCGGGCACTAGTTCTGTTGCAAAACAACGACATAACCGTGACGCACTCCACTTACCCGATCATGCCAGCGCCCGCAGCACCGCCCGGTCGTTTTTCTCGATTACGCGCAGCAGCACCAACGCCGGGCCGTGGGGTTTGCGGTCACCGCGCTCCCAATGACGCAACGTGCCGAGGCTGACGCTGAACTTCGCGGCAAATTCTTCCTGAGTCAGTCCGATGCGTTTGCGCAGGGCCTGAACGTCTATGGCCGAGGGCGTGTGGGTCTTGACACCACGCGTCTTGCCCTTTTGGCGGGCGATGGCCTCCTGCAATCCCTTCTTGATGCTGCTGAATGCTTGGCTCATGCGCTTTACATCCGACTGGCTCAACTCACCGCGAGCTGTGCCCGCCGCCCCAATACCGCAAGCGCGCGCTCAAGAGTGGGCACCCGCGTCGGGTGTCGTGGATCAAGCATGCGCCGCGCTTCTTTTTCGTTGACGTGCATGCGCCGTGCGAGTTCTGATTTGGATACCCGCTGTCCGCGCATTTCAGTATAGACCGCTGCCTTGAGCGCGGTAGTGATTGGGGTCGTGACCACGCGCTCACCGCGTTTTACAAGAGACGGCGCAGGGATATCCAGGCCATCTTCGATCCGGCACTCTACCGCGGCTTGCAGCGCGCCCTCGGCCTCGGACAGGGCTTGCTTGATGGAATCGCCTTGGGTGATCACTTCGGGGATATCCCGGCAACTCACTACGTAGCCGCCATCTTTTCGATCTCGCGTGAGTTTCACGGGGTAGGTAAATTGCAGCATGTTCCACTCCTTAAAAAATGTCCCGCTCAGTCAGGCCAAGCTGTTTGAGCATGCCATGATAAGTGCCGGTCTTTAATTCATCCTTGGGGTTGCGCACCACCGTTCGCCGATCCCCCAGGATAAGCACGCCGTGTGATCCCTTACCTCGTTCCGGTCGCCACTCGCAGGCAATGCCTGTTGCCTTCGCGTGTTTCAGAATCTTGCGGATGAACTCGTTACCACGCATCGCCTGTTGCTTTGCTCAAATTGGATTATCGGACAAACATGTCCGATTTTCAAGGATTATTTTGAAATCATTTGCCGCCTTGGTGTTCAGCCCCAGCCTTTCCCCGGTGACCCGCACGGGAGACTTTGTTACCTCTTGCTCTTTGCGCGCTGCGGCGCTTCGTTTTTCACCACCGCGGGCAATGGCATGCCAGTTTCAAAACTCGGCAGCTTGGTCATCGCTGCCGCCAGCGTCTTGTCGGCTAACCGTTGCATCGTGTGCCACCGAAAGGGCGCTGCCAGGGCAAGCGGGCGGTCACGGTGCTGGTGTGGCGCCCGGAGGCCGGCATTCAGGGCTATGTGTGATAGCGCACAGAACTTCCTGAGGCAGGTATTATTATGGATATAAGGCAGGTATTATTATGGATATAATGCACAGCGATCCAGTTGAGTTTTGGTTGAGTTTTATTTAATTTGTTATTCGCGACAGGCGGTTAGATGTCAGCCCTTGAACATGAACCCTTACCAATGGTTCAGAAAGCGATAGCGTGAACAAGGCCTTAACAGAGGTGATGCCGGACAGCAGCCTCGCCAGTCCGGAAGAACTGGAATTGGCCCGGTTGATCGTTGTCACGCTTAACCTGGAAGTGGCGGCTGCTGAAATTACTCCAACTGCCCCTCTCTACGGAGAAGGGCTGGGACTGGATTCGATCGATGTTCTGGAACTCGCTCTGGCAATATCCAAGACTTACCGTTTCCAGTTGCGATCAGACGACGAGAGCAACCTGCAAATTTTCAGCTCACTGCGCAGCCTGAACCGGCATATCCAGCAGCATCGCACCACGTAAATGGCGCGTCGGTTCGGTTGGCTGTGGCCGGCACTGATTCTGCTCATGGGCGCCGGGTATCAATACCTGATTCATTCAGCCGTGGCAGGGGGACAAATCGGGGCTATCTACATCGTGCTGCCATTTCTGCCGTTGCTGGTGCTGGCCTGGTGGATTGTAACCCGTGCCCGCAACAAGCTGCTGTGGTCATTTATCCTGCTCGCGGCCGGAACGTTAATCTATGTGCTGGAGCACCAGGTGCGCTGGGGACTGGCCGCAGCGCACGGCATTCCTCACGCCGTGATTTATTTGTCTTTATTGTGGTTTTTTGGCCGATCGCTGTGGCACGGAGATGAGTCGCTCGTCACCCGGCTTGCCCGCAGCGTGCATGGAACGCTGCCGCCGGAACTGGCAGCGTACTCACGCCGCGTGACCTATGCCTGGTGCGTTTTCTTCGCCATGCAGCTGGTTGTTTCCGTGCTCCTGTTCAAGTTTGCATCGCTCGGCACCTGGTCGCTGTTCATCAACGTGCTGAATTTTCCCCTGCTGGCCCTCATGTTCACCGGCGAGTACGGCTATCGCATAATTCGCCACCCCGAGTTTCCACAGGCATCGCTCATTGACGGAATACGGGCATTCTCGAACGATACCGGGCGCTCCACCGGCGCCAATATTCACTAGCACACCATCATGATCGACATTCCCCTGGTGCGTGCTTACACAGATGACGCGGTGTTCGCTTACCGTGACCGGCGCCCCATAGGCGTGGACCGGTTTCTGCGGGACGTCGTGCAATTGGCCGCGCTGCTTCCGGAACGGCGGTATATCCTCAATCTGTGCGCCGACCGCTATCACTTCGTGGTCGGTTTTTTCGCGGCACTACTGCAACGGCAAATCAGCCTGTTGCCTCCGAACCTTACGCCCGATCTGGTTGGGCAACTGAGGCGATGCTATTCCGACGTCTATTGTCTGACCGACGCCGCCAGCGCGCACCAGTCGCTGGAAACGGTGTTTTATCCTGCATGGTCCTCCCCGGATCCGGCGGTGCCGCCAGTTCCGCACATACCCGCGAAGCAGATTGCCGCCATCGTATTCACATCGGGCTCCACCGGTCAGCCCGTGCCGAACGAAAAATCCTGGGGCGGTCTGGTCCGGGGCGCCGCATCCGAACTCGATCGTCTGGGCATGCAGGCGTATCCCGGAATGGCTGTCCTCGGCACGGTACCGCCGCAGCATATGTACGGTCTGGAGTCCACCGTGCTTATGGTTATGCAAGGCGGCCTCGCGCTGCATGCCGGGCGGCCTTTCTATCCGGCCGAGATTCTGGCCGAGTTGGCCGCGCTGCCGCGGCCGCGCTGCCTGGTGACCACGCCAATACACTTGCGGGCGCTGTTAGCTGAAACCACCTGTTTGCCGCAACTTGATTTCCTGTTGTGCGCCACTGCGCCGCTGTCGCCGCAATTGGCCGCTGCTGCAGAAACGCGCTTTGACGCGCCGTTGTATGAAATTTACGGCTGTACCGAGGCCGGGCAGGTGGCCACCCGGCGCACGGTCGACACAGTGGAGTGGATCGCTCTGCCGGGTGTCCAGTTGCGTCAGGACAAATACGGAACCTGGGTCAACGGCGGACACGTGGAGACGGAGGTATTGTTGCACGACGTGATCGAGTTGCGCGGTCCGGGCAGGTTCTTGTTGCACGGCAGAACCGCAGATCTGGTGAACATCGCGGGCAAGCGAACTTCACTCGAGACTCTGAACTATCACCTGAATTCCATCACCGGGGTGCGCGATGGCGTGTTTGTCATGCCTGACCAGGGGGATGGGGCGGTAACCCGGCTGACGGCTTTCGTGGTGGCGCCCGGACTCACCAGCGAGGCGGTGATGAACGCGCTGCGCCAGCGCGTCGACGCCGCCTTTCTTCCCCGCCCGCTGCGCCTGGTCGAATCGCTGCCGCGCAACGACACCGGCAAGTTGCCGCGCCAGGCGCTGTGCCTGCTGTTGCCAGAGCGCGCGGCAAAAACGGGATAAACATGGCGGCCATCGAGCGGTTTTTTGCTGTTGATCATCCGGCGGCGCAAGGGCATTTTCCGGGCAATCCCATCATCCCGGGTGCCGTGCTGCTGAGCGAGACGTTGCGGGCCATCGAAGCAAGCTTGGACATAAGCCTGTCGCCGGGACAGCTCGGGTCCGCCAAGTTCCTGTATCCGACCCGGCCCGGGGATCGTGTCAGGATCGAGTTTTCAGATTCCGCACCAGGCGCGATCAAGTTCGCATGCTCAGTCGGGCAGATAACGGTGCTGAC
>CAKKQX010000192.1 GCA_919902235.1 Burkholderiales bacterium
GGGAGAGGGCTAGGGTGAGGGGGCAACTAAGCGCCATTTTGTTAGGCGCTCTTAATCAGAGCTTCCTTAATCCTGTGCAAAATTGTCAGTCCTGTGCGATCAGGCGAGCATCGTGGGCATGGCGGTTTTCACGAAGCGCTGCTTGCCGGTAAACAGCAGGTAATGCTTGTTCACGGCGCGGCCTATCATGGTGATGCCGGTTTTGTGCGCGATTTCATAACCCATCTGGGTGAGTCCGGAGCGCGATACCAGGAACGGGATGTGCATCTGCGCTGCCTTGATCACCATTTCCGAGGTGAGGCGCCCGGTGGTGTAGAAAATCTTGTCCGAGCCGTCGATGCCGTCCAGCCACATCTGGCCCGCGATGGCATCCACGGCATTGTGGCGGCCGACGTCCTCGACGAACATCAGGATCTCCGAACCCTGCGCCAGTGCGCAGCCGTGCACTGCGCCTGCGCTCTTGTAGATGGTTTCATGGCGCCGCACCGCATCGAGCAAGCCGTATAGCGTCGCTTCGGCCAGCGTCACATCGTCACGCAATTTGATGCTATCGATTTCTTCCATCAGGTCGCCGAATACCGTGCCCTGGCCGCAGCCGGTGGTCACGGTGCGTTTTTTCATTTTTTCGCGCAAACCCCTGATCGCCTTGCGCGTGGTCACCACCACGGCATCGGTTTCCCAGTCGACCTGGACCGCGGCGATTTCCCCGATTGAGCTGACCAGGCGCTGGTTGCGCAGATAGCCGATGGCCAGCGCCTCGGGCGCCTGTCCCAGCGTCATCAGCGTCACGATCTCGCGCTTGTCGATGTAGAGCGTCAGCGGATGTTCGCCGGCGATCGGCGTCGCCAGCGCTTCGCCGTTTTCGTTGAGCGCCTCGACCTCGAAGGTCAGCGGACGGCGTGCCGAAGATACCTCCGGCACGAGAGGCGGGATGTGAGAGGCGGGAGGTGCGCGCCGCGTGCGGGGGTTCTCCTTTCTCCTCTCTCCTTTCTCTTCTCTTCCCACGCCTTATCCGCCTATGTACGACATCTCGATTTTCTCGAGTTTTACGGTCTGCGCGGCGCGGATTTCCGAATAACGGTCGCTGCGCTGGACCCAGATGGCGTCTATCGCGGCATGGATTCGGGCGTCGTCGGCGCCGCCGCGCAGCAGTTCGCGCAAATCGTGCCCGCCGGTTGCAAACAGGCAGGTGTAGAGCTTGCCCTCGGTGGAGATGCGCGCGCGCGTGCAATCGCGGCAGAACGCCTGGGTGACCGAGGCGATGACGCCGATTTCGCCCTGGCCGTCGCGGTAGCGCCAGCGCTCCGCCACTTCGCCGCGGTAATTGGCATCGACCGGCTCCAGCGGCATTTCGGCGCTGATGATGTCGACGATTTCACGCGCGCTGACCACATCGTCCATGCGCCAGCCGTTGGTGTGGCCGACGTCCATGTACTCGATGAAGCGCAGAATATGCCCGCGTTCGCGAAACAAACGCGCCATCGGCAGGATGCTGTCTTCGTTGAGGCCGCGTTTGACCACCATGTTGATCTTGACCGGGCCGAGTCCGGCCGCGGCCGCGGCATCGATGCCTTCCAGTACTCTCGCCACCGGGAAGTCGACGTCATTCATGCGCATGAACACGGCGTCGTCCAGCGAGTCCAGGCTGACCGTGATGCGCTTGAGTCCGGCATCCTTCAGCGCGCGCGCTTTTTTTTGCAGCAGCGAACCGTTGGTGGTGAGCGTCAGGTCGAGGCCGGGGATGGCGGCGAGCATGGCGATCAATTGCTCGATATTGCGCCTGACCAGCGGTTCGCCGCCGGTCAGGCGGATTTTCTCGATGCCATGGGCCTTGAAAAGACGCGCAAGGCGGGTGATTTCCTCGAAGCTCAGCAGCGCTTTGCGTTCGAGGAACTGGTAATCCTTGCCGAACACCTCTTTCGGCATGCAATAAACGCAACGGAAATTGCAGCGGTCGGTAACCGAGATGCGCAGATCGCGCAACGGCCGGCCCAGCCGGTCGCGCGTGGTACCCGGTATGGGGCTGGATTTCGTGGCCAGATGCAATTCGCTCATGTCTATCGTCTGCTGTGGCAGGGAACAATGATGGGAGACTGAGGATTATGACAAAGGTCGCTGCGCAGGCGCAAGGAAAGCATTACTTGTGAATCAACTATTTGCGATCGGTTTCGGTTGAATCTCGGGGGCGGGTAGCGCAGAATCCGGCCTATGCCTGAACGGTCAGCGTCTGAAGCGTTGCTGTCGAATGCCACATCCTATCCGGTGGCGGTGATCATGGAGCGCATGACGCTCACCAACCGCTGGGTCTCGGAGAAGTGGGAAGCCAAGGGCGTGGTGCACGATGTTTCAGCGCCGGGCAGCGCACAGCGGGTGATCGTGCGCACCGGGCAGCTCACCCACATCCTGTTTCCAGGTCATGTCATCCGCCTGCATCGCGACGAGGCCGAGGGCTATCACATGAATATCACCTCGCCGCAGCCCAAGGTGTTTGTGCTGTGGCGCATGCGCGACGAGATAGCGCGGCCGGAATTGCTGACGGTCAGCTACAACGAGGGCGCGCGCTGGATGGACAGCGACGAACATGTCGATGGCGTGGCGCTGCCGGTGGAACTGTTATCGTGGATGGAACAATTTGCGCAACTGCATTACATTCCCGAACCGAGGAAACCCAAGCGCTATGCCAGCAACAAGGACAAGGGCCGGATGGGGAATTACTGAAATGGGTAAGCGGTGAACAGTGAGCGGTGAGCAGTGAACAGTGAACAGCGAGCGGTGAACAGTGAACAGTGAGCAGAAAACCCGGCGTCAATTCCGCTCACCGCTCACCAATTCCACATAAATCATGACTGAGGAGAACGAAAAATTCCTGTCGCGCTGGTCGCGCCTGAAGCAGGGGGCGAGGGAGGAACCTGAAACCCCACTGCCGGCCGCACCCGCGGTCGATCCCGAAGCGCCGCCGCCCGATTTGCCGCCGGTCGGGGAACTCACCATGGATTCCGACTTCCGTGGGTTTTTCCATCCCAAAGTGAATGAGGATCTCAGGCGCACGGCGCTCAAAAAGTTGTTCAGCGACCCGCACTTCAACCTGATGGACGGCCTGGATACCTACATCGACGATTATTCAAAGTCCGACCCGCTGCCGGCTGCGATGCTGGCCCAACTCAAGCACGCGCAGAAGATCATCGGATGGGCGCGTGAAATGAACGAAAAAACGCAACAAGATGAAAAAAAAGCAGGCACTGCAACCGAACCGGAAGTTGTGCCGGTCGCACACGAAGGCGAGGTCCCGCCGCTTACCGATCAAACCACCGCCGCAATGACGGTACCCGAACAATCCGCGCCTGGCGGGGAGAAACCGGTTACGGTAGCGGGCAAGGCCGAGACTGCGTGATCTTATTTAACTATTTGTTTTAAAACAATAATTATAAATCATTCGCGGGCGGAGCGGAATGTCCAAATCCAAATTGTTGCTGTGTAACTGCAATCGCACCATGGTGCTGGACGCCAAAGCCCTGGCGGGCGCGCTCAAGCTGGACAGCGTTCCGCATATCAGCAGCGAATTATGCCGCCGCCAGTTGAGTACTTTTGATGCGGCGGTGAAATCGGGGGAGGACTTGCTGCTTGCCTGTACCCAGGAAGCGCCGCTGTTTGGCGAATTGCATGCCGAATTAAAAGCCGATAAGGCGGACAGCGCCATCAGGTTCGTCAATATCCGCGAAACCGCCGGCTGGTCGGCCGAGGCCGGCAAGGCCACGCCTAAAATTGCCGCCTTGCTGGCATTGGCCGATGTGCCGGAGCCGGAGCCGGTGCCGGTGGTTAATTATCAATCGGCGGGACAACTGCTGATTATCGGCCAGGCGGCGGCAGCGCTGGCCTGGGCCGAGCGCCTGACGGAGCAAATGCAGGTCAGCGTGCTGATTTCCAGCGACAGCGGGCGCGCCGATCTACCGCTGGAACGCCGCTACCCGGTGTACTCCGGGCGCAATGTCAGCGTGCAGGGGTACCTCGGCGCCTTCGATGTCAGTTGGGAGCAGGCCAATCCGATCGACCTTGACGCTTGCACCCGGTGCAATGCCTGTATCGACGCCTGTCCGGAGCAGGCCATCGATTACGCCTATCAGATCGATCTGGCCAAATGCAAGGCGCACCGCGCGTGCGTGAAAGCCTGCGGCGAAGTGCAGGCCATCGATTTCGAGCGTGCCGAGCGCCAGCGCAGTGATCGCTACGATCTGGTGTTCGACCTGTCCGTCCAGCCACTGATCAAATTGCACCAGCCGCCGCAGGGCTACGCCGCTCCCGGCAACGACCCGCTGGCGCAGGCGCTGGCCGCGGCCCAGCTCGCGCAGCAGGTGGGCGAATTCGAGAAACCGAAGTTTTTCGTTTACAAGGAAAAAATCTGCGCTCACAGCCGCTCCACAATCACCGGCTGTACCCAATGCATCGACGTGTGCTCGACTAATGCGATCACCAGCGATAAAGCCGCCAACCGGGTCGTGGTCGAAGCGCATTTGTGCATGGGTTGCGGCGCCTGTGCCAGCGTGTGCCCGTCGGGCGCCATGACTTACGCTTATCCGCGCGTGGCGGACATGGGGCTGCGTATCAAGACCGCTTTGCGGGCTTATCGCGATGCGGGCGGCGTGTCGCCCTGTCTGCTGTTGCACAACACGTCCGATGGACGCGAGCTGGTGATGCAACTGGGGCGCCGCGGCAAAGGGCTGCCGGCCAACGTCATTGCGCTCGAAGTGCTGCACGTGGCCTCCCTTGGCATGGATCTGATGCTGGGCGGCCATGCGCTGGGGGCTGCGCGCTTCATGGTGCTGGCTGCCGGGTCGGAAGCCCCCGAATATCGGGTTTCGCTCAAACGCCAGCTCGGATACGCGCAGGAAATTGTCAGCGGTCTGGGTTACGGCCAGGGGCATTTCAGCCTGATCGAAGCGCAGGAGGTGGCGGCGCTGGAACAGGCACTATGGCCGTCCGCTGCCGGCGGCGGGCCCGGCGCGCTGCCGGCATGCCCGCCGGCGACGTTCAACCTGTCCAACGAGAAGCGCACCACCATCGATTTTGCCCTGGATCACCTGGCGAAGCATGCGCCGGCGCTGCAGGAGAGCGTGCCGTTGTCGCGCGGTGCGCCGTATGGGCGGGTCCAGGTCAACGCTGCAAGCTGCACGCTGTGCATGGCGTGCGTCGGCGCCTGCCCCGAGGGCGCATTGCTCGATGCAAAAGACACGCCGCAACTCAAATTCATCGAACGCAACTGCGTGCAATGCGGGCTGTGCGAAAAAACCTGTCCCGAGGATGCGATCACTCTCATGCCGCGCCTGCTGCTGGGAAAACAGGCCAAAACCGAAGTCGTGCTCAATGCGGCAGAACCGTTCCATTGCGTGCGCTGCGCCAAGCCGTTCGGCACCCGGCAGATGGTCGATAACATGCTGGGACGCCTCGCTACTCATTCGATGTTTCCGAACGGCGATGCCCTGCGCCGCCTGCAAATGTGCGCCGACTGCCGGGTGATCGACATGATGGAGAGCAAAAATGCGGGCAGCATCTTCGACTACCGCGGTGATAACGGCGGCGGCAGGGAGGGTGGCTGATGGATGCTGGCATCAACAAGCCCGGCATGGCCGCGACTGATTTCGCGGCGATTGCTCCCGAGGACAGTGGCCGGGCCGGGTTTTACGCGATCATCGGCCGGCTGTTCCATGCCGCGCCGGAAGCGGATCTGATCGCGCAAATCGCGGACAGCGGAAATGCCGGCAAGGATGATGGGGCTGATCAGGCAGGCGGCCTGGCGCTGGCCTGGCGGGACTTGCAGGCGGCGTGTGAAAAGTCCAGGCCGGATGCGCTCCAGCAGGAACACGCCGCACTGTTCATCGGGGTAGGCAAGGCGCAGGTGACGCCCTATACCTCAGGCTACGTCGCGCACATCGCGCCCGACAGACATTTGGTCCTGTTGCGCCAGCAACTGGCCGCATGGGGGCTGGCGCGACATGACATGGTGTTCGACAGCGAGGACCATATTTCCGGCCTGTGCGACGTCATGCGCTTCTTAATAGAGAAAAATCAATCACTTGAGATCCAAAAGCAATTTTTTGAGGAATTTGTGCAGACGGGCGCCATGCCGTTTTGCGATGCAGTAATCGCTGCCGGCAACGCCGCTTTTTATCGGCAGGTCGGCGTGTTCAGCAAAGCCTTTTTCGAGGTGGAAAAAGCGGCCTTCGATATGCTGACGCCGGGTTGATAATCCCCTGCTTGATTGGGGGATAATTTTCGCGCGGAGCGCGTTGGCTTGGACAAAACAGTTTCTCTCATAAGACTTGATTTGCACCGTTATTGGGCGTAGTTTTGCGTTTATATAACCATTTCAAATGGCTTCATAAAAAAATTTGAAATGCATAAAACAGCATTCTGCATCAACTGGAGGGTGTCATGAAAAGTCCGCAATCCAAACTTTCCCGCCGCAATTTTTTGTTCGCAGCCGGTGCCGGCAGCGTTGCAGCAACAGCAGCGCTGCTGGCCGCCAAAGGTGGAGATCAGCCGGCCGGCAAGCCGGAAAAAACGGTGGGCTCGCAAGGCTACCGCCTGACTGAGCACATCCGCAATTACTATCGCACCACCAAAGTCTGAGGAGAAACGCACCCATGCTGCTCACCAGAAAATCGACCGCTGTCAACGGCTCCTCCGGGGCGCAAAGTCGTCTTGCCCGCAATGTCTCGGGCATGCTGGGCAAGACCATAGATCGCCGCACTTTCCTCATGCGCTCGGGCATCACGCTCGGCGCCGGTGCAGTCGCGACGCAACTGCCGTTCAGCATCGTCGGCAAGGCCGAGGCGGCCGAGAAGACGGGCGGCGGGAATATAGAAGTCAAACGCACGGTGTGCACCCACTGCTCGGTAGGCTGCGCCATCGATGCAGTCGTGCAGAACGGCGTGTGGATCCGGCAGGAACCGGTGTTTGATTCACCGATCAACCTGGGGGCGCACTGCGCCAAGGGCGCCTCGATACGCGAGCACGGCATGACGCATGACTCGCATCGCCTCAAAACCCCGATGAAGCTGGTCGGCGGCAAATGGCAAAAGATTTCCTGGGATGTGGCACTCGACGAAGTCAGCAAGAAGCTGCTGCAGATCAAGAAGGAATCCGGTCCGGATGCCACCTTCTGGATCGGCTCGTCCAAGCACAACAACGAGCAGGCCATGCTGTTCCGCAAATTCGTGTCGTACTTCGGCACCAACAACATGGATCACCAGGCGCGCATCTGCCACTCGACCACGGTGGCGGGGGTGGCGAACACCTGGGGCTATGGCGCGATGACCAACTCCTACAACGACGAGCAGAATTCGAAGTGCGTTCTGTTTTTCGGCAGCAACGCGGCCGAAGCGCACCCGGTGTCGATGCTGCACACCCTGCATGCCAAGGAAAACGGCGCCAAGGTGATCGTCGTCGATCCGCGCTTCACGCGCACCGCGGCCAAGGCCGACAAGTATTACCGCATACGCTCCGGCACCGACGTTGCCTTCCTGATGGGCATGCTGCATCATATTTTCAGGAACGGCTGGGAAGACAAGGATTACATCAAGGCCCGCGTCTACGGCATGGACAAGGTGAGGGAAGAGGCCGCGAAGTGGACGCCGGGCAAAGTGGAAGAAGTGACCGGCATGAAGGAAGCCGAGGTGCGCGACGTCGCCGAATCCATGGCCAAGAACAAGCCCAGCACCATCGTGTGGGCGATGGGCCAGACCCAGCACACCAACGGCAACGCCATCGTGCGCGCTTCCTGCATCCTGCAGCTCGCACTGGGCAACGTCGGCGTCTCCGGCGGCGGCTGTAACATTTACCGCGGCCACGACAACGTGCAGGGCGCAACCGACGTCGGCCCCAACCCGGATTCGCTGCCCGGCTACTATGGCATCGCCACCGGTTCGTGGAAGCACTGGTGCTCGGTGTGGGGTGTGGATTACGAGTGGGTGAAAAAGCAGTTTGCGTCCCAGGCCATGATGGAAAAGCCGGGCATCACCGTATCGCGCTGGATCGATGCGGTGCTGGAAAAGAACGAGCTGATCGACCAGGACAGTAACCTGCGGGCGGTCGTTTTCTGGGGACACGCGCCCAACAGCCAGTCGCGCGGCAAGGAAATGATAGACGCCATCAAGAAGCTCGATCTGATGGTGGTGATCGATCCCTATCCGTCGGCGACGGCAGCGATGACGGCCATGGCGCGGCAGGACGGCGCTTACCTGCTGCCCGCGGCGACCCAGATGGAATGCGCGGGATCCGTCACCGCTTCCAACCGCTCTCTCCAGTGGCGCGAGAAGGTGATCGATCCGATGTTCGAGTCACGCACCGATCACATGATCATGTACCAGCTGGCGCAAAAACTCGGCTTTGGCAAGGAGTTTGTCGCCAAGATCAAGCTCGCCAAGGGCAAGGGCGGCATGGACGAGCCCGACATGGAGGACGCGCTGCGCGAGATCAACCGCGGCACCTGGACCATAGGCTACACCGGGCAGTCGCCGGAGCGCCTGCAGGCGCACATGCGCAATATGCATGTGTTCGACGTCAAGACCCTGCGCGCCAAGGGTGGCAAGGACGCCAAGACCGGTTATGTGCTGGACGGTGATTATTTCGGCCTGCCGTGGCCGTGTTACGGCAACGCTGCGCTCAAGCACCCGGGTTCGCCGAATTTGTACCAGACCGACCGGCACGTGATGGATGGTGGCGGCAATTTCCGCGCCAACTTCGGTGTCGAGAAAGACGGCGTCAACCTACTGGCGGAAGACGGTTCGCACTCGAAAGGCGCGGACATCACCACCGGCTACCCCGAGTTCGACCATGTACTGCTGAAGAAACTCGGCTGGTGGGATGAACTCACCGAGGACGAAAAGAAGGCGGCGGAAGGCAAGAACTGGAAGACCGATCCGTCGGGCGGCATCATTCGCGTAACGATGAAGAACCACGGCTGCCATCCCTTCGGCAACGCCAAGGCGCGCGCCATGGTGTGGAACTTCCCGGATGGCGTGCCGCTGCACCGCGAACCTTTGTACAGCCCGCGGCCGGACCTGATCGACAAGTATCCGACGCATGACGATCAGAGGAACCGCTGGCGGCTGCCGGTGCTGTTCAAGACCGTGCAGCAGGCCAACAAGGATGCGGTCAAACAGTACCCGCTGATCATGACCAGCGGCCGGCTGGTGGAATACGAAGGCGGCGGCGACGAAACGCGCTCCAACCCCTGGCTCGCCGAACTGCAGCAGGAAATGTTCGTCGAAATCAATCCCAAGGATGCCAACGACCGCGGCGTCAGGAACAACGAATACGTGTGGGTCGAATCGCCGACCAAGGCACGCCTCAAGGTCAAGACGCTGGTCACCGAGCGCGTGGCGTCGGGAACCGTGTTTCTGCCGTTCCACTTTGCCGGCTGGTGGATGGGCGAGGATATGCTCAAGTACTATCCCGAAGGCGCGGCGCCTATCGTGCGCGGCGAGGCGGTCAACACCGCGACCACCTATGGTTACGACATCGTGACCATGATGCAGGAAACCAAGACCACGCTGTGCCAGGTCGCCAAGGCGTAAGACAACGCAACCGGAGGAACTGAAACATGGCAAGAATGAAATTTCTGTGTGATGCCGAGCGCTGCATCGAGTGCAACGGCTGCGTGACGGCCTGCAAGCAGGAGCACGAGATTCCGTGGGGCGTGAACCGCCGGCGCGTGGTGACGCTGAATGACGGCGTGCCGGGCGAGAAATCGATTTCGGTCGCCTGCATGCACTGCTCGGATGCGCCGTGCATGGCAGTATGCCCAGTCGACTGCTTTTACAAAACCTCGGAAGGCGTGGTGCTGCACGACAAGGATCTGTGCATCGGCTGCGGCTACTGTTTTTACGCCTGTCCGTTCGGCGCGCCGCAATTCCCGCAGGACGGCGCGTTCGGCCTGCGCGGCAAGATGGACAAGTGCACGTTCTGCGCCGGCGGTCCCGAGCCCGATTTTTCCCCGGCCGAGTTCAGGAAATACGGCCGCAACCGCCTGGCGGAAGGCAAGCTGCCGGCGTGCGCCGAAATGTGCTCGACCAAGGCATTGCTGGGCGGGGATGGCGACGTGATTGCCGACATTTACCGCAACCGGGTGTTCAAGCGCGGCAAGGGCTCGGAGGTCTGGGGTTGGGGCACGGCCTACGGCAAACCTGAGAAACAGCCGGCGCCGGGAGCCAAGTCATGAGGCGGCCGGTCGTGCTGGCAGTCGCTGCGGCGCTGTCCCTGATCGCGGCGGGTTGCGGCGAACAGACCCAGGTGACGGTTTACAAGCAGGGCCAGTACCAGGGCAAGCCGGACAAACAGCCTTGGGATAACGACCAGTTCAAGGCCGATAAGGTCGCGTGGGAAAAAGCGATCAAGGCGCGCAACAACGGTCAGGACGAATACAAGCGGGTGGTTAACTAACAACAAGGAGGAGGCTTTTATGCACGACAATCGCGGAATGCGATGGTTGATGCGGCTATTCGTTGTGTTGTGTATCGCAGTGCTTCCCCAGTTCGCGCATGCGCAGTCTGCATCTGCTGCCGGCGGCAGCGCCCAGGAGCAGGCGGAGCGTCAGGCCACGCAACCCGGAAACAATGCACCGGTCTGGCGCGATGTGCGCGGTGGCGACAACGCTTCCCAGACCACGCAGGTACGGGGCATCGAAACCAATGTGCTGGTGCAGTCCGGCGGAGAGACCTGGCGCCGGCTGCGTAACGGCCCCATCACCATATACGGCGGCTGGCTGATTATCATCGTGCCGCTGCTGATACTCGGTTTCTATCTGTTGAAGGGCCAGATCAAGCTGCATGGCCAGCCCAGCGGCAGGAAAATCATGCGTTTCAGTGCGTGGGACCGCATTGTGCACTGGACAACCGCGATCAGTTTCGTGATTCTCGCCGTCAGCGGCCTCGTCCTGCTGTTCGGCAAGTATGTGCTGCTGCCGGTGTTCGGCTATACGCTGTTCTCCTGGCTGGCGGTGCTTTCCAAAACGCTGCACAACTTTGTCGGGCCGCTGTTCGTGGTATGCACCGTTTTGATGTTACTCACCTTCGTCAAGGACAATCTGCCGAAAGCCTACGACTGGCTGTGGGTGAGAAAAGCCGGCGGCTTGTTCAGCGGCGAGCATGTGCCATCCGGGCGCTTCAACGCCGGCGAGAAAACCTGGTTCTGGGGCGGCGTCACCCTGCTGGGCATTATCGTCAGCGCATCGGGGCTGATCATGCTGTTTCCCAATTTCGAGCAGGGTCGCCTGCTGATGCAGCAGGCGAACGCGACGCATGCGATAGCGGCAGTGCTGTTCATGGCGATGTCGTTGGGGCACATCTATCTGGGTACTATCGGCATGGAAGGCGCCTACGACACCATGCGCTACGATGGCATGGTCGACGAACAATGGGCGAAGGAGCATCACGAATACTGGTACAACGAAGTCGCGGCCCGTTCGGGCCGGGCACCCGGAGCAGCGCCGTCGACGGCGGCCGCCTCGGCAATGAAGGAGGGGTGGAAACTATGAACGCGCCGAAAATCTGGAAACTGGTTCCGACCCTGCTAGTGTGCTGCGCGGTGAGCGCGGCCTATGCCAAGTTGCCGGCACCGCCGCCGGCTGACCCGGCCAAGGCGGAGGAGGCGAAGAAGAAAGCGGCGGAAGCGGCCAAGAAAGAAGTCGACCAGCTCGCCAAATCGCAGGATCGCGCCGCTGAGCGCTACAAGAAGGAAAAAGGGGGAGGTGGCGCGGCCCAGGCTGCGCCCGCCGCAAAGCCTGTGGCTGCGAAAAAATAGCGCCCAGGCGAGCTTCAATAAAAAAGCCCGGTAACCCCGGGCTTTTTTATTGCCGGCGCATGGCTGCATTCGCCAGTGCGGCAGCGTCAAATCCGCTTTGCACCAGGCCATTTTCCCGACACTGTCTTCGTGCAGCTTGAGGGCATCGATGCCGGTGGATAGTTGCTGCAACTTTATCCAAAAGGCAAGTGAACAGGATTAACAGGATTAACGGGATTAAACCGAAGACACTGGGTAATCCTGTTAATCCTGCCTATTGATTTTTTTGACTGTCACGGTCAGCGCGGCGTGGCGTCACCGGATTCCACGATCACCTGCTCGACTTCGCTGACGCCGGGCGCCAGGCGGAACGCGGCTGCCTCCTGGTATTCGGGTGATTGGTGGCATTTGACGGCCTGGTCCAGAGATGGAAATTCGACCACCACGAAACGCTGAAATTTGTCGGGGCCTTCCATGATCCGATGGCGCGCGCCGCGTGCAAGCACCTTGCCGCCGTAGCGGGCAATGATGTCCAGCACGCGGTCGGTGTATTTCTTGTATTCAGCAGGATCGTTGATTTTGCAGCGGGCCAACCAGTAAGCGGGCATGGGCTATTCTCGAACAGGTCAAAGCGCTTTCATCAGCTTGGGCAGATAAGTGGCGATTTCGGGAAACACGGCAAGGCAGGCGATGCACGTCAGCAGTGCGATCCAGTACGGCACCGAGCCGGCGAAGATCTGCCCGACATTGATGTTTTCATTGGGGATCGCCGCCTTCACCGTGAATACCAGCAAGCCGAACGGCGGCGTGAGCAGTCCCGTTTCCACCGCGATGATGCCGATGATCGCAAACGCCAGCGGGTCGTAACCGACCGCCATGGCGATCGGCACAAAAATCGGCACCGTGAGCAGCAGAATGGAAATTGAATCGATGATGCAGCCCAGCACAAACCAGATCAGTACCATCAGCACCAGGATGCCGGCGGGTCCCAGGCCGGAGCCCAGCAGCGTTTCCTGGGTGGCGCGGGTAAAGCCGGTCATGGTGAGCACGCGCGAATAGAGTTGGGCGGTGACCAGCAGCAGCAGCAGGGGCGCCAGCGTGGTGCCCACAGACATCACGACTTCGGCGATCTGCCGCGCGCGCAGCCCCTTGACCACCGCCAGCACCAGCGCCGCCGTTGCGCCCACGCCAGCGCCCTCGGTGGGCGTGAAAAAACCGAGCCAGATGCCGCCCAGGGTGCCCGCCACCAGCGCCATGACCAGCAGCGTGCTGACCATCGCGAAGCCCAGTGCCGGCGCGTCGTTGCCGCTTGCGGCGGCGGGAGCACCGGCGGCAGCGTTGTGAGCCGCGACCTGCTTGCTGATTTCACCGACCACCTCGGGGCGGGTGATGGCAACGCCCAGAATGTAGGTGATATACAGGGCTACCAGCAAAAATCCCGGCAGAATGCCGGCCAGGAACAGATCGCCGATCGAGAGCTCGGTGAGCACCGCCCACACGATCATCAGCACGCTTGGCGGAATGAGCATGCCGAGACAGGCGCTGCCGGCGATGCAGCCCAGGGCGAAGCGCTGTTCGTAGCCGTGGCGCTTCATCTCGGGATAGGCGATCTTGGAGAATGCCGCTGCCGCTGCGATGCTGACGCCGGTGACGAATGCGAACACTGCGTTCGACAGCACGGTCGCCACGGCGAGACGGCCCGGCACCACGCGGGTAACGTGATTGATGAGGGCGAACATGTCGCGCGCCGCGCCGCATTTGGCGAGAAATTCGCCCATCAGCATGAACAGCGGGATGACTGCAAACACATAATCGCGTATCGCCTCGTAGGCGGTGCTGCCGACGAAACTCGCGACCACTGCCATATCGCCGGTCATCAGGTAAATGCCGAGCATAGCCGCCACACACAGAGACACGGCGATATGCACACCGCTGAATACCAGCGCGAGCAGCACGGCAACCAGGATCAGCATCTCGGTGGTGCCGAACATGATGTCAGTTCCCGGGAGACAGAGGCGAACTGCGCAACGGGCTCATGACCCGGCGCCGGCCTGCGGATTTGCGCCGCTGATTACCGTTTTGACCTGGACCAGCCCGGCAAGCACATAGTCGAGCGCAGCCAGTCCGGCGCCGAGCAACACGGTGGCGCGCGCAGGCCAGGTTGGCACGCGCAGCGCGCCTTCGCCTTCGTATTCGTTCGAACGCCAGGCGTGCAGCAGGGGATCGAGGCCGCCGTAGAGCACGACCGCAAAGAAGCCGGCACCCAGCAGGCAGCCGAAGACCGCCAGCACCGCGCGCCCGCGCGCCGGCAGCATGCCGGCGAACAGATCCACGCGCAGCATGCCACCGCTGCGAATGGCGTAGCTTGCCTGCAGGAAGCAGATGATGACGATGCTCATGGACACGATCTCGGGCGTGCCCTTGACCGGGCTGTTGAACACCACTCTGCCCACAACGTCGGCCACCACCAGGAAACACAGCAGAAAAGCGAGCGTTGCCGAAACCGCCAGCAGCGATTTTGAAACCACGTCGCTGATTTTGTTGATCATGCGGAATCGACTCGTGCACAATGCCGCCGGCAGCCTGGCGCAGCCACGCGTCCGGCGGCGGGAAAGGCGAAGGAAATCAGCGGCACGCTATTTGATGCTGTAGCGCACCGGCCATTTGTGATTGAGTTTCTCCGCTTCTTCTATGGCCAGCTTGAGCACCTGGCTGCCCGGCAGGCCGGCTTTGTCGAGCTCGGTCGCTTTTTCCTGCGGCCAGCCCTTGAGTGAATTTGCCCAGTCAACGCGCACCGAATCCGGCAACTGTTTCACGACGGCGCCGGCTTTTCTCAGTTGATCGAGCTGATTCGGGTAATTTTCCAGATTGACGGTGCCGGTTTTGGTTTCGTACTCGCGTCCGACTTCACGGATGATCTGCTGCACGTCCTTGGGCAATTTGGCAAAGCGGTTTTTGTTGATGGTGAGGCCGTGCCAGGTAATCGCGCCGAAGCCGATTTCGGTGTAGTGCTTGCCGACTTCGTAAAGCTTGAAGTTGACATAGCCTGACGGGAACATGATCCAGCCCAGGTACACGCCGGTCTGCATCGAGGTGTAAGCGTCGGGCAATGAGGACTGCACCGGCACCGCGCCGGCATACTCCAGCCACTTGAGATTCAGTCCCGCGCCCGCAAGTTTTTTGCCCTTGAGGTCGGCAACCTTGTCCCATTCGAAATTGGTGCCCAGGTTATAACCGTTGTCCGCGATCAGCCCGATCAGGATCTGGTTGAATTTGTCCTCGAACACCTTGGACATGTACGGCACCTTGTCGTAGATGCGCCGCGCCAGGGTGACGCTCTTGACGGAATCCATGGTGCCGAAGGGCAGCATCACCTGGAAAGCATGCATCGGCAGATTCGAGGGCTCGAAACAGAAACAGTAGCCGCCGATATCGATGATGCCCGATTGCACGCCCTCCAGCGTGTCGGCGACCTTGACGATCGATCCGCCGTAGCCTTCCACGAATTCGACCGTGTGCTTGGTGCGGGCCGCCACGCGCTTGGTGACTTCAGGCACGAAGAAATTCTGCATCAGGTTGACGTAGGTATTGGCCGGCGGATGGCCGGAGGCGATGCGCAACTTGATGTTTTCTGCAATTGCATCAGGTAGCATCAAGAGCGCGGATGAAGCGAAAACCAGAGCGGAAACAGCGGCGTGTCGCAGACGTTTCATGGCAACCCTCCTTGGTGTGAATTATTGGCGGGAATTCCCCGCGCCTGGATTTTTTACAGTAACTGATATTCCACAATGCCCACGGGGAAGTCAATAGAAAACCGCGCATCGATATGCATGTCATGTGCGTTTGTCTGCCATGCCATGCGGGCATGTGTCGAGCATACGCGATGAGGGTGCACGGACCCGGAAGCCGGCATCACCCAAGGGCCATCCGTCATCACGCCCTGCGCTGAGGGAAAGTCAAAAACAGGAAAATCAAAAACGAATGGACAGGATTAACAGGATAAATTCAAAAAACTTCCTGTCAATCCGTCTTTATCCTGTTAATCCTGTCCAATAAGCTTTTGCGTTTTTGAAGCAGCTGCGGTTCAGATCACGCCTTCCATCACCTGCACCTCCACCAGGGCTCCCGGCGCTACGTTGCCCTGATCGGTGGATAGGATGATGAAGCAGTTGGCTTCCGACATCGAACGCAGGATGCCCGAGCCCTGTTCGCCGGTGACGCGCACGCTCCAGTTGCCTGTCGCATCCTGCGTCAGGACGCCGCGCTGGAATTCGGTGCGGCCGGGCGCCTTCTTGAGGCTGGAAGTGCAGGGCACCCTGAACGCCGGCAACGGCGCGATCGGATCGCGCCCCGAGAGTTTGAGCAGCGCGTCGCGCACGAACTGGTAGAAGGTGACCATCACCGATACCGGGTTGCCGGGCAGGCCGAAGAAGTGCGCCTTGCCGATCTTGCCGTAGGCGAGGGGACGTCCCGGTTTCATGGCGATTTTCCAGAACACGACCTCGCCCAGCTTGTTGAGCAGATCTTTGACGAAATCGGCTTCGCCCACCGACACGCCGCCGCTGGTGATAACCACGTCGGCCGTCGCCGCGGCCTCCTGAAACGCCTGTTCCAGCAGTTGCGGATCGTCGCGCACCACGCCCATGTCGATGATTTCGCAGCCCAGTCGCGTCAGCATGCCGTGAATCGTGTAGCGGTTGCTGTCGTAGATCTGACCTTCTTTGGGCAGCGTGCCGACCGACACCAGCTCGTCGCCGGTGGAAAAAAACGCCACGCGCAGCCTGCGGTAAACCATGACCTCCGGAATGCCGAGTGAGGCGATAAGACCGATTTCGGCAGGGCGCAGCACCTGGCCGCGCCTGAGTGCGGGCTCGCCGGCCTTGAGATCTTCGCCCGCGCGCCGCAGGTTCTGACCTTTTTTGTGTCCGCCACCTATCGTTACCTGATCGCCTTTGGCCTCGACATGTTCCTGCATGACGATGGTATCGGCGCCGGCGGGCACCACGCCGCCGGTCATGATGCGCACGCATTCACCGGTTTTCAGCGTGCCGGAAAACGGCACGCCGGCGAAAGCAGTGCCGGCCACCTTGAACGTGGCCTGGCCGTCGGCTTTGAGGTCGGCAATACGCACCGCATAGCCGTCCATCGCCGAATTGTCGTGCGCCGGCACGTCGAGCGGAGAAATCACGTCCTGCGCCAGCACGCGCCCCAGCGCGGCGCGGATGTGCACGCGCTCGGCCGTGGTCACCGGCGACAGAAAGCGACTGATGACTTCGCGCGCCTTGCCGACCGCCATCGAATTGGGATCGTAATCGTCGGCGCAACTGATGGCGGGCAGGGAGGCAGCGGGCTCGTTCATATAATTTTCTCTTTAAAAACAAATAGTTATATAATAATCATCACTGTCGGGAAGTAAAGATGAAATTGTAGCTTAGAACCCGGTGCGGGGTACCCTGAACAACACCGCTGGGTACGCACACGCACCCTGCTGATTGGTTCAAACTCAGGCAGGCGAGTCAATCCAGGGCAGAACCGGGT
>CAKKQX010000193.1 GCA_919902235.1 Burkholderiales bacterium
TGCTGATCGGCGGCACGGGTCGCGCAGATTTTGCGGGCGGCGATGCGGGGCAGCAGTACGACTCGATCACGCAGAAACTGTTCACGCTGCCGGACAAGACGCTGATGTTTCCCGCGCACGACTATCGCGGTAACAGCCATTCAACCATCGGCCAGGAAAAAACCTCCAATCCGCGCGTCGCCGGCCGCACACGCGAGCAATATGTGACGTTGATGGCGAGCCTCAAATTCCCCATGCCCGACAAAATCCAGGAAGTGCTGCAGCCCAATCAGTCCGCGATAGACGACGACAGGACGAAGTTTCCCGATCTCACCGAACTGAACCGGGTGCGCCAGCTCACCGCGGCAGAGGTCGTGGCAATGATGGACTCGGACCACGCCCCATTGCTGCTCGACGTGCGCGAACCCGACGAATACAGCGGCCCGCTCGGCCATATCGCGGACAGCGTGCCGATCCCGCTGCGCGAGCTGGTGGCGCGGGTTCCGGAACTGGACGCACATCGCGAGCGCGCTATCGTCGCGGTGTGCCGTTCCGGCGTGCGCAGCACCACTGCCGCAGCCATGCTCTACGGTCTGGGTTTCGAGCGCGTCTTTAATCTCAAGGACGGCATGGTCGAATGGAACGACCGCAAGCTGCCGGTGGAGCGCTGAGGGTGGCGCACCACACAGCGCAGGCCGCCTGCAGTACCTTGTCGCGCCGGAAAATCCGATGAAACTCGGATTTTTCACCATGCCCATGCACCCGCCTGGGCGCGATTACACGCAGACGCTGAAAGAGGACCGCGAGGCGGTATTGCTCGCCGACCGGCTGGGTTTCTGCGAGGCCTTCATTGGCGAGCACGCCACCGACGTGTGCGAATCGATCCCGTCATGCCTCGCGTTTATCGCCAGCGTCGCGCACGACACGACGCAAATCCGCCTCGGCAGCGGCACGGTCAATCTGCCAAACAGCCATCCGCTGCAGGTCGCAGCGACCGTCGCGATGGTCGACCACATGCTGGAGGGGCGCTTCATATTCGGCATCGGCCCGGGAGGATTGCGCTCGGACATGGAAGCATTCGGCAATCTGGAGGCGGACCGCAACGCAATGTTCGTCGAGTCGATAGACCACATCCTCGCGTTGTGGGCTGGTGAAGCGCCGTATAACCTGCGGGGGAAATTCTGGAACATCAGCACCGAGAAGACGCTGATGCGCGAGGCGGGGCAGGGCGTGATGCTGAAGCCGTACCAGAAGCCGCACCCTCCCATTGTGGTAACGGTGGTCGTGCCGCATTCGAAAGGCCTGGTGGCGGCGGCCCGGCGCGGCTGGCAGCCGATCACCGCCAATTTTCTGCAGCCGGCGTGGGCGGCGACGCATTGGGCCATGCATGAACAGGGCTGCAAGCTGGGCGGGCACGCTGCCGGGCGTGCTGACTGGCGGGTTTGCAAAAGCG
Organism: Burkholderiales bacterium; assembly: GCA_919902235.1. GTDB lineage: Bacteria > Pseudomonadota > Gammaproteobacteria > Burkholderiales > SG8-41 > CAKKQX01. The sequence continues at coordinate 1,433 of CAKKQX010000193.1, forward strand.
TTTTCGTCGCCGATGACGATGCGACAGCACGGCGCTATGCAAAAAGCGCCGACGGTCCGTATGGATTCTATTACTGGAATCTGCTGGAGAAACGCAAAGGCCACGGCAATGTCGACATCTTCAAGCAT
>CAKKQX010000194.1 GCA_919902235.1 Burkholderiales bacterium
ATGCCGGAATAGGCTTAAGGTAGTGACATTGGGGGCGGTGCTGCGTGAATTAATATAACTATATGATTTTAAAAATGTTTTTTATTAATGGCGTGGGCTAATTTTGAACGTTACCCCGGAGCGGGTTGCAAAGCGGCTCACCGCTGATCGCGGTTATCGCAACACCGAATGGAAATAGCCGGCGGCAATAAGCCGCTGCGTTCAGGCCTGATCGATGCAGGCAAACAGCCGGGGATCCAGTTCTTTGCGATATTTATCGAGCACCGGCTGGACCGCTGCAACGAAGGCATCATGCTCGGCCCGTGTCAGCCGGATGATGGTGTTGGTGCCAGGATCGAGTTTGGCGAGTATCGCGGCGTCTTCTGCGGCGGCCAGGCGATGCTGCAGCGTGGTGGCTTCGCGCGCGGCTGCCTCCACCGCGGCCTGCACTTGCGGCGGCCAGCTTCGGTAATGATCGGCATTGCAGATCATGGCGCTCAGGCCGAAGAAGTGTCCGCTCAGTGTGATATGGCGGTGATGATGATGAACGCCGAAGTTGAAAATATTGGTGAGCGGGTTGTCCTGGGCCTGGAAATGGCCGGTGCCGATTTTTTCGGTGAACTCCTTGATGTCGGCCGCGATCGGTTCGAAGCCGAGGGCGCGGAAAGCCTCGCCATGCAACTCGCTCATCTGGGTGCGGATGCGCAACCCGCGGCAATCCTGCGGCGTGCGTATCGGCCTCACGCTGTTCGAAAGATGGCGGAAACCGTTATCCCACAAGCCAAGCAGACGGAAGGGCGTATTGCGGTGCATGCGCTCGCGCAGCAGGCTGCCGAGTTCTCCGTCCAGCGCGCGGAAAATGGAGTCGCGATCGCGTACCATGAAGGGCAGTTCCAGCAGCTTGAACTCCGGCACGGCGCGGGTGAAACGCACCGTTGAGATGTAGCACATGGACAGTTCGCCGTTTTCCACCATGCACGGCAGATCGCCCGCTTGGCGGCCCAGCGCGAGCACGTCAGCGACCAGCCGGAAATCGACGCCATCTCCCAGGGTTTGCCTGAGAGTGTCGCCGAAACATGCTGCCGCGCGGGTATGCACAGAGGCGGATTTTTGATAGCCGCCGAATTTGATGCGCAGAGGATTCATTGCGGGCCGGACTGAATTGCCGTCCATGGTATAGGCAAATCAGTCCATAGTGTGTCAAAGTTAGCGATAAATTCAGCAATACGGGACACCGCCGGTAAACGGAATTAACGCAGGAGGAAAAATGGAAATCAAAGGTATACATCATGTCAATATCGGCTGCCGGGCCAGCGATCTGCAGGCGATCGAAAAATTCTATTGTGGCGCGCTGGGACTCAAGGTCGGGCATCGGCCCGATTTCCCGTCAGGCGGGCTGTGGCTGTATTGCGGCGATCACCCGCTGGTCCATGTCGTCACGCGCTTTCCCGAAAACTGGTCCGGCAACGACGAGACCAGAAGCGGCTACGATCATGCCGCTTACAACGTGGTCGGCGTGGAGGCCTGCCGCGAGCGTCTGACCGGGCTGGGCATCCGTTTTGAAGAGCAGAATGTTCCGAACGCGGGCTATCAGATTTTTCTGCGCGATCCCGTGGGCAACAAAGTGGAACTCAATTTTCCCAACGAGAAACCGTCGCAGTCGGTCGCCGCAGGCACGCTGGCAGCCATGCAGTTTCCCGAGCACGCCGGTCGCTGACAATCGGCCGGCTGTAGCGGTTGCGCACGCTGTCAATACCAACAAGGGGGGAGAAAGACATGAAAATACTGCCTGTATTGCGCTGCCTGCTGACTGTAGCGCTGGTCTGCGGCGCGGCCGGTTACGCGGGGGCGCAGGGGTTCCCGAATAAACCGGTCAGGGTGATCAACCCGGCTGCGCCGGGGGGTAACAGCGATGTTTTTTTCCGCCTGCTGGCACCGAAAATGACTGAAGTTCTGGGGCAACAACTGGTGATGGATTACCGCGCCGGCGCCGGCGGCACCATAGGCGGCGAGATCATCGTGAAAAGTCCCCCTGACGGTTATACCACCGGCATCGTGGCGGCGAGCTTTGTGATCAATCCTGCGATGATCAGGAAAATGCCCTATGACACCAGAAAGGATTTTACGGCGCTTGGCCTTATCGTGGACGTGCCGTCGGGCCTGGTGATCCATCCCTCGCTGCCGGTAAAAAACGTCAGGGAGCTGATAGCGCTCGCCAGGGTGCGTCCCGGCCAGATTTTTTATTCGACTTCGGGGCGCGGCACGGTCGGGCACCTCGCCTCCGAATTGCTCAACCATATGGCAAAGATCAAGCTGGTGCATGTGCCCTACAAGGGCGCGGGTCCGGCGGTCATCGATCTCATCGCGGGGCAGGTGCAGATGCAGTTCGCCAGCATTCCTTTGCTGTTCGGACACGTGCGCAACGGCAAGCTGCGCATGATCGCCCAGACCGGTGCCGAGCGCTCGGTTTCGGCCAGGGAAACCCCCACCATGGAGGAAGCGGGCCTGCCCGGCTTTGTGGTGAGAAGCGGGTTTGGCTTCGTGGGTCCTGCCGGCATACCGAAGCCGGCGGTGGATAAGCTCAACGGCGCGCTCGTCGCCGCTCTGCGTGACGCTGAAAATCGCAAGATCCTGATCGAACGCGGCGCCGACCCCGTGGGCAGCACACCCGAGGAACACGATGCCTTCGTCAAGGCCGAGATCGCCAGATGGATCAAAGTCGGAAAGGAAGCGGGGATAGACCCGCAATAATGCCTGACCAGACTAACCGGCCGCGGCATCGCCTGCGGCCGGCGGGCGACAACGATTACTGACCATGTCCCGAGGATGTTTAATATGTACGATCTTAGACTTACTGCTGAACAGCTTGAGTTTCGCGATACCCTGAAAGACTTCGTCGAAAGAGAAATAAAGCCGCTTGCGCTGCATCCCGCGCGCCTCGAACCCTTCGAAAAACCCCTGCTCAGGGACCAGCTCGACCAGGCTTCGCAAATGGGCCTGCGTGCGCTGGCGATGTCCGAGGACTGCGGCGGCGCCGGCGCCGACACCCTGACCGCCTGCATCGTGCTCGAGGAACTTGCCGCCGGCGATGTCGACCTCGCTGTCGTGCTGGGGCAAACCGCCATGCTGGGCCAGGCGCTCGATCAACTGATGACAGACGGACAGCGCAAGCGCTTTCTGACGGAATTCGCCGCGGACCATCAATATCACCTTGCTTTTGCCGGGCGCGATGCCGATTCCAATATTGGCTGGTGTTATCACCGCGCGCTGGCCGAGGAGCCGGACATCGAGCCCACCGCGGTCAGGAAAGGCGATGGCTGGATAATCAATGGCAGCGTTTCTTTTGTTTCCAACGCGCCGATCGCCCGATTGTTTGCGGTTCAGGTGCGCACCGATCCGAAGAAAACCGGACTCAACGGCATGAGCACGCTGCTGGTGCTGCGCGATACGCCCGGGCTGACGGTAAGCGGGACGGTTCCCGCCATAGACCCGACCGGCGAGCGCATCCGCTGGCATCACGGTACCGGCGCCGCGATGGCGTTCAAGGACTGCAAGGTGCCCGCGGACAATCTGCTGGGCAAGGAAGGCCAGAGCCCGTTCGCAGGCGGCGCGCACGCCGCGCGTGGCGCGGTGCAGCGGGCGGCGATCAACATCGGCGTGGCGCGCGCCGCCTATGAGGCTGCGCTGGACTACGCCAAACTGCGCTGGCAGGGCGGGCGCCACATTATCGAGCACCAGGCCATAGGCATGAAGCTCGCCGATGCCGCGGTCAAGCTCGAAGTGGCGCGCAACATGGTGTGGAAGGCGGCATGGGTCGCCGACCACCCGCAGGCGGTGGCCGAGCGCAGCGTTTCCGATCTGCCGTTGCACGTCATCGCGCGGACCTTCGCCGCCGAGGTGTTGCACCGGGCGACGCTGGAAACGGCGGAATGTTTCGGCGCCATGGCCGTGATGCGCGACATGCCGCTGCAGAAATACGTGCACGACACCCTGGTGCTGATGCATTACGCGGACAATGACAGTGCCGCCATGCTGCAAATCGCGGAAGCCGTGGCAGGGTATCAACGGCCGCTCGCGGCGTAGAGGACATTCCCTGACAAGGCATTTAGCCGCAGATAAATGCCGATTAACGCCGATAGAAAATGTAAAAACCACAGAGCACATGGAGAGAAACGGCCGGGATCAGTACGCCATTCAAAAAATCATGTGAATCCTGTCCGTTGGCCTTCTTTGATACTGGCTTTTATCGGCGTTCATCGGCGTCCATCGGCGGTCCCTCAGATTTTTTAGCAAGGAGTTGAAATGGATTTTTCATTGAACGAAGAACAGCGCGGCTGGCAAATGGAGGCGCGCAAATTCGCTGAAGAGGAAATACGACCGATTTCACTCAAGCGCGACCAGATCGCCGATCCGCGCGAGACTTTCGACTGGGAGATCATCAGGAAAGGTTCCAAACTCGGTTTCCGCACGCTGGCGGTACCCAGGGAATGGGGCGGCCATGAGGCGGATTTCGTGACGCAGGCGCTGGTGATGACGGAACTCGCCAAAGGCGACAGTTCGATTTCCAAGACCTTCAGCCAATGCTGGAAATGGAGCCACCTGATCGCCGCTTCCTGCACCGAGGACCAGAAAGAGCGCTTCCTGAAGCCGTTTCTGGCCGACGACACCTTCGTTCTGGGCAAGGGCGGCAGCGAAGCCAATGCCGGGTCCGATAATCGCATGCCCCCCGAGGACGATCCCAAGGCCGGCTGGAAGTTGCAGGCCGAACGCAAGGGCGACGAGTGGATCCTCAACGGCACCAAGCTCTACATCGCCAACGGCAGCGTGGCCAAGCTGTTTTTCGTCGATGCCCGCACTGATCCGAACGTCGGGATCCGTGAAGGCAGCACCATGTTCATGATTCCCAAGGACACACCGGGTTTCCGCGTCGGCAAGGTGTTCAACAAGCGCGGCTGGCGCTTTTATCAGAACGGCGAGTTGATATTCGAAAACGCGCGCGTGCCGCATGCCAATGTCGTGGGCGCGGTGAATGGCGGGGTAAAAGCGCGTGCCACCGACAAGTCCGAGTTCGGCGATCTCGAGCTTGCCGCCAATGCGCTGGGGATCTGCGACGACGCGGCCGGGCTGGGCATGAATTTCGCCCGCACCCGCAAACGCGCCGGCAAGCTGCTGATCGACCATCAACTGGTGCAACTCAAACTCAACGAGATGTACGCGCTTACCGAGGCATTGCGCTCGTTCGTGATGCGGGTGGCCTGGGAGCGCGATCAGAAGCTGCCGGACACCGGCAACAACGTGCTGGTGATGAATTACTCGACTGATGTGGTGCAGCGTGTCACCCGTCTCAACATGGAGATTCACGGTGCTGAAGGCTGCATGATGAACGCGCGCGTCGACAAGCTGGTGCGTGACGCCATGATCTGGACGCATCTGGCCGGGGATACCGTGCAGCGCGTCAAGGTCGTCAAGCGCCTGGGCGTGTAGCGTGATGCACAGCGTGCAGGGTGCCGGCGACAAGCCGGGTTTTTCGCCAACCGCGTCGCAAACGGCGCATCCGCGGGCAGCGCCTGGCGCATGACCGTGCTTGCGACAGCGGGATTGTTCATCCTTACGGCGCTGGCCGAGATCTTCGGCTGCTATGCAGTCTATCTCTGGCTCAAGAAGGGCGTGCCGGCATGGATACTCATTCCCGGTGTGCTGAGTCTTGCGCTCTTCGCCTGGCTGCTGACGCTGCATCCGGCCGCGGCAGGGCGTGTGTATGCTGCTTATGGCGGCGTCTATGTCGCCACTGCGCTGGCATGGTTATGGGCGGTCGATGGCGTCCGTCCCGACCGCTGGGATGCGATCGGCGCGGCAGTCGCAGTGGCCGGCATGGCCATTATCATGTTCGGGCCGAGGGCACAGGGCTAGCACGCGCAGTGCGCCACGGCGTATCGGGCCCGGAGTGCTCCCGATGCCGCGCAGGGTGACAGCAATGGCGACGTGCCTCGAGGTATACCGGGTACTAATGAGAAGTGCCGAGAAGTGCCGAGAAGTGCCGCCGGTTTCATAATTGCCCGCTGCGTCTTTGGCTAAGCTCCGCTGCCGATAGCGTCCCGGCTGAGATGTGGCGCCAGTAGCTGGATGAAGGCGCGCATGTAGCCTCGCAGGTAATGGTTGCGGCGTACCGCGATGCAGCAGATGTGCGGATCGAACAGATGCCCGACCGGTACAGCACGCAGGGAGGCATCGTGGCGGGCGTCGTAGGCGATCTCCGGCATGATGGCCACGCCCAAACCTGCCACGACCAAGCCCTTGATCACATCGATATCGGCTTCCAGGTCGTTGAAAACGACTTGGGGGATCAGCCGCGCCCTGCCGAAGATTTCCCGCATTCGGTGGCGACCCAGACGGATCAGGGGATATTCGGCAATGTCTTTGAGCGTGATGGGCCGCTTGCCCAGCAGCGGGTGTTCTTTGGGAGCAACCAGCACGCGAGGCAGGACGCAGTAGTCGATCAGCAGGCCTTCGAATTCGAGATCCGCATATCGCGTCGTAACAGCGAAATCGACCTCGCCTGAAGCGGCCATTTTCGAGACGCGGTCCGGACTGCCCTGTACGAGGCTCAGGCGCACCTTGGGGTAGCGCTGCACGAAGCGCCGGTAGACGGCAGGAAGCGCATAGCGGGCAAGCATGTAGGTCGCCGCGACCGTTAACTGCCCCGCATCGTCAACCAGAAACTCCGTCGCGGCCGATTTCACCCGATGCGCCTCGCGCAGTACGTTGCGGGCGAGTTCGATCACCTGGGCGCCGGGTTTCGTCACTTCGACCACGCGTCCTTTGTGCCGCACGAAGATATCTATCCCCAGTTCGCGTTCGAGCAGCCTGATCTGCTTGCTGATGCCGGGCTGCGAAGTATGCAATGAGGCCGCCGCCCTGGCGAAACTGTACTCCTGGTCCGCGATTTCGCACAGGAACCGCAGCTGCTGCAGCTTCACGGGTCTGCCCCTCGTAGTCATAACCAATAGTGAATGATCTTAACATTTAATTATTAGTTGGCTATGACCATTTCTTGCTAGCCTAAGCTGGTTTCCGTTGAGGAGGGAGGCATCCATGCAATCTATATCTTCGTTGCGTTATTTGGCCGCTGGGTTGCGACTCGCATGCACGGCGCTCGTACTTGCCGGCCCGGCAGGTGCTGTCGCAGCAGACTGGCAGCCTACAGAGCGGGTCACTTTCGTTACTCATGCGAGTGCCGGCACCGGCATTGACGTCTTCGTGCGCGAGCTCGCGGAGATCTGGCGCAGGCATCAGATCGTCCCCCGCCCGGTCGTCGTGGAAAACGTCACCGGCGGCGCCGGGGAGCGCGCGCGCCAGTACGTCGTGACGCAGCACGCCGGCAACCCGCATGTCCTGTTCGGCTACACGCCCTCGCAGGTGAACACGGCGCTCCTCATGAAATCCCAGGTCACGGTGAAAAGCTATACGCCCATCGCGGCGCTGGCGGTCGAGCCCCTGGCGCTCTATGTCAATGCACAGTCGTCGTATCAGAGCGTTGCGGATCTGGTCGAAGCGGCGCGGCGCAAGCCCAAGGGTGTCGTCCAGGGCGGCGGCCCGTTCGGCAACGTGCCTTCGCTCATGGCCAGGATGCTGGCGAACGAGGCGCAGGTCGAATTCGCTTACGTCGCCTTCAAGGGCGGCGGGGAAGGCGTGATCGCGCTGCTCGGCAACCACGTGCAGTTCATCATGGAGCAGCCTTCCGAGGTCGCCGCGCTGGTGAAAGACGGCAAGCTGCGTCCTCTGGGGAGCGCGCAGAAGCTGGAGATGTATCCGGACCTGCCCACGTTTGCTTCGCTTGGCTATCGCTTCAAGCCGCTGGTGCAGTTTCGCGCCGTGGTGGCCCCGCCCGGTTTGCCCGCCGAGGCGGCCCGCTTCTATGTGCAGGCGCTGGAGCGCGCGCGCCAGACGCCGGAATGGAAGCAGTATGTAAAACGAAACGAACTGCAGGAAATCTGGCTTGCCGGCGCGGATTTCGTGGCTTTCCTGGAGGAGCAGGAGATGCAGTACCGCCGGCTGAACAGGGAAATCGGTTTGCTCAAGTAAGCCTTCAATCGGATTTCAAGGAGAAAATATGGAATACAAGGACATCCTGTACGAGGTGAAGCGTCCCCACGTCGCGTGGATCACGCTCAACAGGCCGGGAGTCGACAACGCCACAACCGGGGAGACGTTCGTTGAATTGCGCGACGCGTTCAGGCGGGCCGACGACGACACGGGCATAGGGGTGGTGGTGCTGACGGGTGCCGGCGACACGCATTTCAACGAGGGCGGGCAGGTCAAGCAGCACCTGACGAAGCGCCCCGGCACGCATCGCGGCCACTTCATGAAGCTGCTGGAGTGCTCGATGGCGATCCGTGCCTGCGGCAAGCCGGTAATCGCGGCGGTGAATGGCCGGGCGATCGGCAGCGGCAACCAGTTGCAACTGCTCTGCGATCTTGCCATCGCATCCGACCGGGCGGTATTCGGCCAGCACGGCACCAAGCGCGCCGGGGCGCCGATGTTCTGGGGCACGACGCTCATGTCCATGTTTGTGGGCGAACGCAAGGCCCGCGAGATCATCTTCCTGTCCCGCGAGTACTCGGCGCAGCAGGCCCTGGAGATGGGGCTCGTCAACGCCGTGGTGCCGCACGATCAGCTGTACCCGGAGGTGAACAGGTGGTGCGACGAGGTGCTGGAGATGAGCCCCACGTCGCTGCGCATACTGAAGACTTCCATGAATGCGAAAAGCGACGCGATGTATCCCTCACTCTTTCACGCGCGCGACCTCATCGACCTGTTTTCCGATGCGCCGGAGCGCATGGAAGGCACCCGCGCCTGGGTCGAGGGCAGGAAGCCGGACTTCAATCAATTCAGGAAGTAGGCGGATCGCAGGCGGGGCAGCAGATTCCCCGCCGGGCAGCGTTGGTTTTTTTGCGAGGAGGGCGGCGAGCGCTATACAATGTGCAACCCCGGTTTGGGGAAACGACTCGACGAGCCGGTGGTCGGGTGCATCGGTGGGCGCAGGCATTTTATTCGTGAGGTCTTGACATGCTGCATTTTCCTGAATTGAACCGCGGCAAGTGCAAGACTTATCTGGTGGCATGCGAAAGTTCATGTAAGGCGCTGCTGATCGATCCGGTGCGCGAGAATATCGCCCGTTACCTCGCGATTCTTGCCTATCACCGGCTCACGCTGGATGCGGTTGTCGATACGCACACCCACGCCGATCACCCCACGGCCGCCTTCCAGTTGCGCGACCTTGCACAGACGCGCCTCATCATGCATCGCCGCGCGCCGGTGCCGGCGGTGGACGAGCATGTCGAGCAGGGCGACGCGATTATCGTCGGCGATATCGTATTAAACGTGCTCTATACGCCGGGCCATACGCCTGACAGCATCAGCCTGCATGCGGGCGACCGCGTGTTCACCGGTG
>CAKKQX010000195.1 GCA_919902235.1 Burkholderiales bacterium
GAGATAGGTGTTGGCCCAGTACTTGTCGGCAAGCTCGGCGTTCCACTCTTTGGTCGCGGTAGCTGCGCGCAGGGCGCCGTCCCAGAATGCGACCTGCTCCGGCGCCAGCGCGGCCGCGCCGATCACGCCGCGCCAGGTGCCGATCACGCAATCGACTCCCTGCCCGGTCCAGGTCGGCACCTGCGCGTAGAGCCGGGGCAGGCGTTGCGGCGCCGAAATGGCGAAGGCGCGCACCAGGCCCGCCTCCATGGCCTTCACCGCGCTCACCGCGGTAATCGCCCCGACTTCCGCGCGTTTCTCGATCACGTCGGCCACCGCGTAGAGCGCCGAATCAAACACGCTTATTTTGAGCGCGTTAATGTCACCGCCCGCATGGCGCGTGACCTGCGCCAGCGCCATGTGGTTGATGTTGCCGAGCGCGGTCGCCAGCGCGATGCGGCATGCACCGGTATCCTGCGCCAGCCGCCGCATGAAGTCGGCGCCGGTGCGGATGGGCGAATCGGCACTCACCACGAACGCGATGTATTCGGTGTAAAGATTCGCCAGCGGCGTCAGCGCCGTATGATCGAAACCCGCGACGCCGAGCTGCCGGTTGGTGATGATGGTGGGCGAGTTGATCGCGAGCACGTGCGGATCGCCCGCGTGCTGCATGAGGTAGTCCCAGGCATTGTCGCCGCCGCGGCCCGGTATGTTGGTAAGTTTGAGCGGAACGCCGACCAGACCTTCAGACTCGAGAATCCTCAGCAGCGCGCGTGCCGGACGATCCTGGCCGCCGCCGGCGGGGGTTCCCGCAACCAGTTCGATGCCGCGTTCGGGATGCCAGCCTGCCATCAGTTTGCGCCGGCGGTCACCGGTTTTGCCTGCGGCACTTTGCCGCCGGGCATGAAAAACACCAGGACGTTGGCGAAGATGATGGTGCCGGCGAGGAAATAAAAGCCGGTGTAGATATCGGTCGCATCCGCAATCATGCCGAAAATCGCGGGGGCGACGCTGGCACCTATGGCCTGGATGCCGAACTGCAGGCCGACACCGGTGCCGGCGAGATGCTTGGGCGTGCTTTCCACCGCCCACGCCTGCAGCACCGGGCGCATGGCGTAGAGGAAAAAGCCGACCAGCGCGATGAACACCACGAACAACACGCTTTTTCCGGCGAGCGCCATGCCGGCAATCATGATGCCGGTGAGCGCCATGCTCGACATCACGATGCGCTTGCGGCCCATCTTGTCCGACAGATGTCCGGCGAAGGGCGCGGCGATGAAGCCCGCAACCTGCAGCAGCGACAGGCATATGCCGACGACGAACGGGCTGTAACCGAGTTCGTAGGCGAGATAGACCGGCAGGAAAGTGAGCAGTCCGACCTGGGTCATGGTGCGGAACGCGGAACTGCACGACACCAGCATCAGCGCCCTGTTCCTGAGCAGGCTCGCGAAATCGCGCATGTAGTTTTTGAGGCTCCATGCGTTGCCGGTGCTGCCGTTGATGACCTCGCCTTCTTTGTCTTTGCTCATGGTGAGTGCGCCCAGCATGAGCAGAATCATGATTGCCATGACGATACCGGGCACCACGTTGATCACCACCACCGTGCGCCAGCTGAACCACGCAAGCAGCGCGCCCACCACCAGCGGCGCCAGCGCTTCGCCGACGTTGCCGCCCATGCCGTGGAACGACAGCACCAGGCCTTTGCGATGGGGATAGCGATAGGCGAGCGTGGGAATCGCCGCCGGATGCCACAGGTTGTTGCCGATGCCGACCAGCGTGACGCACACCAGCAGCATCCAGTAGTTATGGGTGAGGCTCATCAGCGCGTACGGGAACCCGACCCAGAACAGCGATATCGCCATCAGGTAGCCCTTCCTGCCGACGGTGTCCACCAGCATGCCGCCGGGCAGATTCGAAATCGCGCCGGCCAGATGCTGGATGGTCATGATGAGGCCGATTTCGGTATAGGAAAGGCCGAGCTCCCTGCCGATCAGCGGCAGCAGGATGTAGAAGGTCGCGGTGTACCAGTGCGTCAGGCCGTGCCCGAATGAAATCAGCCAGACTTCCCTGAAGGATCGCGGGGCTGCGCTTGCGGCGGCGGCAGTACTCATGAGCGGGAAAATAGGGGAAATGAATTGCACCAGATAATACCACCTTCCCTGCGCCGGCCCGGCGCCAAGTCCATATCATGGTGGGACGGATTGCGCCAAGCTATCCTCGGGTTGAGCGCAATCGCACTAAGCGCATATGATGGCGGTTTTGCGCAGACTCCCGCCTCATCCCCACAACAAAACCCATGCGTGCCGACCTCGAACGATTTTTCAATCCGCGCTCCATCGCCATCATCGGCGCCTCGCAGGACTTCATCACCATCAGCGGCCAGCCGCTCAAGCATCTCAAATCGCATCATTACAAAGGCAGGCTCTATCCGGTGAACCCGCGTTACCAGGAGGTGGGCGGCGAAAAATGCTATGCCGCGCTCGCCGAGTTGCCGGAAACCCCGGATCTGGTGCTGATCCTGGTGAACGCCGCGCGCGTGGCCGACATGCTCAGGCAGTGCGGCGAGAAGGGCGTGCCGTACGTGATCATTTTCAGCTCGGGATTTTCCGAGACCGGCGGCGACGGCGTCGCACTGCAGAAAAAACTCGCCGACATCGCGCGCGAATACGACATCGGCGTCGTCGGTCCCAATTGCCAGGGCATGATGAACGTCGCCGACGGCGTGTTCGCGGGCTTCGGCTCGGTGTTCTTTACCGACTACGAGCCGGGCCCGGTGAGCATGGTGTCGCAGTCGGGCGGCTTCGGCTTCTCGGTGATGAACCTGTCGTCGAAAGACGGCGGCCTCAAGTTCCGCCAGATGGTGACCACCGGCAACGAGATCGGCATTTCCACGCTCGATTTCATGGACTACTTCATCCGCGACCCGCAGACCGAGATCATCGCGGGTTATCTCGAAGGCGCCAGGGACGCGCACCGCATTCCCGAAATCGGCGACAAGGCGCTCGCCGCGGGCAAGCCCGTCCTGATGTGGAAAGTCGGCAACACCGAGCAGGGGCAGAAGGCCGCCGCTTCGCACACCGCCAACCTCGGTGGCGCGATGGCGCTCTACCAGGCGGCGTTCCGCCAGAAAGGCATCATTCAGGTCGAGGATATCCAGGATGTGGTCGACTACGGCCGCGCCTTCCGCTGCGGCCGGCTGCCCAAAGGCAACCGCCTGGCGATCATCACCATCTCCGGCGGCGCGGGCATCCTGATGACCGACGAGTGCATCTCGCGCGGCATGCAACTCGCCCAGCTTGCACCCGCGACCGTTGCCAAGCTGCGTGAATTCGTGCCGAGTTACGGTTCGCTCGGCAATCCGGTCGATGTCACCGCGGCGATTTTCAACGATCTCACGCTCATCAACCGCACGCTGCAGGCGATCATGGATGATCCGGGCGTGGATTGCATCGCCATGATCAACGCCTCGCTGCAGGGCGAGATCGGCTTCGTGAGCCGGGACGAGATGAAGAATCGCCTGTCTTTTCCGATCGAACAGCCGGGCCGGACCGCGCGCGTCGATGTGGACCTGACCCGGGGCGTCGCCAGCATCACGCCCAGGCGGACCGGACTTTGGGATGCGATGGTCTATCTTCACAAGAAGCCGGGACCCCACAATGTCGCTCTTCGGGGCAACTGGGGCTTCATGAGGTTTTGGGCGTGGCTGGCCGACGCCGCCGTCTATC
>CAKKQX010000196.1:0-1222 GCA_919902235.1 Burkholderiales bacterium
CCTCCTCTCTTGTGGATATCGCCGGGAGCACGCGCAAGGCGCGACTAGGCTAACGCAGTTCCAAGGGGTTGGGCCAGTATAAACGCCGCACGAAGCGGTATTCAAGGTTTTAACCCCGGAATGCCGGCTGGACCGTTGGTATGGGCTGCATCCGAGGGATGCGCACATCAAGGAGATAGCATGAGAATTGGCGGCCAAATCGCGGTGTTGACGGCATTTATCATGTATTCGGGCTCAGCATTGGCGGTAGGCGCGGTGGCGGACGTGAGCGTCTACGACCGCGCTGAAAACCGCACGCTGCCGGCACTGCTTCCGGGGCGGTTTGTGCCTGATCCCCGGTGAATGAGTGGGGCGTGAAGAAGGCGGAGCGCAATCCTTCTCGCCGTATCCGGGGAAGGGATTGGAGTGAGGGGTTTTGCTTATCCGCTATTTCGCGCGTCCCAGGATCGCCATTTACCGGCGGGCAGCCAGCGGGCATACTTGCAACCCGCCATGTCCCGGGATGCCGATACCGCCGATGAAGAACTGATGCTGCGCTATCGCGACGGCGATGCCGGCGCGTTCGACGTGCTCTACCGCCGGCACAAGGGCGGGCTCTATCGTTATTTGCTGCGCCAGTGTCGGGACCCGGCGGCGGCCGAGGAGTTGTATCAGGATGTCTGGATGAACCTGATCCGTGCACGAGGCAGCTACGAGGTCACCGCGAAGTTCACGACCTATGTCTACCGGCTGGCACATAACCGGCTGATTGATCATTACCGCAAAAACGCGCATGGCGCCGCGCTGTCTTACGATGATGAAACGGGACCGCAAATCGACGAGCCGGCCGCTCCGCTGCAGAGCCAGCCCGAGGCGAATTACGATATCCGGCAGCTGGCGGCGCGGCTCATGAGCCTGCTGGCTGAGTTGCCGGAAGCCCAGCGCGAGGCTTTTGTTTTGCATCAGGAGGCGGGGATGGGTATCGAGGAAATCGCAGCGGCGACCGGCGTTACGCGCGAGACCGCGAAAAGCCGTCTGCGCTATGCGATGGCCAAGCTGAGACGGGGAATGAGCGAATGGCGGTGAACGAACGCAACGACGGCGGTGGGCAGGGGAACGCAGAGCGCGACCCGCGCCTCGAGCGCCTGTACCGCGAGGCCGCGCGGGAGGCGCCCCCGGCGCACCTCGACGAGGCGATCCTGGCCGCGGCGCACCGCGAGGTCGGGGCGGGGCCGCGGTCGCT
>CAKKQX010000196.1:1232-7751 GCA_919902235.1 Burkholderiales bacterium
CCGGACGACAGCGACCCGCAGTTGTCGAGCCTCTACCATACGGCGCCGGCCGGAAACCCGCCAGCGCATCTCGATGCGGCCATCCAGGCTGCGGCGCGGCGCGCAGTCGGCGCACGGCCGCAGAGCGCGGGGGCGTCCTTGCTGCGCGCATGGCGCGTGCCGTTGTCGATTGCAGCGGTGCTGGTGATGAGTGTGGGCATGGTAACCCTGACGGTGCGCCAAAAGGGCGGACAATTGATGGAGCCGGAGCAACCGTACACGGCCTCCGTGCCGGCGCCGCGTTCCGAGCCTCCGGTGATCCCTGTTCCTTCCGTTACCGGCACTGCCGTCGCTGAGCAGGAGGCCACGCGCGCCACAAAACATGCCGCGGAGCTTGCCGCCGTCGCGCCTGCAGCCGTCCAGCCGCCGCGGGCTTTTTCCACCCCCGTGGAATCCGCCGCACCGGCGAAACAGGAGCATGCGGCTGCGCCCGCCGCGCCGGAGTTGGCCGCAAGCGCGGAAGGCCGGATTGCGCGTCGGGACCGCGCCGATTCCGGAATGCCGGCTGCGGCCATGGTTGCCGCGCCGCCTGTTTCGATATTGATTCGCGAATTTGAAAAGCAACCGCCCGCGAAATGGCTGGAAAAAATAGCCGACCTGCGGCAGCAAGGCAAAATAGTGGAGGCCGATGAATTGCTTGCCGAATTCAGAAAGCGCTACCCAAACCATCCATTGCCATCCGCGTCGCGTTGAGTCATGAAGGAAGAAAATTGTAATTATTCATCAGGTTATGAGAAAAAACCGGAGCCGCCGCGCGAGCCGGAACCATGGGAGTGCTGCCAAAGTGGTTGCGATCCCTGTGTCTACGATCGTTATTGGGAAGCGCTTGATCGCCATGAACGAGCGCTGCAGGTCTGGCAAATGCGCTATGGCGGCAGCCGAAAGTGATTTAACTTATTGATTATAAACATAAAAAAATCACATTTTCAGAGTGGGAAGAACTCGTTATAATGCCCCCCTGTCCAAATGCCCCGATAGTGGTTTCCAGCCGGCTCCCCGAATGGAAAGAATTTGTTGCGGACGCCGCATTGGACTACTAGAATTAGTCGAATTTTTCTTCCGGCCTACCATCCATAGTGGTTACAGGGCCGATTTTCAAAGTAGGAGTCTGGTTACCGTAGCGAGGTAACATCATGTCGGCGAGCGTTGCTGGCCGGCTTTAAAAAAGGAGGTTTTGCAATGTTGGCAAAATCGATCTCCGCCTTGTTTCCCAATCTGGATACCGTCGAGGTTGCGCGGCGAACGCGCAACGCGGTATCCATCTTGGTGTTCATCGCCAGCCTGTTCGCGCTGCTACTGATCATTCATGCTCAGTATGGCTCCCGCTTCACGGGCGATTCCCGCTCCCGCATGCTTTCCATGGGTGCCCTCAAGCCGGCCGCCAGCGGCGAATCTGCGACCAGGGAAGCCGCCAATCCGGAAGTGCTTCGTTACCGCGTTCTGGCCGAATTTCTTGCCAAGCGTTACAAAGTATCGCAGGACGTGACTTTCGACCTGGTGAGCATCGCGCATGGCGCCGGGTATCAACTGGGGCTGGATCCCCTGCTCATCATGGCCATCATTGCGGTCGAATCGCGCTACAACCCGATTGCGGAAAGCGTCGCCGGCGCCAAGGGGCTGATGCAGATCATCCCGAAGTACCACACCGACAAGCTCGATGAGTTCGGCGGTGAAAAAGCGATTTTCGATCCGGCCACCAATATCCTGGTCGGTTCGCAGATTCTCAAGGAATATCTGCGCCGTACCGGCAATCTTGGCATAGCGCTGCAGATGTACGCCGGCGCGCTGAATGACGAACAGGATGTCTACACCTCAAGGGTGTTGGGCGAAAAGCAGCGCCTGCAGCAGGTCGTGGGCCGCCATGCAGGGCGCAATATCCAAATCAAGTCAAGCGCGGGCGGCAGTTCCCCATCATCGCCGCTGTAACCGGCCCGACAACAGATAAGTAATCGCTAACTTAGCGGGGTGGTGCGGTTTAAACCTGCGGCTTGCCGGCTGCACGTCCCCCCGGTCACAGCTTGTGGCCGCCGATCAGCAGGCGCTTGAATACCGAGTAATGTTCCCCCACACCGTCCGTGGTCGGCTCGCGCCTGACGGTGATCCATACCCCATCCGTAAAGCCTGAGGCAAGATCGGCGGTGTAGGCGCATTCGTCTTGCGCCGCTTCGCGCGCCGCCTCAACCGAAGGCGCGCCCAGGTCGTTCAGGAAATACTGGACGAGCCGTTCCTGGATGTCGGCATAATCGCCGTCATCGATATCGACAACCTCGGCAATGGTGCAGCGGCGGCGCGACGCCACTGCGACAAAGGTCGTGGCGCAGTGGCAGTGCGGACGCCGGTGCCCGCCGGCGAGATCGCAAACGGCATAGCCGCCGGAAACCACCCACTCGCCGTCCTCGGCCGCGCCGCCGTCCCCGGCATGAATGCGGGCGTCGGAATCATCGAGCCGGACGGCTTTGAGAAATTTCATGTACGGAACCGTTTTGTGAAAGGCATCTATAATGAAAGCTTACCGCATTGCGGCTGAAAGCCTCCAGGGAGAGCGACATGGCGGAACCCGACCTGCCTAAAGATTTTTTCGAGTTTATGCAAAAGATGTGGAACCCGATGTCTTTTCCCATGCCTGCCATGCTGACGCCTACCGTGAGCGTGGAGGAGATCGGGAAGAAAATCGCGGAATTGAAAGCCGTCGAAACCTGGCTCACCATGAATGTGGGTTTCGTGCAAATGACGGTCAAGACCCTGGAAATGCAGAAAGCCGCGCTGGAGAGCCTGCAGGCTGCCGCCGGCAAGCCCGCGGGCAGCACCGGCTAGCCCGCCCTTATTGAGCGTTTCATAATGGATGACAATCGGAACGCTCAATGCCTCTGCCCGACTCTCTCCCGCAAGGCGAGGGTGAGAATGGCACTAATTCTCTGTCGCGAATCAGTGAAAGATCAATAATCCGGCCTGATGCCGGCGTCGCGAATCACCTTGCCCCAGCGCGCATGCTCTGCGCGCAGAAAATCCGCCGTCTGCTCGGGCGTGCCCGAGGCCGGTTCACCGCCCATGGCGCTCAGGCGCTCCCGCGTGTCGGGCAGCGCCATGGCCTTTACCGATTCGGCGTTGAGCCGCTCGATGGCTGCGCGCGGCGCGGCGGCCGGGGCGAGCAGGATGTACCAGTTCACGGCCACCAGTTGCGGCGCGCCGGCCTCGGCCGAAGTCGGCACCTGCGGCATCGCGCCCAGCCGCTTGTGGTCGAGAACCGCCAGCGCGCGCATCTTGCCCTGCTGGACGTAGGCCGCGGCGCTCGAGGCCGCCACGATCACGATGTCGACTTCGCCGCCGAGCGCGTTGCCGAGCGCGATGGTTGCGCTCTTGTACGGCACGTGCAGGATTTGTATTCTGGCGGATGACTTCAGCAGTTCTGCAGCAAGATGGTTCGACGAGCCGACGCCGCCGGAGCCGTAAGTGAGCTTGCCCGGCTGGCTGCGCGCGAGCTGCAGCAGTTCGCGCAGGCTCTTCGCCGGCACCGTGGGGTGCACCACCAGCACATTGGGAATGGTGGCGAGCAGCGCAACCGGCGCGAAGTCGCGCAGCGGATCGAAGCCGGTCTTGGGATTCAGGTGCGGGTTGATGACCAGCGGCGGGGCTGCCATCAGCAGGGTGTAGCCGTCCGGCGCGGCTTTCGCCACCGTTTCGTGGGCGATGTTGCCGCCGGCGCCGAGGCGCTGCTCGGGCAGGATCTGCTGGCCGAACGCGGGCGCGAGTTTGGCCGCGAGCAACCTCGCCACCACGTCGGTGCCGCCGGCAAAAGGCAGAATGATGCGGATCGGCTTCACAGGATAGACCTGGGCAGCCGCGGCAGGCGCCGCCGCGGCCAGCGCCGTGAACAATGCAGCGGATAACCAGCCCGCGCCGGCAATCCGCACTTGCAATGATTTCATTTTGATTTCTCCTCCCGGGGATCCTGTTCTTGGTTTTCACTTTCGACCAGCGCCCACACCCTGCGGAACGGGCCGCGATTTTTGAGCAACTCCGCTCCCGCGCCGGCCGCTGTTTCTGCGTCGAGCCAGACTGGGGTGCCGAGGCCGGCGCTGAGCCAGGCGCGGTGCGCGTTTTCCTCGAACAGAAACGCGCCGGCCGTGGTTTCTTCGACGCCGCCGCCGGTGATCGCCGCGCCGTGCGCCCGCATCAAGACCGCGCGATGCGCTCCCAGCGTCTGCGCCAGCGCTTCCCCGCGCTGGCGGTCGCTGATCAAGCGCGGATCAGGATGCACCGGGATGCCGTCGTGAAAAATCGTGCCCAGCAGGTGAATCGGCCGCAGCGTCTGTTCGCTGGTGGTGAACGCCGTGGAATACATGCCGTGATAATGAATCACGCTGCCGACGTCGGGCCGCGCCCGGTAAATTCCGAGGTGTATGGGAAATTCGCCGGGAGCATCGCCGCTGCCATCGAGCTTGCGCCCTGCCATGTCCATCACCACAAAATCGTCGGCGCTTGCCGCAGGGCCCAGCGAATGGCGGGTGAGCAGGAAACGCTCTGTGCCGGGCAGGCGGGCGCTGAGATGGCCGAAACCTTCTATGAATCCCCGCCGGTAAAGAAAACGCCAGGCTTTGATGAGATTTTTTATCAGCGTGTCGTCAGATGCCATGGGGAGAAATCTTGCTCAAAATGACCTATTGATCTTTCACTGATTCGCGACAGCGAATGAGTGCCATTCTCACCTTCTCCTTCCGGGAGAGGGTCGGATGAGCGTTCCGACTGTCATCCATTATGAAACGCTCAATAAAAGGACTTCAGGGCCGGTGCGGGACGAGGGATGCGTCCCGCCACCGCGGGCGCTCAGGCCCGCAGGTCGAGCGTTTTGGGATCGAAATAAGGTTTGTCGCCGCTCACCTGCGTGCGGTGCATGAGCCGCCGCGAATCGGGATCGAACGCATCGCGCCGGTGCATGGCGCAGCGGTTGTCCCACATCACCAGATCGCCTGCTTTCCATACCTGATACCACTCGAAGCACGGCTGCGTGGCATGCGCCCACAGCTGATTCAGCAGGTCTTCGCTTTCATCGAGCGGCAATCCCATGATGTAGGCGTTGTGCCGGCGCCCCAGAAACAGGCAGTTGCGATGGGTTCGCGGATGGGTGCGCAGCAGCGGATGAATTGCGCCCGGCGCATCGCGCGGATCGTCGATATCGCTGAAGCCCTTGCGCAACTCCCCTGCGCTGTTGCGGCTCGAGTCATGGCGGCAGAATCGGCCGAGAATTTCACGGCGCAGTGCGGCGGGCAGGGTGTCCCAGGCCTGGTACATGTTGGAGAAGCCGGTGTTGCCGCCTTGCGGCGGCACCTCTAGCGAGTAGAGCAGGCTGCCGATCGGGCATTTTTCGTTGTATGACATGTCGGTGTGCCACACTGCCTCGTAGTGACCGAGATTGCCGATCGGCTTGCCGTCGACCCTGATATTCGACATCACGGTGATTTCAGGAAAGGGGTCTTCGACTTCGCGCCCGGCGTGAATTGGCGCCTTGTCTAGTTCGCCGAACAGGCGCGCAAAGCGCAGCAGGGCGGGATCGTCCAGGCGTTGGCCGCGGAAGCGCAGCACCAGATGGGTGTGCCAGGCGTCCTCGATTTGCCGAAACGTTTCAGCCGAAATCGGTTTTGCCAGGCCGACGCCCACCACGTCAGCGCCGAGCGCGGCGCCGGTGGGGATGACGGAGATGTTGGCACGCTGCGGCGTATCCATGAATGTCTCCCAAGAATGCGCATGCTACTGCGGTTGACCGCGGGCTTCAAGGCGAAGCCCGGATTACGGACAAAAATGGCCGGTCTTGTTTGAAGGCCGCCCCGTGCGCCATCCGACCGTCCGGCGCATAATGGAAGCGCTTTTTTCCATGAGGAGCTGACCATGGCCACGACCATACTCAAGAGCGTTTACTTCAGCATGCAGACCTCCAACCGCGCCGGCCAGGCCGTACAACTGCTCGACAGCCTGGCCAAACACGGTGTCGACCTGCTCGCCTTCACCGGTTTCCCGAGCGCGGGAGGGGCGCAGGTGGATTTCATCCCCTATGACGTCGCGAAATTTACCCGCGCCGCGCGCAAGCTGGACCTGAAAGTGGGTGAAAAGAAAACAGTGTTTCTGGCGCAGGGCAAAGACAAGGCGGGCGCGATCGCAAAAATCTGCGACAAGCTCGCCAAGGCCGGCATCAACATGGTGGCGATGGATGCGGTGGCGGCGGGCAAGGGGCGCTTCGGCGCGATTTTCTGGGTAAAACCCAAGGACGTCGCCAAAGCTGCGAAGGTTCTTGGAGCGCGCTGAAGCGAATTTCGGAGCCCGTGACAAATTAAAAAAATATTTGTCGCCCATCCCTCGGTATTAAAAGGGATTTATCGGCGGTTGCAATTCACCCGATCTTGTTGCGCAGCAGCCCCAGTCCCACGATCTCAGTCTCCAGCATGTCGCCCGTTTTCATGAATTCCGGCGGCGTGCGCGCATGGCCGA
>CAKKQX010000197.1 GCA_919902235.1 Burkholderiales bacterium
CGGGACACCGTTTAAAACATTGTTCGATCAGCGCTCTGAGGTGATTGCCGACGGCTTGCGAGCCAGACAGAAAGGTTGCTTATTTGCCCATGATCCGCTGATGATCAGGCCGGGAGGCTGAACCTTGAAGCTTGTGATAACCCGTGAAAGTAACTGATTCCACTGCGTTGTGTCAAGGAGAGGAAAGCCTGTCGACGCTGTTCCGCGATGCGGGTTTGCAGATGCAAATCGCGGCGTCACGTGATGTCCGAAGGCGTTTAGGGCATCGCGTCTCCCCGCATGTTGCGCGACGTCCGGATTGCCGGCGGACTCCGAAAAGATGGGTGCACCAAGCGACGCAAAAATATTGACGCGGCTTTTATTCAGGCGTCATGCCTTGCGAGCGTGATTTCCAGTTGGCAGCCAGCGCAATCCGGATGTGATCTATTCCTGTCATGTTTGTAAGCCGGTGAGAAATAATCACCCGGGAAAAGACAGCACGCTAAATCTTGGGTAAGATGATTGCCGATTGGCGTTAGGCGATGAAAGAAGTGGCGCGCGATGCGCGCGTCGCTGCAGCCTGGCGCGAAAAGAGTAAAAACTGGCGCCGCATGCGTCGACGTTCCCGGACTAGGCAGGAGGTAGATTTCTGATGGCTGACCGTGTCATTTTTGTCTGCAGTATTTTGATTGTCGCAGTATATTTTTACGCTACGGCGCAGATTCCGTCCCTTGAAATCGGTGATCCGCTGGGCCCCAAGGCTTTCCCGCGCTTGCTCGGGATCGCGTTGCTGTTTGCCGCCGGACTGCTGTTTTTCGAGATTCTGCAGGCGCGCAAACTGGAATCCGCGAACGACGGGCACCAGCCACGGGAAGATCGCGGGCACTATGTCGTGGTTGGCGCCGTGCTCGTCTGGACAGCCGTCTACCTGGCCGTGTTCGAATGGCTGGGCTACGTCATCGCCACCACGGTCTATCTATTGACGCTGATGGTGTATTTCCACAAGGGCAAGTGGCTGGCCAACGTGCTGACCTCGGTCCTGTTTTGCGTAATCACTTATGTGTTGTTCACCAAAGTCCTCGGCGTTACGCTCGCCAGGGGCCTGCTGCCTTTCTAGACCGACGCCATGGACACCTTCACACACATCATCAACGGCTTCGGCGTCGCACTGCAGCCGATCAATCTCTGGTATACCTTTGTCGGCGTTTTCATGGGAACCATTGTCGGCATACTGCCGGGCATCGGACCCTCTGCCAGCATCGCGCTGCTGATCCCCATCACTTATGGCATGGATCCGACCTCGGCGCTGATCATGATGGCCGGCATCTACTACGGCACCAAGTATGGCGGCTCGACGACCGCCATCCTCATCCGCACGCCCGGCGAAGCTGCCTCCGTCATGACTTCGATAGACGGTTACGAGATGGCACGCAAGGGCAGGGCGGGGGCGGCGCTGGCGGTGTCCGCCATCGGATCCTTCATCGCCGGCACCATAGGCGTCATCGGATTGACGATTTTCGCGATTCCGCTTTCTTCCATGGCGCTCAAGTTCGGCCCATCCGAATATTTCACGCTGATGCTGTTCGCGATGACCGCGGTGGCTTCGCTCAGCGGCAAGTCGCCGGCCAAGGGCATGCTGTCCACCATATTTGGCCTGATGATCGCCACCATAGGCATCGACCTGCAGAGCGGCCAGCCGCGTTACACCATGGGCATTGCCGAATTTCAGGACGGGATCGGGTTCGTGGTGGTGGTGGTGGGACTGTTTGCCATGGCCGAAGTGTTTCGCGGACTGGAGGGCCTGCACAAGGGTACCGCGCCCGAGATGATCAAAATCTCGGGCAAGCTGTGGTTGACCAGGGAGGAATGGAAGCGTTCGATCGGCCCGATCTGGCGCGGCGGCTTCATCGGCTTCGTCATCGGCGTGCTGCCGGGAGCCGGCGGCACCATCGCTTCGATCATGTCGTACACCACGGAAAAACGGTTGTCCAAGAATCCCGATGAATTCGGCAAGGGCGCGATCGAGGGCGTTGCCGGCCCGGAGGCGGCGAACAACTCGGATACTGCCGGTGCCATGGTGCCGCTGCTCACGCTGGGCGTGCCGGGAGGCGGCGCGACCGCCGTGCTGCTGGGCGCATTCATCATGTACGGCATACAACCCGGCCCGCTGCTGTTCCAGAACCGGCCCGATCTGGTGTGGGGATTGATTGACAGCATGTACATCGGCAACGTCATGCTGCTCATCCTGAATCTGCCGCTGATCGGCCTGTTCGTGCGGCTGCTGTACATTCCCGCAGGCATTCTTTATCCGCTGATCGTAGCGATTTCGGTGATCGGCATCTACGCGGGCAACGGCAGCGTGCTGGACCTCTATCTGCTGCTGTTTTTCGGCGTAATCGGTTATATATTCGACAAGGTGGACATCCCGGTAGCGCCGCTGGTACTGTCGCTGGTGCTGGGCGGCATCATGGAACAATCCTTCCGCCAGGCGATGACGATCTCCGGCGGCAATCCCAAGATCTTTTACGGCAGCACCATCAATGTCACGCTGCTCGTGCTGTCGGCGATTTCCATCGCCGCGCCTTTCATGATGGCATGGCTCAAATCCCGCAAGGCATCGGCAAAAAGCGCGGCCTAGGCGGGTGTTCCGGCAGGTGATTGCGGCCGTGCCTGCGCGCGCGGCCGGCAATATACATTCAAGGAGATTCCGGTGCACAAGGTAACACTCATCCCCGGAGACGGCATCGGGCCGGAAGTCACCCGGGCCGCGTGCGAGATCGTGGCCGCCTCGGGCGCTGCCATCCAGTGGGAAACGGTCATGGCAGGCATGAAGGCCGGCGCAGAGTTTGGCACGCCGCTGCCGCAATCGGTCATCGATTCGGCGCTGCGCAACAAGCTCGCGCTGAAAGGGCCGACGCAGACGCCGTTCGGCAGCGCGTATCCGGTACAAGTCGGTGGCAATGTTTATCCGAGTGTGACAGTCGCGTTGCGCAAGGAACTCGGCGCGTTCGCCAACGTGCGGCCGGTCAAAAACTATCCGGGCGTCAAGTCGCGCTACGAAAACGTCGACATGATCATCTATCGTGAAAACAGCGAAGACCTCTACATGGGCATAGAGCGCATGGTGGATGCGGATACCGCGGAAGCGGTCAAGCGCATCACGCGCAGCGGCTCCGAGCGCATCGCGCGCTTCGCGTTCGAGGAGCAGCGCAAGCTCGGACGCAAGAAGCTGACGGTGGCGCACAAATCCAATGTGCTGAAAATGACCGATGGCCTGTTTCTCAAGGTCGCGCAGGACGTCGCGCGCGATTATCCGGACATCGAGTTGAACAGCAGGGTGGTCGACGCGCTGTGCATGGAACTGGTGGTCAAGCCGGAGTCTTTCGACGGGTTGATCCTGCAGAATCTTTACGGCGACATCGTGTCCGATCTCGGTGCGGGACTGGTCGGCGGCCTCGGCGTGGCGCCGGGCGCGAACGTCGGTCCGGTCTGCGCCATGTTCGAGGCCGTCCACGGCAGCGCGCCCGATATCGCCGGCAAGGACATCGCCAATCCGCTGGCCATCATCCTGTCGGCGGTGATGCTGCTGCGCTACGTCGGCGAAGCACAGGCCGCCGACCGCATCGAAGCCGCACTCACCGCGGTACTGCGCGAAGGCAGGCATGTGACGCGCGACCTGGGCGGTGACGCCGGCACCAAACGCTTCACCGCGGCGATTGTCGAGAAACTACAGGCTTGAGCCGCCAAGGCGCCAAGACGCCAAGAAATTCATCAGAAAAGACAATGAGCTCTTTAACATCATCGCCCTTGTAAACATGATGTAACTACTTGTCATTA
>CAKKQX010000198.1 GCA_919902235.1 Burkholderiales bacterium
AGAAGGTGTGCTCAGCGACGCCGGGATGGTCGATCAGCCGGGCGGTTACCGCCAGTTCGCCCGGCTTGGCGGTGGGCAGATCGGTGATGTCGGCGACCGACCAGCCTTCGTCGGAAAGCGCTGCCGTCTTCGCGTAAACTTCTGCGCCGTCGAGTGTCGCCCGCACGTCGAGGCGATCCCTGCGGTTCCAGCAGGTGTTGCCCCATTCGTCTTCGGCGCGCACCCGCAGCACGAATTTTTCCCCGGCGCGCACCAGCCGCGAGCCCGCAGCGACCAGCTGCGCGGGAACGCCGGGCACGATGTCGAACTTGATGTCGCCCGGCACCGCGGCGAAGCGCGAGGTGCCCAGTGGATCGACGTAGCAGCGGAAACGAAATCCTTCTTCGACGAAGGTCTGCACGCGCGTGCCCGAGCCGCCAAAACGCCGGTCGCCCAGGCGCACGATGATATGGTCGCCGGCCTTGAGATAACCGTCCACGGTATCCACGATCACCGCTTTCTGGAACGGCCGCTCGTGGCCTTTCTGGTCGAAGCGTACCTTGAGCGACTGTACCGACGCCGGACTTTGCCCGGGCATCAGCGGTCCCGCCTGGTATTCGGCCGACACGTAGTTGGCGCCCCGCGGGTCGGTGGTCTGAAACAGCGCCCAGTCGGAATAGAACTTGAAGGTCGTCTTGAACCAGGCGCCGTCCGCCATGCCCGAAGCGCCGATCGTGTAGTCGAGCACGATCTCGTTCCAGCTGCCGGCGACCAGCTCGGGCACGGTACAGGTGACGCGTCCGAGGAAGGACATGGCTTTGGTCTTGTCGTACAGTCCCTGCGGCGCGTAGTACGTCCCCAGCTTCTTGCGCAATTCATTTTCGGTGCAGCGTTTTTTGGTGGCGGCTTTGGCGAAGTCCTTTTGCCTGCTCATTTAATATCCTTTTAAATCAAATATTTAATAATAATCTGTGAGTTGGATTATTTTCCTGGCACGGTGCCGAACGGCCACGGTGCCGCCGGATCCCAGACCGGGACGCCGAGAAACGCGTACCACGGTGCCATGATCAGGATGCCGTAGGCGATCGCGATCAGCACCGATACCCAGCCGACCTTGAAGTAATCGGTCATGGTGAAAGTGCCGCTTGAGTAGGCAATCACGGCGGCTGTGATCTGCGTCGGCAGCAGGTAGGCGAAGGTATCGGTATCCGCCACCAGCATGGTGAACGCCACCGGGTGCAGGCCGAGCGTGGGCGCAAGCGCGAGCAGAATAGGCGCGATCATCGTGATGGCCGCGACGTTGGACAGCATGCCGAGGCGCATGATGTGCGTGCCGGCCATGAACACCAGCAGAATCATCCACCACGACTGCCCGGCGCCCACCGGGTGCAGTACGTCGGCGAGCCATTTGGCGAGGCCCGAGGTGGACATCGTGTTGGAGAGCGACAGTGCGCCGGCCAGTAACAGCAAAGTGCCCCAGATGGTGCGGTCCTGCAGTTCCTTCCACTTGAAGCCGAACAGGCCAGGGATGAACAGCACGGCGAGCCCCATCAGTGCGACGTTGTGCGGCGCCACCCGGTGCAAAGTGTCCTGTGTCATCCATGCCAGCGCGACCATGCCGAACACCGCGAGTATCAGCCACTCGGCCTGGCACATCCTGGGAATCTCGCGGTATTGCTTCTGGACCACCTCGAAGCCGCCTGCAACGCCCACGTTCGTGGTCTTGAAGTAGTACTGCACCCACCATTGCGTCAGCACGAACATGCCGAGGTAGGGCCACTGCAGAACGAACCAGTCCGCATACGAAAGCCTGAGTCCCAGTTGCTTCTCGAACAGGCCCACGATCACGAGGTTGGGCAGGTGCGCGGTGAGTATGCACATGCCGCTGATCATGGAACCGTAGACCAGCGTCTGGATCACGATCGCCTTCTTGCCGTTGCGCTCGGCCTCGGTATCCCCGAACAAGTTGGTAATGCCGTTGATCACGGGCAACAGTGTGGCGGCGCGCGAGTTGGCGGCGGGGATAATGAAGGAAAGCACGATATTCACCGCGAACATCGCCCAGATCACGCCGTTGACGGTCTTTGCCCTCATCCAGTTGAGAAGCGCCAGTGCGATGCGCCGGTCAAGTCCGGCCGCCTGCATGATGGCGGCAAAAATAAAGGCCGCCATGCACAGGAATACCACCGGCGTGGTGAAGCCGCTGGCCGCGGCGGGAAACGGCTTGGTGGCGTTGGTCATCACGAGCAGCATGGGAATCAGCAGGCCCGAGATGCCCACCGGCATGGCCTCAAATATCCACATAATGCAGGCCCACACCATGACGGCGAGCGTGGCCTTGCCTGCAACGGAAAGCCCTTCCGGCGCTGGCATCCCATACAGGATAAAGAAGAACAGGCCCCAGGCCAGGAGGAAGCCGAATATGCTTTTGCGGGGCGTGAGGCCGGTGGCGAGAATATTATTCTGGAAGTTGCCCAGGAAACTGCCGCCACCGCTGGTGGCATTTGCTTGCGCCTGCTGTCCCGGCTTATTCATGGTTGCCTCCGGCGGCAAAGCCTGAATCGTGGACGGCGTACATGGTCTGAGCACTGCAATACCAGTGTGTCATGATCATCCTCCTTTGGCTTGCGTTTGCCGGCCTGTTGAAGTGTTATGGTTGCCGGGACGGTTCTTTACACCCTGTTCCAGGGTCGGATAGGATTGAAGCAGAGGAGGCGAATGGCTGTCTGTCAGCCAGCCGACATTTCATGGCACACAAGCTTGCAGTTGCGCCGGTATCCGCATTCGAGGGCATGGCCGCTGTTTCCGCGGATGCGGTGTCCCAACTCGTTGCGCCATCGAATTTTCTCGCCCAGCTCAACGCACACGATTATGCCGGCCTGATCGCGCTCGCCAAGCTGCAGCGCTATGCCAAAGGCGATTTCGTGTTCTGCGCCGGAGCGCCGGGTAACAACGTCTATTTTCTGGAGAGCGGCAAGATCAAGATCTGCCAGCCGGCGCCGCTGGGACGCGAAGTGATTCTGTGGTTTTGCTTTCCCGGCGAGATTTTCGGGGTGGCGGAAATGGCGCGGGGCGGCGGTCGCGTGGTCAATGCGCTGGCGTGCGAAAACTCCGCAGTACTCGCCGTGTCACAGGAGCAATTCAAGACGTTCCTTGCCAATCATCCGCAATCCGCATTTTTGAGCATACAGGTGCTGTCTTCGCGCTTGCGCGTGCTGGGGGAAATGTTCGTCAATCTGGTCGCGGATGACGTCAACACGCGCATTGCCAAGTTGATCTTGCGGCTTTCCGCCCGCTACGGCACGCGCGTAGGGAAGGAGATTTTCCTGAATATTCCACTGACCCACCAGGAGATTGCAGACATGGTAGGCACTACGCGCCAGACGGCGACCAGTGCGCTGTCAGCACTGAAGAAGCAGGGAGTGCTTTCGATGGATAATCACCGCATCCATATCGAGAGTGAGGAACTGCTGAACGAGATCAGCCGGCACGGATAGATCAGCCGCCCGCATGGATATCTTTTACCTGGGCCTGCTGGTTGCCAATATTTTTTTAATCGTCTATTACCGGCTGATGATTCATTACCGTCAGCAGGGCGACCCGGGGCGCGCCGGACTGGCCATAGTTGTCAGCCTGCCCGGCAAGAGAGGGCTGGAAAGCCGGCACCTCAAATACTGGCGTAATTACTGGCTGGCGATGCTAATGATGTGCGTGCTCGTTGCGGCCGGACTGCTGTGGCGCTATCCGCATGTTGCGGCAGGATTCCGGATGGTGGAATGAAGCGGGGTGCAACGCTGAAAACCGGTAAAATGGCGCTTGTCATCACCGATGCACGATGTGGACGTGCCACACGCCAACAGGATCAGGAGACATCATGGCAGACAACAATCTGGGCGCATACAACATTTTCGACCTGCGCGAGATCGCGAAGAAGCGGCTGCCCAAAGGGTTGTTCGAATTCGTGGATCGCGGCACGGAAGACGAGGTGTCGCTCAAGAACAACCGCGCGGTGTTTGAACGCATTCGTCTGAAGACGCGGACGCTGGTCGATGTCTCGGCGCGCAACCAGGAGATCACGCTATTCGGCAAGAAGCACAAGATGCCGATTCTCATCGCCCCGACCGGCATCGCAGGTCTGCTGTGGCACGAGGGCGAAATCGCGCTGGCGCGCGCGGCGAAGGAAGCCGGCATTCCCTTCACGCTCGCCACCGGCTCGATGACCGCCATGGAGAAAGTTGCGGAGCAGGCGGGCGGCACGCTGTGGTTTCAGCTCTATATGTGGCCCGACCGCTCGATGTCGCACAAGCTGGTCGAACGCGCCAAGGCCGCCGGCTTCGAGGCGCTGGTGGTGACCGTGGACGGCGTTTCGTCCGGCAATCGCGAATACAACCTGCGCAATGGCTTCACCATTCCGTTCAGCTTCACCCGCAAAAACGTCACCGACGTGATGATGCATCCGGGTTGGCTGATCAACGTGCTCGCGAAGTACGTCTTTACCACGGGAATGCCACGCTACGAAAACTACCCCAGCGAAATAAAGTACAAAGTCACCGCCAAGCCCATGGGCCGTTCGCAGATGCGCAACGACTCGCTCAACTGGGACGATCTGCGCGACCTGCGTAAAATGTGGCCGGGCAAGCTGATCGTCAAGGGCATTCTGCATCCGCAGGACGCGGTAATGGCCGCAGACTGCGGCGCCGACGGTGTGGTCGTTTCCAATCACGGCGGGCGCAATCTGGATACCGCGATTTCGCCGATTGAGGTTCTGCCCGAGGTTGTGGATGCGGTGGGCAAGCGCATGACAGTGCTGGTGGACAGTGGCTTCCGGCGCGGCACCGACGTGGTCAAGGCGCTGGCGCTCGGCGCGCACGCGGTGCAGATCGGGCGTTCCACGCTCTACGGTATCGCCGCGGGCGGTCAGCCCGGTGCGCAGCGCGCGCTCGGCATCTTCCGCGAGGAAATCGACCGCGTGATGGCGCTGCTGGGCTGTCGCAGCATTGCCGAGCTGGGTCCCGAAGTGCTGCACTTTGCCGACAGCGCCCTGCGACCGGTTCCGCATGGCAGGGCGGAACTCAAGCTGATCGAGGCTGCCGCCAAGGCTGTTGCAGAAGGGTAAGCCCGCTTGAAGTTGTGGTATCTGTTTCTGCTGGCGTCCATTACCGCCGTTGGCTGGGTCATCTGGGCGTATCGAAAACGCGCTTCGCAAAAAGCCGCCGCAAGCAGCGCGCGCATGCGGGAATTGCTGGCAGGCGCTCCCCGGCTCAAGACGCCGGTGGCCGCTGCAGCTGTTATGCCATCAGCGCAGCCAGCCGCGGCGCAGGCCGTGGGTTATGCCCGCAAGGAACGCTTGCTGGACCACTCGCAAACCCTGTTGTTCCACCGGCTGAAAACAGGTTTGCCCGACCTTGAAGTATTCACTAATGTCAGCCTCTCCGCGGTAGTAGACCTATCCACGAGTGTACGCGGCGGTGAGCTCGAGTCGCTGCGGCTTCAGCTGGCGGTTCACTGCATCGATTTCCTGGTTTGCGAGAGAAACACCAGGATAGTCGCTGCAGTGGAATTTGAAACTGCGTCGGGATCTGCAAAATTCAAAACCCAATGTCTTGAAACTGCAGGCATTCGCCATATTCGCATCAATCCCAAGGCAATTCCCGAGCAGCAGGAGATGCGCGCGCTGATTTTCGGCGTGAATTTCGGTGTGAAACGCTGATACTTTCGGCAGCGATTGAGCGTGTCTGGTTTGAGTTACATGCTATGCATGATTTTTTCCCCGGCCGTGAAGCCCAGCCTCCCGAAAATAATTTCCACCGCTATCGTGCCGATGACTGGCATCGAGACGCGGCAAACACTTTCGTCGCGCAGCGCTTAAGCGGGAACCTGGTGGATGGCCGGCAGTGCGGTAACCCGGGCGCCGCTTTCCGCCGCGTGAATGATCGCAGCGAAAAGCGAGGACGGTGTCGCCCGTACGCATACCTGTTCCTGGGTGATGGTTTTCGACAACAGCTTCACCAGGGCATAGACGGCACTGATATGCGGCGTTGGAGTGCGGGCAAGTCGGCCCAGTTCAATGACCGTGCCGACCAGCGCATCGATCTCGGGATCGCGCCCGGCCTCGATATCCTGCAGCATCGAGGTCATGCTTGCCGGCTGTGCCGGGGCGGTCGGTTGCTGTGATGTTGCGCGCAACACACTGGCTGCCATCTGCCATGACCAGACGCAAACCGTGCGCGCGAATCGCCGCAAGATGGGGGCCCCGCGCGACGACGGTGACTTCATTTCCCGCCTGTTCGAACAACACGGCGAGGTAGCCGCCAATTGCGCCCGCTCCCACGATGCAGATTTTCAAATTCGCCTCTTTCCTGTAATGGTGCAGTGCAAGTCTGCCTGTTACCGAATTATGAAATAATGCCGCGATGCATCATATAAACAAAGAACTACGACCCTGGCTATTGATAAATTAAATATATAGGTGAATTGTTGCAACGCAATTTACTTGCGCTGGATAATATGTACTTCCATATTATGGAAAGACAGCATGTGTGATGTGGCCGGGAAATCCGGGGTCCCATCAGGGCATTCCAACCCTGGACGCTTAAGTCGTAGTAAGCGCAAAGCAGGCGGGGTGCGGTGATCAGCCGCAGATTTTCTGGAAAATTCGCAGCTAAAACAATTGGTGGTCAGGAAGGCCGGCAAAGCGCTGGATCCGGGCGGGTCTTGACGCGATTGCATAAGGTGCGTATAACGGCGACAAGTGTTTAGTTTCAAGTCCTTGAGAGTTGGATTACCGGGTTTTGGATGTTCGTTCTTTGGGAGCTTTGAGATTCAAACATTTGCCGGGTTGGACCCTTGCCGGGTCGGGCCTGTATTCTCAATTTCTTAAGGAACGCAACAATGGCAACTGGAACCGTAAAGTGGTTTAACGATTCGAAGGGTTTTGGCTTCATTACTCCCGATGGCGGTGGCGAAGATCTTTTCGCGCATTTCTCGGCAATCAACATGCCGGGTTTCAAAACGCTGAAGGAAGGTCAGAAGGTTTCCTTCGACATTACCGACGGCAACAAGGGCAAAAAACAGGCGAGCAACATCCAAGCCGCGTAAGCCTGCAGGCAGTTTTCTAGCCAAAAGCCGGACGTCATGTCCGGCTTTTTTATTGACCCTGTCGGCACATCCGGAAACGCTGTCTTTGCCAATGTCACCATTGCGTAGCTTCGATATTTTCTGCCGCGTGATTGATAACTACGGCGATATCGGCGTTTGCTGGCGGTTGGCGCGACAGCTGTCGGACGAATGCGGCGCAACCGTTCGGCTGTGGGTTGACGATCTCGCGAGCCTGCATTTGCTTAATGCGCAGATTGATCCCGGCTGCGTCTGCCAGCACGCAGCAGGCGTGGAAATAATGCGCTGGGAAGAGGAATTGCCTGCGGTAACGCCTGCCGACATCGTCGTCGAAGCGTTTGGTTGCGGGTTGCCGGAGCGCTACATGGAGGCGATGGCGGCGCGCAATGCCCCTGTGTTGTGGCTGGTGCTCGAATACCTGAGCGCGGAACCCTGGGTACGCGAACATCACGGCTTGCCTTCGCCGCATCCGCGCCTGCCGCTCGACCGTTACTTTTTCTTCCCGGGCTTCGAACCGGGCACCGGCGGCGTGCTGCGCGAGGCGGGATTGTTCGCGCGGCGTACTGCGTTCGGCACTGCCGATCAGCATCGTTTTTGGGCGTCCGTCGGCTTCGAACCCCCGTCTGCGGGCGCAACCGTGGTGTCGCTCTTCGGGTATGAGCACGCACCGGTTGGCGGACTGCTCGACGCCTGGGCGCAAGGGGATGTGCCCATGGTTGCTGCCATTCCCGAGGGCAAATTAGTCACGCACGCGCTCGATTTTCTCGGCGTGACTGCACCAACAAACTGCCACAGCTTCAGGCGCGGCAACCTGGAAGTGCGGATCCTGCCTTTTGTGGAACAGGTGCGCTACGACGAACTGTTATGGGCATGCGACTGCAACTTTGTGCGCGGGGAGGATTCGTTCGTGCGCGCGCAGTGGGCGGTCCGGCCGTTCGTGTGGCATGTTTATCCGCAGCAGGAGGGTGCGCACCGGCGAAAACTCGGGGCCTTTCTCGATCTCTACTGCGACGGGCTGCCGGATGCGGCGGCTGAAGCAGTACGCGGGCTGTGGCAGGTGTGGAATTCTGATGACCAGCGGCCGCAAGCGGTAGGCACGGCCTGGCGTGCCTACTGGGAGCAGCGCAGGGCGCTTGAAGCTTATGCGCCCGCCTGGGCCGAGCGACTTGCAGGCGTTGGCGAACTCGCCGGAAAACTGGCGCAGTTTAGTCAAGACAGGATAAAATAACGGTTTTAGTTCAACGGGATATGGGTTAGGAATTAGCGATGAAGATAGCACAGGAAATCAGAGCGGGTAACGTAATCATGGTCGGCAAAGATGCGCTGGTGGTGCAGAAGGCGGAATTCAGCAAGTCCGGCCGCAACGCCTCCGTGGTCAAGATGAAACTCAAAAATCTGCTGTCCGGCGCGGCGAGCGAAACGGTGTACCGCGCCGATGAGAAATTCGAGATGGTGACACTTGAGCGCAAGGAAGTTACATACTCGTACTTTGCGGAGCCGTCCTACGTATTCATGGACGCCGAATTCAACCAGTACGAAGTGGACCAGGAAAACATGGGCGATGCATTAAGCTATCTCGAAGACGGCATGCCGTGCGATATCGTGATTTACAATGGCAGCCCGATTTCAGTGGACATTCCGCAGACGCTGACGCGGGAGATTGCCTATACGGAACCGGCGGTGCGCGGCGACACTTCGGGCAAAGTAATGAAACCTGCCAAACTAAAGTCCGGCTTCGCAGTGCCGGTGCCGCTGTTCTGCAGCACCGGCGATAAAATCGAGATCGACACCCGCACCGGCGAATACCGCAGCCGCGTCAAGGGATAAGGAGCAGGGATAAGGACCGCCAGGCCTGCAAAGGGCGCCATGTGCGCCCTTTTGTTTTTTTCGGTTGCAACTTGGCGTTGACGAGCTCCAACCCAGGCCAAATGATGTTAACGGGCTTGGTCGCCAGCGCTAGGCGCAAGCCCGTCGAGGGGCATCTTGAGGATGCGCATTATTACGGGCAGGTTGTAGCAACACTGTTCATGGCGCCAGACGCTGACACGATTCCTTCTCGCACACCGTCAAACGTATAGCTGCTCGTCGGCGAGCCGAGCGGGGCAGCGCCAATTCTGTCGGCGCCGCACCGGATCTTCGCCCTGATTTCGTTCGGATTACTCGTGACCTGTCCAAACACCAGAGCGGCCACACCCGTCACGTGCGGGGCCGCCATGCTGGTGCCGCTCATCCGGACTGTTCCTCCGCCGAGCTTGAGCGACAAAATTCCGACCGAGCTAATCAGGCACCCGCGATTGACGTTTTCCTGGTCTTCGCCCGGGGCTGACACGACAACGCCCGCACCGTCGGAGGTGAAATAGGAAGCCGTATCGACTCCTATGGCAGTGTTTAAGCGATTGCATGAGTTCGTGCCGTTAAGTGCCGTCGTGCTGGCAATGGCAAGGACTTCCTTATAGGCTGCCGGCACCTGCTGGGTAATCTCCAGCCTGGAGTCATTACCCGCCGCGACGACGACCGTGACGCCTTGGCCGCCTTGCACGCCGCTCCCTTGCGCCGTGCCGGTTAGTCGCTGTACGGCGGTGAGCATAGCGGGATTATCGGTAGCGTTTCCAGCGCGGCCGAGACTCATGTTCGCAACGCTGATGCTGAGAGGATTTGTGACGTTAACTCCGCCATTCTGGTCCCAGATCCAGTCGAGCCCGGCTATGATGTCCGAATCGTAACCGCTGCCGCTGCTGTCG
>CAKKQX010000199.1 GCA_919902235.1 Burkholderiales bacterium
CAGGTCGTTGCACACCATGGTGGAAAGTGCGATGGTTTCGACGATCACCATGCCGGTGGCGGCGGAGAGGCCGCCGATAAACGCAAACAACGCCAGCCACGGCTGCTGCTGCGCGATCGGCAGGGTCAGCACGAAAGTATCCGCATCGACGGTGCCGCTGGGAAAATGCATCAGGCCGCCGAGCGCAATCGGCAGCACGAAAATATTGATCGCCAGCAAATACAGCGGGAACAGCCAGATTGCCTTGTTGAGGTGGCGCTCGTCTACGTTCTCGACTACCGCCACCTGGAACTGGCGCGGCAGGAACATGATGGCGAGCATCGACAGGAAGGTGAGCGACGCCCAGGTGGTGTAATTGCCCGACTCGCCGCCGAGCACCAGCAGTGCGTCGAGCTGCGGAACCTTGGCCGCGCGGCCGAAGATATCGGTAAAGCCGCCGTACATGCCGAAGGTCACGAACAGGCCGACCGCAATGAAGGCGAGCAGCTTGATCAGGGATTCGAAGGCGACGGCGGCGACCAGGCCTTCATGCCGCTCCGTGGCGTCGAGATGGCGCGTCCCGAACAGGATGGTGAATGCCGCCAGCAGCATCGCAATGTAGAACGTGTTGTCGCCGAGAAAGATCGGCGCGCCCTGTTTGTCGGGCATGACCACTTCGGGGTACTGCAGAATGATGGAAAAGCTGGTCGAAATGGCCTTGAGCTGGAGCGCGATATAGGGAACGATGCCGAGCACCGCGATGATGGTGACCAGCCCGCCCAGCATCTGGCTTTTGCCGTAGCGCGAGGCGATGAAATCCGCGATCGAGGTGATGCGGTTGGCCTTGCTGATGCGGATGATTTTCAGCATCACGTACCACCACAGCGCAGCCATCAGTGTCGGCCCCAGGTAGATCGGCAGAAAACCGATGCCGCTGGTGGCGGCGCGTCCGACGCTGCCGTAGAACGTCCATGAGGTGCAGTAGACCGCGAGCGACAGCGCGTAGATATACGGATTGGCGATAATGCTGCGTCCGGCATCCGCGCGCTT
Organism: Burkholderiales bacterium; assembly: GCA_919902235.1. Classification (GTDB taxonomy): domain Bacteria; phylum Pseudomonadota; class Gammaproteobacteria; order Burkholderiales; family SG8-41; genus CAKKQX01. The sequence goes on from CAKKQX010000199.1 coordinate 1,030, forward strand.
GTCGCCGTAATAGGCAATCGCGAACAGCATGCCTACGTAGGCGAACGAGACCAGCACAATAATGCCGCCGGTCAGCATGGGGCGTTAACCATGATATTGGCGGCGGCCATAATGCCGGTGGGAAGCGGGGCGTCGCGCCGGCCGATGACGCTATTCGCTGCGCTTTTCAACGACGAGCGCCATCAAGCCAATCAGCAGCGCCCACACCAGAAATACATAGGCATAAAGCAGAGGGATGCCCAGAATCGCCTCGCGGCTGGCAAACAACGACAACAACGGATAGTTGAACAGCAGGCAACCGAGCAGAAACAGCGCCACGAGGCGCTGTCCCTTGATGTTTGGTCTGATCATGGCTTCCTCCGGGCGGTGAGAGGCGATGCGTCAGGCGCGAAGCGCAACGGTCCGCAGACGATGGTTTTTCGCCTCACGCCCCGCGCATTTCAACTGACCGGCTGCTTGAGCTGATCGAGAATCGCCGGATTTTCAAGCGTTGAGACATCCTGCGTGATTGCCTCGCCCTTGGCAATCGACCGCAGAAGCCGCCGCATGATTTTGCCGGAGCGCGTCTTGGGCAGGTTGTCGCCGAAACGAATATCGTCCGGTTTGGCGATGGCGCCGATCTGCCCGCCGACCCAGTCGCGCAGTTTGGCGACGGTCTCCCTGCCGGCGGCGCCCGTCGGCCGTGCGCCCTTCAGCACCACGAAGGCAACGATGGCCTCACCTTTGATATCGTGCGGCTTGCCCACCACGGCGGCTTCCGCCACCAGGGGATTGGCAACCAGGGCAGATTCGATTTCCATGGTGCCCAGGCGATGCCCGGAGACGTTCAGCACGTCGTCGATGCGGCCGATGATGCGGTAATAACCATCTTCATCAGTGCTGGCGCCATCTCCAGCAAGATAATATTTTCCTTTAAAATCATCAGGATAATATGTTTTCTTAAAGCGTTCTGGATCTCCCCAGATGGTGCGTACGATAGCTGGCCAGGGGCGCTTGATGACCAGAATGCCGCCTTTGCCTTTGCCAACTGGAAGGCCGGTTTCGTCCACGATATCGGCCATGATGCCCGGCAGCGGGAAGGTGGCCGAGCCCGGCTTGGTGGGTGTTGCACCCGGCAGCGGCGTGATCATGTGGCCGCCGGTCTCGGTCTGCCACCAGGTATCGACGATGGGACAGCGGCCGCCGCCCACGGTCTCGTGGTACCACATCCAGGCTTCGGGATTGATCGGTTCACCGACGGTGCCCAGGATGCGCAGGCTCGACAGATCGTATTTTTTCGGCAGGTCGCCGCCGGCTTTGATCAGGGAGCGGATGGCGGTCGGCGCGGTATAGAACACGCTGACCTTGTGATCCTGGATCATTTTCCAGAAACGCCCGGCATCGGGATAAGTCGGCACGCCCTCGAACATGATTTCAGTGGCGCCGCATGCCAGCGGCCCGTAGCAGACGTAGGAATGGCCGGTGACCCAGCCGACGTCGGCCGTGCACCAGAAGATGTCGGACGCCTTGTAGTCGAACGTCCATTTCATGGTCAGGATGGTCCACAGCAGGTAGCCGCCGGTGGAGTGTTGTATGCCTTTGGGCTTGCCGGTGGAGCCGGAGGTGTAAAGGATGAACAGCGGGTGCTCGGCGTTGACCCAGGTGGGTTCGCAACTGTCCGACTGATCGCTGATCAGTTCATGCAGCCACACGTCGTGCCTGGCGTTCCAGTTGACGCTGCCGCCCGAGCGTCTGTAGACAACGACGCTTTTGATCGAGTCGCAGCCGCCCAGGGCGAGCGCCTCGTCGACGGCTGTCTTGAGCGGAATGGCACGGCCGCCGCGCATCTGCTCGTCGGCGGTGAGCACCGCGACCGCGCCGGCGTCGATGATGCGCTCCTGCAGGCTTTTGGCGGAGAAACCGCCGAACACCACGGAATGCACGGCGCCGATGCGCGCGCAAGCCAGCATCGCAACCACGACTTCGACCGACATCGGCATGTAAATGATGACGCGGTCGCCTTTCGTGATGTTGAGCGACTTCAGGCCGTTCGCCAGCATGCAGGTGCGACGGTAGAGTTCCTTGTAGGTGATCCGGGTGATTTTCCCGTCATCGGCCTCGAAAATAATGGCGACCTTGTCGGGCTGGGTCTGCAGATGCCGGTCCAGGCAATTGTAGGAAGCGTTGAGTTCGCCGTCATGGAACCACTTGAAGAAAGGGGCGTTTGATTCATCAAGCACCTTGGTGAAGGGTTTTTGCCACAACACGTTTTCGCGGGCGAGCCGGGCCCAGAACCCCTCGAAGTCCTGTTCCGCCTCGTCGCACAGCTTGCGGTAGGCGTCCATGCCCGAAATATTGGCCTGGCCGGTAAACGCAGCGCTAGGCGGGAAAATGCGGGTTTCCTGCAATACGGATTCTATCGTCGACATTCATGCCTCCAGTTGCGACCTGCGAATCGGTTCGGGATTTTGAAAATACGTGCCGGATCTTTTGATTCGCGTGCGGATAATGGAAGCATTAATCGCTCTGCTTGTAAAGTCATACGGCTGGCGAAAGTCTCTGATTCCATGCATACTTACGACTTACTTACGGCGGGCCTCCCCGCATTGCATGGTAGTGAATCTGGTCAGGTCCGGAAGGAAGCAGCCACAGCTATTTTCTGCAAGTGCCGGGGGCAGGGCTCGCCACCCTTTTTGCGGGTGCGGTATGATTTGCGGTGCATTATCATAATTTGTGCGTTTCAGGGGAGCCACAACATGATTAGAAAGCCCTTTGTCGCGATGGCGATAATTTGGGTCGTCGCCAGTATGCCGGCCTTTGCGGTTGACGGTGTGTCGAGTATGTCGATTGAAGCCGGAAACGGTGATGGCGCCGACATGGGCCGCATCGGCGTGCAGTGGGACTGGAAAAAACGCTGGTTCCAGGGCAGTAACTGGCATGTCGGCGGGTACTGGGATCTGGCGGCCGGCTACTGGGATCGCAATGCGCTGCCCGGACAGAACGACAACATCTCCGAGATCGGACTGACTCCCGTGTTCCGCCTGCAGCAGAACGATCTCAAAGGGCTTTACGCCGAAGCCGCGATCGGTTTTCATCTGCTGTCAAAGACTTCCATCGGCGACAAGCGTTTCAGCACCAGATTCCAGTTCGGGGATCATCTGGGCATCGGCTACCGTTTCGGCGCCAAAGGGGCATACGATCTGAGTTACCGTTTCCAGCATTTATCCAATGGCAGCATCAAAAAACCCAACAACGGCATCAACTTCAGCCAGATCCGCTTTCAATATCACTTCTAAATCTGGCAAGCGATAGGCGCTAGGCGGTAAACTACGGGTTGGCTGCGGCGGCCGCAGGTCGCCGCTTGTTGCTAACCTTCAAGTGCTTACCAATTCCGCTGTGACCCAGGTTCTCGCCCGCAAGTGGCGCCCCAAGACTTTTTCCGAGCTGGTAGGGCAGGAGCACGTGGTCAGGGCACTGACCAACGCACTGCGGCAGCAACGGCTGCATCATGCCTATCTGTTTACCGGCACGCGTGGCGTCGGCAAGACCACGCTCGCGCGCATCATCGCCAAGGCGCTGAATTGCGAGACCGGCATCACCGAGGCACCCTGCGGCAAGTGCGGCGCCTGCTGCGAGATCGACAGCGGCCGCTTCGTCGACCTGATTGAGCTCGACGCCGCCTCCAACACCCAGGTCGACAACATGCGCGAGTTGCTGGAGAACGCGCTTTACGCGCCGTCCAGCGGCCGCTTCAAGGTGTACATCATCGACGAAGTGCATATGCTGTCGCGCTCGGCCTTCAACGCCATGCTGAAAACCCTGGAAGAGCCGCCGGCGCACGTCAAGTTCGTCCTTGCCACCACTGACCCGCAGAAAATTCCGGTTACCGTGCTCTCGCGCTGCCTGCAGTTCAACCTCAAGCAGATTCCGCAGGCGCAGATTCGTGATCAGCTGCAGAAAATTCTCGGGGCGGAAAATGTCGCCTTTGAGCTGACGGCACTGACGTTGCTGGCGCGGGCTGCGCAGGGCAGCATGCGCGACGGCCTGAGCCTGCTCGATCAGGCGATTGCGCACGGCGGCGGCAAGGTCGAGGAGGGCGCAGTGCGCGCCATGCTGGGCGCGGTGGATCAGACTTACCTCTACGCCATACTGCGCACGCTTGCCGCCAGTGATGGCGCCGGCCTGATGGCGGAAGCCGAACGCATGGCGTCGCGCAGCCTGTCCTTTGAAAACGCGTTGCAGGATCTGGGCACGCTGCTGCACCGGCTGGCATTGCTGCAGGCGGTGCCTGAAACAGTGGCGGCGGACGATCCGGATCACGCGGTCCTGACGGAATTGTCGGGCCTGTTCGGCGCCGATGAGCTGCAGCTTTATTACCAGATCGTGTTGCAGGGCAGGTCCGATATCGGCCTTGCACCGGACGAATACGCGGGATTTACCATGACCCTGCTGCGCATGCTGGCGTTCGCGCCCGACGGTTCCGCCGCCGCAGCTTCTGCGCGCCCGGCTGCGGCGCAGTCAAGGGCAGGCGCTGCAGCCATCATCGCAGCCACGCCACCATCTTCTGCCGCGCAGGAAGCAAAAAAAAACCAGACTAAAGCGGCGTGGGGCGAAATCATCGATCAATTGGGACTGACCGGCATGGCACGCGTGTTGGCCCAGCACTGCGAACTGGTGAAACACGATGAAACACGCATGGAATTATGCGTCGCCAAGGGGCACGAACGGCTGCTCGAAAAGCCTTATCTGGACAAGCTGAAGGCGGCACTGATGCAGCACTTTGGCGGCGCGCTGCACATCGCGATCGATGTCGGTGCAAGCGGCGGCAATTCCCCGGCAGAGATTACCAATCGCCAGAAACAACGGCTGCAGGTGGAAGCCATTGCGGAAATAGAACAGGATCCGTTCGTGCGCGATCTGGTCGAGAACTTTGATGCGCGCGTGATCGATTCCACGATTAAACCCATACAGAGCGGGGACAAGCGATGATGAAGGGCGGAATTGCGGGTCTGATGAAACAGGCCCAGCAGATGCAGGAAAACATGAAAAAGATGCAGGAACAACTGGCGACCATCGAAGTCGAGGGGCAATCAGGCGCGGGCATGGTGAAAGTGGTGATGACCTGCCGCCATGACGTCAAACGGGTGATCATTGACGACAGCCTGCTCAAAGACGACAAGGAAATGCTCGAGGATCTGGTTGCGGCAGCCGTCAACGATGCGGTGCGGCGCGTCGAGGCAACGGTGCAGGAGAAAATGTCGGGCATGACCGCCGGACTGCCGCTGCCGCCGGGAATGAAACTGCCGTTTTAACGGCAATACCGAACGATGCATGCGGAATGATGAACAAGTCCCGGATTGATGCGCCGTTGTTTATCATTCATCATTCGTCGTTCATCACTTTTCGATGAGGACGCCCTCCACCCTGGAAGATCTGATCGAGTCCCTGCGCTGTTTGCCGGGAGTCGGTCCGAAATCCGCGCAGCGCATGGCTTATCACCTGCTGCAGCGCGACCAGCCCGGAGCGCGGCGGCTCGGCAATGCACTTGGTCTCGCCCTGGAGCGCATACGTCATTGCGAGAAGTGCAACAGCTTTGCCGAAGAACCAGTCTGCGGTCTGTGCCGTTCGCCGCGCCGTGATGTCACGCTGCTGTGCGTGGTCGAAACACCCGGGGATCTGCTGATGATGGAGCAGGCGCAGTGCCACCAGGGGCTGTATTTTGTGCTGATGGGTTCGTTGTCGCCGCTTGACGGCGTCGGCCCCAAGGACATCCATCTTGACCGTTTGATCCGGCGCGCCGCAGACGGCACGGTGCGCGAAGTCATCCTGGCGACCAACTTTACCGTAGAGGGCGAGGCCACCGCCCACTACATCGGCGAGTTGCTGCGTGCGAAGGGACTGAAGGTCACGCGCATTGCGCGCGGCCTGCCGGTAGGTGGCGAACTCGAACATGTCGACAGCGGCACACTGGCGCAGGCGGTCGTTGAACGCCGCGAAGTCTAGCGCGCCGAGGCCGATAGCCGGCATCCCGACAACAACCATCATCAGACGGTACCCCAATCTTGAAAACAGCCCCCGACACTACCGGTGAGCAATCGCAAAAATTACACAAGGTGCTGGCGCAGGCCGGCATCGGGTCGCGCCGCGCCATGGAGCAGTGGATTATCGAAGGGAAGGTGACGGTCAACGGCGCAGTTGCCACGCTGGGCCTGCGCGTCGGCCCGCAGGATCTGATCAAGGTCGGACGGCGCACCGTGCACTGGCCGGCGCCCGGCCAATTGCCGCGGGTGCTGCTCTACCACAAGCCCGAGGGCGAAATCGTCAGTCGCGAGGATCCCGAGGGCCGCGCCACGGTTTTTGCAGGGCTGCCACGGCTGCGCGGCGCAAAATGGCTGCCGGTTGGCCGGCTGGATTACAACACCTGCGGCCTGTTGATTTTCACCACCTCGGGTGATTTGGCAAACCGCATGATGCACCCGCGCTTCGGACTGGAGCGCGAATACGCGGTGCGAATTCTTGGCGAGCTCAATCCGGAACAGGTGGCGAAGCTCAAGTCCGGCATTGAACTGGCAGATGGCCCTGCGCGCTGCGAAGCGATAGCTGACGAAGGCGGTGAAGGTTCCAACCATTGGTACCGGCTGGTGCTGAAAGAAGGACGCAACCGGATTGTGCGGCGTATGTTCGAGGCACTGGGGTTGACGGTCAGCCGCCTGATGCGGGTGCGATTCGGCATCGTGGCCCTGCCGCCGCGCCTGAAGCGCGGCCAGTCGAGCGAACTGACTGCGGAGGAAACCAGGCAGCTTTTGGAGTGGCTTAACATGGCCCCGCCAGGGCCTGCCAGCGGCAAAGCTGCTCCCGCTCCAGCACAAAAACACAGTCGTCCCCGCCGGCGGTCAAAGGCCAGATGAATTCCAGGCGGGGAAAGGCCTTTTCGACTCGCGACCGGTTGTGCCCGACTTCGACGATCAGTATTCCCCGTGAATTCAAGTGCGCAGCGGCACGCCGCAGGATGTTGCGGACGATGTCGAGGCCGTCCCTGCCGCCGGCGAGCGCCAGTGCGGGCTCTCTGCGGTATTCCGCTGGCAGCCGGCGCATCACCGCCGTTCTCACATAGGGCGGATTGGAAACGATCAGATCGTAGCGTTTCCCGGCTATCCCGGCGAACACGTCGGACTTGACCAGCCTGATACGGCTTTTAAGCCGGTAGTCGGCGACATTGCGCCGAGCTACGCGCAGCGCGTCTGCGGAAATATCGGTCGCATCGATTCCCGCCCCGGGAAAGCCGTGCGCCAGCATGATGGCAAGGCAAGCGGAACCCGTGCATAAATCAAGCGCTGACTTTACGCCCTGGGGCCGCGTGACCCAGGGTGCGAGATCGTCGCGCAGCAATTCTGCGATGTACGAGCGCGGCACAATGACGCGCTCGTCGACATAGAAACAGTAATCGCCCAGCCACGCTTCATGCGTGAGATAGGCAGCGGGTTTGCGCTCGCGTATGCGGCGCCCGAAGAGTGCGCGCACGCGCCGCGCCTGTGCTGCGCTTAGCGGAGTGTCGAGTTGCGATTGAAGATCATCCGGCGGCAGGTGCAGGGCGTGCAGCGCGAGATAGGCGGCCTCGTCAAATGCGCGGGTAGTGCCGTGACCGAAGGACAGGCGCGCCGCCCTGAAGCGCCGCACCCCTTCGCGGATCAGCCCGGCGAGGGTAACAGGCTGACCGCCGGCAGGGCGCTCAGCCGAGCGCATCCAGATTGAGTGTGATGCTCGATAGATCGCCGGGGGTTTGCGTTGTCTGGGTGCCGGAGGACTGGGTGGTGGATGACGTTTGAGCGCCCCCCGTCTGCTGCACCTTGGTTGCGTTGTTGATCAGCCAGTGCAGGTTGGAAGGGGAGTCGGAATTCGCCATGGCTTCCTCGATCGTGATCTGCCCGGTCGTGTACAGATGGAACAATGCCTGCTCGAAGGTTTGCGAGCCGGGAGACATGCTTTGCTCCATGGCGTCCTTGATCTGGCTGATGTCGCCTTCCTTGATCAGGTCCTGGATGTGCTTGGTGTTGAGCAGCACTTCGACAGCGGGTATGCGCTTGCCGTCGACAGAGCGAACCAGACGCTGTGAAATGACCGCGCGCAAGGCAATCGAGAGATCGGAAAGAAGGCTGTCCCGTGCTTCGCGCGGAAAGAAATTTATTATTCTATTCAAAGCGTTATAGCTGTTGTTTGCATGTAGTGTCGACATGCACAAGTGTCCGGTCTGGGCAAACAGCAGAGCGCTTTGCAGCGTCGGCTGGTCGCGGATCTCGCCGATCATGATGAGGTCAGGCGCTTCACGCATGGCGCTGATCAGCGCTTCCTGGTAACTATGAGTGTCTATGCGTACTTCACGCTGGTTGACGATGGATTTTTTGTGCCTGAATGCGAACTCGATCGGATCTTCTATGGTGAGGATATGCCCGGTCTTGAGCGTGTTGCGGTAGTCGATCATCGAGGCCATGGTGGTCGACTTGCCCGAGCCGGTGGAGCCGACCACCAGGATCAGCCCGAGCTTCTCCATGATCACTTCTTTCAGTATCGGTGGCAGATTCAGCGACTCGAAAGACGGCACATCGGGTTTGACGAAGCGGATGACCATGCTCACTGTGTTGCGCTGGCGGAAAATATTGATGCGGAAATTGCCGATCATCTCGCCTTCGTCATTCTGCCCGCGCCGCGCGAAGTTCATTTCATGCCCGGTTTCGAACTCCTTGATCTGGGCTTCGGTCATCAACTCGTAGCAGATTTTCTTGACCTGCTCCGGATCCAGCACCTGGTTGTTGATCGGCATCACCACGCCGTTGATCTTGATCTGGATGGGCGCACCTGCCGTGAAAAAAATGTCGGAGGCCTGTTTCTCGGCCATCAGCCTGAAAAGCGGTGTTACGAACATGATTGCCCCCCCGTTTGCGGAAGTTGAGTCGGACGATGAGTCGCGCGGCTGCCGGTCATTTTGCCAATTCCCCGCGCGCTTGCCTAGCGCAATGACGCTCAATCGCTGCGCAGCAGGTCGTTAATGCTGGTTTTGGCGCGGGTCTTGGCGTCCACCTGTTTCACGATCACCGCGCAATAAAGACTGCATTTGCCGTCGGATGACGGCAGCGAGCCTGATACCACCACCGAGCCGGCGGGAACGCGGCCATAGAGAACCTGGCCCGTCTCGCGCTGATAGATCTTTGTGCTCTGCCCGATAAACACCCCCATCGAGATTACCGAACCCTCCTCTACGATCACGCCTTCCACGATCTCGGAACGCGCGCCGATGAAGCAGTTGTCTTCGATGATGGTGGGATTGGCCTGCAGGGGTTCCAGCACGCCGCCGATGCCGACACCCCCCGAAAGATGGACATTTTTCCCGATTTGCGCGCAGGAGCCGACGGTGGCCCAGGTATCGACCATGGTGCTTTCACCGACATAAGCGCCGATGTTGACGTAGGAAGGCATCAGTATCGCATTTTTCCCGATGAACGCGCCGCGCCTGACCATCGCCGGCGGCACCACGCGAAAACCGCCACGCGCAAAATCCTCGTGTGAGTAATTCGCGAATTTTCCGGGCACTTTGTCGAAATAGCGGGTGGCGGCGCCGGGCATGAGCGTATTGTCTTCCAGACGGAACGACAGCAACACGGCTTTCTTGATCCACTGGTGAACCAGCCACTCGCCGTTTATTTTTTCGGCGACACGGGCCGTTCCGGCGTCAAGCGCGGCAAGCACCTGCTCGACCGCGGCGCCGACCCTGGCTGGTGCACTGCCGGGCTTGAGTTCGTTGCGATTTTCCCATGCCTGCTCAATTACGGGCTGCAATGCGTTGATTTCATTCATGACGGAGTCTTCAGCTCTAGAGGTTGTTGGCAAAAGTAGCGATGCGCTGCGCGGCCTCGGTGCACTCGGCGGTGGAGGCCACAAGCGCGATGCGCACACGGTCCTGGCCCGGATTGGCGCCGTGGGCTTCGCGGGCAAGATAGCTTCCCGGCAGCACCGAGACTGCCTGCTCCTGATACAGCCGCCGCGTAAATTCGGTGTCGCTGACCGGCGTTGGCGCCCAGAAATAGAATGCCGCAGCGGGCATTGCCACGCCGAGCGCGGGTTGCAATATCTTCAGTGCAGCGTCGAATTTTTCGCGGTACAGGCGGCGGTTTTCGACGACATGTTTTTCGTCCTGCCATGCGGCAATGCTGGCAAGATGGATGGGGGGACTCATCGCGCAGCCCTGGTAGGTGCGGTAGAGCAGGAATTTTTTGAGGATTTGGGCGTCGCCGGCCACAAAGCCGGAGCGCATGCCGGGGACGTTTGAACGCTTCGACAGGCTGGAGAACACGACCAGTCGCGGGTAGTCTGCGCGGCCGAAATGCTGTGCTGCCTGCAAAGCGCCCAGCGGCGCACGACCTTCTTCAAAATAGATTTCAGAATAACATTCGTCGGCGGCGATCACGAAGCCGTAGCGGTCGGACAGCGCAAAGAGTTTTTCCCATTCCGCCAGCGCCATCACGCCGCCGGTGGGGTTGCCCGGGGAACAGACGTAAATCAGCTGTGTGCGCCGCCACACCTGCGACGGCAGTGCGTCAAAGTCGCAGGCATAGCCGTTGTCGGGCAGGTTGTTCAGAAATTGCGGCTGCGCCCCGGCGAGCAGGGCGGCGCCCTCGTAAATCTGGTAGAAGGGATTGGGGCAGACGACGACCGGATCAGTCTGCGTCGGGTCGATGATGGTTTGCGCGAACGCGAACAGCGCCTCGCGGCTGCCGTTAATGGGAATGATCTGGGTTTGCGGGTCAATCGCGTCCAAGGCATAGCGCTGCTTGAGCCAGGCGGCGATGGCGATGCGCAAGCCTTCGCCGCCCAAAGTGGTCGGGTAACTGGACAGTCCGCCGAGGTTGTCGGCGAGCGTTTTCCTGATGAATTCCGGCGTCGGGTGCTTGGGCTCACCTATATGCAGGCTGATCGGCTTCAAAGCCGGATTCGGCACTGCGCCATCAAGCAATGCAGAAAGTTTCTGGAATGGGTAACTCTGCAACCGGTCGAGGGCGGGATTCACGGCGGGGTAATTTTCCGATGGTTTCCTGAGGCGCGGGATAAGCGCAACGGCGCTGGGGCAGTATCGGATGCTGTTGGGAAAAAATGCAAATTATAGGGGTAAATGCGCACCTGCGCGGTCAGCTATCGGGGCTGGCTGAGGCAGGCAGCATCGCCAGATCAGGCCCCGGCCTGGGTTTCCAGCCTGGTTTCGCATGCTCGGCGACCACGGTCGTAAAAATCCCGCCGCGCACATAAAAGCGGGCGGTGAGCCGCATGAAGCGCGGCCGCGTTGCTCCGACCAGATCGTCAAGCATGCGGTTGGCCACTGCTTCGTGAAACGCGCCCTCGTTACGAAACGACCAGATATAAAGCTTGAGGCTTTTCAGTTCGACGCACAGCTTGTCGGGCACATAATCCAGCACCAGTGTGGCGAAATCGGGCTGGCCGGTTTTCGGGCACAGGCAGGTAAATTCCGGTATTTCCATATGAATCCGGTAATCCCGCCGCGGTGCCGGGTTGGCAAAAGTCTCAAGTTGCCTGTTTGGCTTGGCCGGCATCGCAAATCAGTTAAAATGGAGCAACAAATTCATTTGCGAATTATAACCTCTCAGGCAGTAAAAAATTGCGCCTCACTCAAATCAATCTCGCCGGTTTCAAGTCTTTTGTAGATCCTACGCATATACCTGTTCCAGGCCAGCTCGTCGGCATCGTCGGCCCCAACGGTTGCGGCAAATCGAACATCATCGATGCCGTGCGCTGGGTGCTGGGCGAGACTTCCGCCAAGCACTTGCGCGGCGAGACCATGCAGGACGTGCTGTTCAACGGCTCCGGCGACCGCAAACCCGTCAATCGCACCAGCGTGGAACTTATGTTCGACAACAGTCTGGGCAAGGCCGCCGGGCAGTGGTCCAAATACGCGGAGATCTCGATCAAGCGCGTGCTTCAACGCGACGGCGATTCCTCGTATTACATCAACAACCTCCACGTGCGCCGCCGCGACGTGGCGGATATTTTTCTCGGCACCGGCCTCGGTGCCCGCGCTTACGCGATCATCGAGCAAGGCATGATTTCGCGCGTGATTGAGGCGAAACCCGAGGAATTGCGGATTTTCCTGGAGGAAGCCGCAGGCGTATCGAAGTACCGCGAACGGCGGCGCGAAACCGAGCTCAGGCTGAAGGACACGCGCGAAAACCTGCTGCGCGTTGATGATATCCGGCAGGAGCTCGACAAGCAGCTCGGACACCTGCAGCAACAGGCCGAAGTCGCCAGGCACTATCACGAACTGCAGGGCGAATTGCAGACGACGCAAAACCTGCTGTGGTTCACCAGAAGGCGGGAGGCGGCGGCAAGCCGCAACCGCCACGCCAGGGAAATTGAACGTCTGGGCATTGAACTCGAGGCGGAAACGGCGAAACTGCGCGAAGCAGAAAAGCGCCTGGAGGAAATGCGCGACCAGCATTATCGCGTGGGCGATGAAATGCACGCCGCGCAGGGCGCTCTGTACGAAGTCAATGCCGAGGTCGCGCGGCTTGAGCAGCAAATCGCTCACGTGCGGGAAAACCGCCAGCGTATAGAACAACAGCTGGAGACGCTGCGCGGCCAGCTGGAACACAGCCGTTCGCAACTGGCGGCCGCGCAGACCGGTCTTGATGAATCGCGCAGCGAGAAGGCGCGCGCCCAGGAACAGGCCACGGCGTGTGAAGCTGCGGCGGCGGCCGAGGCCGGGAAGCTGCCGGTTGCCGAAGAAGCGTATCGCGCCAGCCGCAACCGTCGCGATGAGCTGCAGAGTACCCTGGCCCAGGCCGAGCAAAGTCTGCAGGTGGAGCAGACCAAGCTCGCGCATGCGGCACGCCTGATCGAGCAGCTGGCATCGCGTCAGGAGCGTCTGATCGAGGAAAGGCAGGCCCTGCCCGCGCCCGATATGACCACGGTGGAGCGGCTGCGCCAGCAAATGCAGACGCAGGACACCACGCTGAACGAGCAACGTGAAGCGCTGGCCCGGAAAGAGCAGATACTGCCGCAACGCGAGCAGGACCTGCGCGAACAAAACGACGTGCTGGACGCCGCGACGCAGCGTCTTACCGGGCTGGAGGCGCGCATTCAAGCGCTGCAGCAGTTGCAGGATCGCCTCGCGCGCGGCGCAGATATGGAGGGCTGGCTGGCGTCGCGCGCTCTCGACGGCGCCCCCCGTCTGTGGCAGAACATGACGATAGAATCCGGCTGGGAAGACGCGCTGGAGGCGGTGCTGCGCGAGCGTCTCAACGGCATCGCGCTCGACAACCTGGGCAAATCGGCGGACTGGCTGCGCGATTCGCCGCCGGGCAAGATGACCGTGTTCGACACCAGCGGCACGCGGACAGCCGCGGCTGCGGCCGTGCCGGGGCTGGAACCGCTGCAGCGCTACGTGACTTGCCGCGACCCGCGTTTCGAGGCTGTGCTGGCGGAATGGCTGCATGACGTTTTCGTGGTGGGCGATGCGACAGCAGGGTTGGAACTGCGGCAGCAATTGCCGGTCGGCGCATGGCTGGTGTCCCGCGAGGGGCATATCTTCACGCGCCATAGCGTAAGTTTTCATGCGCCGGATTCGGAACTGCATGGCGTGCTGTCGCGGCAGCGCGAGATCGAACAGCTGCAGTCCTCGATAAGTGCCGAGCAGGGACAGCTGGCCGGCCTCAGGCAGGCCGTGGCCGGGATCGAACGCGACATCGAACAGCGCAAAGCGGAAATCGCCGGACTGCGGCAGAGCGTCAGTGATACGCAGCAGCAGCAGCACGAACTGCAAATGGAAGCGCTGCGATTATCGGAACAGGCGCAGCGCCTGACTCAGCGCGGCGAGCAGATCGCGTCCGAGCTGGAGGAAATCACCGCCCAACATGCCACGGAAACCGGCCAGCGTGAGGCCGCGCACGCCAATGTCGGGCGTCTGCAGCAGGAAACCGCCGACTTTAGGCAGCAACTCGAACTGGCAACCGACCTTTATCGCCGCGCCGAGTCGGTGCTGGCCCTGCAGCGCGAGGCGTTGCAGAAAGCCCACAGGGAGCACCAGGAAGCATTGTTTCATCTCAGATCATGTGATAATAAAATCAATGAGATAGAGAATTCCATCAAGGTTTATCTTGAGAGTATTGCCAGCCTGGAGACGAGTGTCGCCACGGAGCGCAGCGGGCTGGCAGGCTATGATGAAGTGCCGTGGCAGAATCAGCTGCAGCAGGCGCTGGTGCTGCGCGGCCAGCGCGAGCAGGCGCTGGCCCAGGCGCGGGACGCGCTGGAGGGCATGGAGTCGCAACTCAAGGCCATAGAACAGGAACGTCTTACCTGCGAGCAAAAGCTCAACCCCCTCCGCGAGCGCATCAATGACGTGCGGCTCAAAGAGCAGGAGGCACGGCTGACCGAGGAGCAATACGCGCAACAGCTTGCCGAAGCGGGCGCAAAAGACGAGGAGCTTGCAGCACTGCTGGAAAAAGGCACGCGCTCCGGCGCCATGCAAAGCGAGATTGCGCGTCTCAACGAGGAAATCCAGGCACTGGGCGCGGTCAACCTCGCCGCGCTCGAAGAACTGCAGGCCGGCCAGGAACGCAAGAATTATCTCGATGCCCAATCACATGACCTGACCGCGGCCATGGCGACGCTGGAGGATGCAATACGACGCATAGACCGCGAAACACGCGAGCGCCTGCAGCACACTTTCGACGAGGTCAACCGCCATTTCAGCCAGATGTTTCCGGCCCTGTTCGGCGGCGGCCACGCCAAACTGATACTGACCGGCGAGGAAATTCTGGACAGTGGCGTGCAGGTCATTGCACAGCCTCCCGGAAAGAAAAACAGTTCCATTCATCTGTTGTCGGGCGGGGAGAAGGCGTTGACCGCGCTGTCGCTGGTGTTTTCGATGTTCCAGCTCAATCCGGCGCCGTTCTGCCTGCTCGATGAGGTGGATGCGCCGCTCGACGACCACAACACCGAGCGTTTCTGCGATCTGGTCAGAAAAATGTCCGCCCACTCGCAATTTCTGTTCATCAGCCACAACAAGATCACCATGGAGATCGCCAGCCAGCTGCTCGGCATCACCATGCAGGAGGCGGGCGTCTCGCGGGTGGTGGCGGTAGATATCGAAGAAGCCATGAAGTTAACCGAAGAAGCGGCGTAGACACGGCCCATGAGTGACTTGCAGATAAGCTTGCTGATTATTGGCGCCGTGGTCGTCGGCGCGGTTTATCTGTTCAATCACTTGCAGGAACGCAAGCTGCGTCACAAACTCGAACGGGCGTTTGCAACCGAGCATGACGACGTGCTCTTCGAAGCCCCGCCGCCGGCGGGCGCCGGCGGCCGCATCGAACCACAATTGCCGCGCACCGGCACGGTGTCCGATGTCAGCGCAAACGAAAACAGCACAAATGCGCCGCACGCCGCTGGCGCCGACGCAGCGGATCCTGGCCGCGAAACCGGATCCGCTGTCCTGCCTGCCGTACCCGGATTTGACCAAACCATCGATTGCGTTGCGCAGATCGATGCCGATGCCCCGATCCCCGATGCCATCATCGGCGAGTTGTTGAACAGGCTGTCTGCAGTCGGCAAACCGGTGCGCAGCGCCGGTTTCAATGCCGGAGCGGGACGCTGGGAGCATCTGGACAGTGCGGGTTCCGGTCGTTATACGACCCTGCGGCTGGCCATGCAGCTGGCGAATCGCGGCGGGGTGGTGCAGGCGGCGCAGCTCGTGGCATTTTGCGATCTCATCAGGGATCGCGCCGCCAAAGCTGCGGGGGTTGCGACCCTGCCTGACATCGAGTCCACGCTCGAGTCTGCGCGCAAGCTTGATGATTTTTGCGCCGACGTCGATGTGGCGATCGGCGTCAACATCATCGCCAACAAGGGGGCGTTCTTTTCCGGCACCAGAATACGCGGACTGGCGGAAGCTGCCGGGTTCAAACTCGAATCCGAGGGGGTGTTTCACTATCGCAACGATCAGCGGCAGACGCTGTTCACCCTCGACAATCATGAGCCAGCCCCGTTCATTCCGGAGCAGATCAAGAGCCTGTCGACCACCGGCATCACCTTGCTGCTCGACGTGCCGCGCGTCGCCGGCGGCCAGCAGGTGCTGGACCGCATGCTGGACCTCGGCAGGGGCCTCGAACAAGGTCTTGGCGGCAAGCTGGTGGATGACAATCGCGTCGCGCTCAACGCGTCCGGCATAGCGAAAATCAGGCAGCAACTGGGTGCCATCCAGGCGAAAATGGACGCGCACGGCATCAGTGCCGGCAGCGAGCGGGCACTGCGCCTGTTCTCCTAGCAATGCCGCTGCCCCCGGACGCTGCCGCCCGCGCACAGCAGCTGCGCGAGGA
>CAKKQX010000200.1 GCA_919902235.1 Burkholderiales bacterium
TTTTCGTTGACCCAGTAACCATACTTGTTGGCCGCCGGCGGATTGATGATGCCGGCGATATGGCCCGAGCCGCCGAGCACGAAGCGCACGGCGCCCTTGAACAGCTTTGCCCCGGCGTAAGTCGATTTCCATGGCGCGATATGGTCTTCGACGGTGGATATGAAATACGCCGGTGTGTCGATCTGGGCGACGTCTATCGGCACGCCGCAAAGCGTGATGCCGCCCGGCCGGGCGAGCAGATTGCGCAAATACATATTGCGCAGGTAGAAACTGTGCATGGCCGCTGGCATGCGCGTCGAATCGGAATTCCAGTACAGCAGATCGAACGGAAACGGGTCCTTGCCGAGCAGGTAGTTGTTGACCACGAACGACCAGATCAGGTCGTTGGCGCGCAGCATGTTGAAAGTAGCGGCCATCTCCGAGCCTTCGAGATAGCCGCGTTCCTGCATCTTTTTCTCCAGCGCCGCGATCTGCTGTTCGTCGATAAACACTTCGATTTCGCCGGGTTTGGCGAAATCGATCATGCTCACAAAAAAGGTCGCGCTGTGGATGCGCTTGTCGCGCTTCGCGGCAAGGTATGACAGGGTGCACGCCAGCAGCGTGCCGCCGAGACAGTAGCCGATAACGTTGACTTCGCGCTGTCCGGTCGCCCTTTCGATGGCATCAAGCGCGGCGAGCGAACCCCCGGCAAGGTAATCCTCAAAGCTCTTGTCGGCAAGCCGCTGGTCAGGATTAACCCACGAAATCACGAACACGGTATGTCCCTGCCCAACCGCCCACCTGATGAACGAGTTGTTCTCGCGCAGGTCGAGTATGTAATATTTGTTAATCCACGGCGGAATGATCAACAGCGGGCGTGCATGGACTTGCGCGGTGAGCGGTTGGTACTGGATCAGCTGCAGCAGGTCGTTCTGGAACACAACCTTGCCTTGGGTCATGGCAATGTTGTCGCCGAGGCGGAAAGCTGCGGTGTCGGTCATTTTCACGCGCAGCTGTTCACCGTTGCTGCGCGCCAGATCCTCGAGCAGATTATTGAGGCCCTTGACCAGATTCTGCCCGCCGGAACTGACCGTTTCGCGCAGCACCTCGGGGTTGGTCAGCAGAAAATTGGACGGTGAAAGCGCATTGATGTACTGGCGCGTATAGAAATCCACTTTCTTCGCGTCCCTGTCGTCGAGTCCTTCGACCTTGCCCAGAGACTGGTGCAAATGTTTGGCCGCGATCAGGTATGACTGCTTGATGTAGTCGTAAAGAAAATTCTGCTGCCAGTCCTCGTGCCTGAAGCGGCGATCGCCTTGCGGCGGCTCTATCACGGGCCGCGACTCGTGCCCCATGAATTTGAGCATCGAGTTCTGCCACAACGACATATAATCCTGCCACAGCTTCACTTGCATCTCGGCCAGCTTGAACGGGTCGGCGAGCACCTTGCCCCAGGCTTCGAAAAACGACTGGGCGATGCCGAGTTCGTCGCTGAAACCAAGCTTGGCACCGTTCGGCCCTTGTTCCAGGAAACGGGTGAGAAGCTGGCCGCTTTTTTGTGCGATTTCGGCGTAGAGTTTAGGCAACTGGGCAGGGTCGCCCGATTGTGCGGCCTTTGGGTTTACAGTCATTCAAATTTCCTTAAGCTTGACGCTTACGTAAGCGTTATAATATGCTACACACATAGACTGCGGATTTTACTAGCATATATTGCATAGCACAATGGCTCAGACTTACTCCATTACTGATCTCGCCCAGGAATTCGGAGTGACCACTCGCACTATACGCCACTACGAAGAGCAGGGGCTGCTCACCCCGCAGCGCGAGGGCATGAGCCGTGTTTTCAGCACCCGTGACCGGGGCAGATTGAAACTCGCGTTGCGCGGCAAGCGTCTGGGCTTTTCTCTCTCCGAGATCAGAGAGCTGTTCGAACTTTCCAGCCTCGCCTGCGAAGACCCCAAACAGGCCGGGGTATTTCTTGCCAGACTCGAAAAACGGCGCGTGCTTCTGGAACAACAACGCGAAGACATCGATGCCATGCTGGGGGAAATTAGCTTCTTTGCCAATCAATGCCGCCGCCTGCTGATTGATACCGGGAAGGCAAAAAACACCGCGAATGCAATATGATGCAATTCTGATGCGATCAAGCAAATCATAGTTACGTTAACGTTAACGTTAACTTAAGTCCATAGTTCTCCTAATCGCCGAAAAGGAACGCGGCATGGCCACTCCAATCGACTTTTATTTTGATTTCTCTTCGCCCTATGGCTATTTCGCCAGCGCACGCATAGACGAACTTGCTGCAAAACACGGCCGCAACGTGATATGGCACCCAATTCTGCTGGGCGCGGTGTTCAAAATTACCGGCCAGCAACCGCTGCCGACGATTCCGCTCAAGGGCGGCTATGCCAAGCACGATCTGGCGCGCTCGGCACGGCTGCTCGGAATGCCCTACAAATCGCCGACGAAATTCCCGGTGGCCGGCCAGGCCCCAAGTCGCGCCTTCTACTGGGTCGCCGACCGCGATCCCCCGCTCGCCACCAAACTTGCGCGAGCGCTTTATCATGCCTATTTCGTGGAAGACCGCGACATTTCCAGCCCCGAAATCACCGCCAATGTCGCCGCCAAGCTCGGCGTCGACAAGGACCAGGTGTTGCAGGCCCTGAGTGACCCGGCCGTAAAACAACGACTGGCGACCGAAGTCGATGCCGCAATCGAGCGTGGCATATTCGGCTCGCCTTTTTTCATCGTCGACAAAGAGCCGTTCTGGGGATCGGACAGACTGGATCAGGTCGACAAATGGCTTACAACCGGCGGCTGGTGATAACGGCACCCTTGTCTTCCGGATAAACCGTAATGCCACAGCCGCATGCAGCGTCCGCAATTCCTGCCCCGGTCCATCGTTCAAGCGGCGCGGAAATTCCTGCAATCAGTTACAGACCATGCATGACAAACTTGAAGCGCTGCAAACCGATATCGTCACACTGAAAGTCGACGCCATCGTCAATGCCGCGAACAACACGCTGCTCGGTGGCGGCGGCGTGGACGGCGCAATTCATCGCGCGGCGGGACCGGAACTGCTGGCCGAGTGCCGGCTGCTTAAGGGCTGCCTGACGGGA
The DNA here is from genome assembly GCA_919902235.1 of Burkholderiales bacterium. Taxonomy (GTDB): domain Bacteria; phylum Pseudomonadota; class Gammaproteobacteria; order Burkholderiales; family SG8-41; genus CAKKQX01. The sequence goes on from CAKKQX010000200.1 coordinate 3,099, forward strand.
CAGGCGAAAATAACGCGTGGCCACAGGCTGGCGGCAGGACACGTCATCCACACCGTAGGCCCAGTCTGGCGTGGCGGCAACCTGGGCGAACCGGAGCAACTTGCGTCCTGCTATCGCAGCAGTCTAAAAATTGCGCTTGACCACGGCATCCGGACCCTCGCCTTCCCCGCCATCAGTTGCGGCGTTTACGGCTATCCTCTGCCGCAGGCGGTGGAAATTGCGGTGCGCGAATGCGCCGACTTTACCGCTGCCGAAGCAACACTGGAAAGAATCGTGTTTGCCTGCTTCGACCGCAACATGCTGGAACTGTATCGCGCCAGGCTGTGGCGGCTTTGAATGGCCTGCACCGCGGGCAAAATGCCGCGGGCCGCCGTTGGCAACGCGTATAATTCTTCCCGGGTTCCGTCTGCCATCGTCAATCAAAGCACAATGCAATGGAAAACAGGGTAATCGGCACAAAAGTCATCACGCATCTGGACAAAGACGGCAATGCTACATTGATGCTGAACCGTCCCGAAGTGCATAACGCTTTCGACCCGGAGATGGTCGATAGCCTTACCAGAGCCCTCAAAAAGCTTGAAGCCGACCCCCGAGTTCGGGCGGTGGTGCTGATGGGCGCCGGTAAAAGCTTCTGCGCCGGCGCGGATATCGAGCACATGAAGAAAAGCGCCAGGTTCACGCGCGCGCAGAACTTCAAGGCGGCGCAGGATTCGGCGCGCATGTTTTACACGCTCTACAGCCTCGGGAAACCGACCATAGCCTGCGTGCACGGCGCGGTGCGCGGTGGCGGGGTCGGTCTGGTCTCCGCCTGCGACATCGCCATCGCCTCGCGCGACGCGAGCTTCCGTCTGTCGGAGGTGAAAATCGGCATCATCCCGGCAATGATCAGCCCGTACGTGATCGGCGCCATAGGCGAGCGCATGGCGCGTCGCTACATGATTTCGGGCGAGGAATTCGACGTGGCGCAAGCGTTGCGCATCGGCCTCGTCCACGACATCGTCGAAAAAGAAGCGCTGGCGGACGCTGTCGGCGGCATGCTCGCGCACCTTTATTCGAGCGGACCGAATGCGGTGGTTGCGATCAAGCAGCTGATCCCTGTCAGCGCGCATGCCCTTATCGGCAAGAAAATCGTCGATGAAACTGCGCGACGCATCGCCCGGATTCGCGGCACGCCGGAGGCGCAGGAGGGGATGAGCGCGTTCCTGGAGAAACGCAAACCGTTCTGGGTCCAGCCTGCGCCGCAGTGCCCGGCAAAGGAATCCAGAAAGAAACTCAAGAAAGGCCGGGCATGAAGCAATCCGGCAACAGCAGAAAACCGGGTTGACGCTCTGGTGCCCCGACATGCCAATGCCGCGGCGGCCGCATTACCGTCGCTCCTGATGCAATCGTCATGACCACACCCACGCCGCCGATCGGCTTCCTGGCGCTCAAGAACGCGCGGCATCTGTCACCCCTGTATGCGACAGCGCTTCTCGTCAGCGCCCTGTTGTTATTCTGGATCCAGCCGCTGTTTACCAAAATGGTGCTTCCGCGCTTTGGCGGATCGCCGGCGGTGTGGACAACCGCCTCAATGTTTTTTCAGGTCATGCTGCTCGCCGGGTATTTCTACGCGCATCTGATTTCGCAAAAATTTGTTTTACGCACTCAGGTGCTTTTGCATCTCGCGCTGCTGGCAGCAGTCTTTCTCGTGTTGCCTATCGGCCTGAATGGAATCCTGCCTCAGTCTGATGCACAGACTCCGATCGTATCACTGCTGACGTTGCTGATGATCTGTCTGGGGTTGCCCTTCTTCGTGCTGTCTGCCACCGCGCCACTGCTGCAAAAATGGTTCTCCCACACCAGTCACGCGGATGCTGTCGATCCGTATTTTCTTTACAGCGCAAGCAACATCGGCAGCATGATTGCGCTGGTGGGCTATCCCGTCGTGATCGAACCGGCGCTGGGATTGGCGCGGCAAAGCATGGTATGGGCAGGCGGCTATGCGCTGCTCGCCGTGTTGATCGCGGTTTGCGCGGTGAATGCCTGGCATCAGCGCGATACCGGCGCGACACTGGTTGCGCCCGTCCGGGACACGGCAAAATCAGCGGTGCATTGGCCACAACGCATACGCTGGATGCTGCTGGCGCTCGCGCCTTCCAGCCTGCTGCTGGGCGTCACCCAGCACATCAGCACTGAAATCGCGGCCGTGCCCTTGCTATGGCTGATTCCGCTTTCGCTTTATGTGCTTACTTTCGTCAACGTCTTTGCGCGCCGCCCCCTGGTCAGGCACTCGTGGATGCTGAAACTGCAGCCGATGCTGGTTCTGCTGCTGGCATTGGTGTGGATCCTCAACACCTATTTTTCGGTGTTCATTCTGCACCTGGCGGCGTTTTTCGTGACAGCGATGATGTGTCACGGCGAGCTCGCACGGACGCGGCCCGATGCTTCCCGTCTTACCGAATTTTATCTCTGGCTCTCGGTCGGCGGCGCTCTTGGTGGCACTATCAATGCCGTTGCCGCGCCGCTGCTGTTCAGTTCAATTCTCGAATATCCGCTTGCCATCGGCCTTGCCTGCATGCTGCGGCCTGCTCCTCAGAAGTCCGCTAACCCCGTATTCCACTGGAGCGATATCGCATTCCCGCTGGTGTTGGCATTGGCGTTCACGCTGCTCATCTCCGCGAGCATCCGTCCCTTCGCGCACGGCGCAATGGGAGTCGTGGTCTACCTGCAAGCCATCGGACTGGTTCTTTACCTGTTTCATGTGCGGCCGATTCGCTTCGGACTTGGGGTAATGGTTGCACTGATCGCGAGTCCGATTTTGCATCTTCCCGACCACGTTCTCGAACGCCACCGCAGTTTTTTCGGGGTGCATACCGTGCTGCAGGACAAGTCGGAAAAATTTCACGTGCTGATGCACGGCATCACGATTCACGGCGCACAGTACATCGCCGCCGGAAAACGCCTCGAACCCACGACTTACTTCCATCGCGATAGCCCGCTGGGGCAGCTTTTTTTCGTTACCGACGCCCACCACCATATCAAGCGCGTCGGCGTTATCGGCCTGGGCGTAGGCACCACTGCGTGTTACCGCAAACCCGGACAGGAGTGGACATTCTTTGAAATCGATCCGGTCGTCGTGCGGCTTGCAAAGGATACGCGCTACTTCAGCTTCCTCAGGGATTGCGCGCCGGACGCGAAAATAATGCTGGGTGACGGCAGGCTGTCCGTCAAGGCGATGCCTGATCGGCATTTCGACCTGATCATCATCGACACCTTCAGTTCAGACGCCATCCCGATGCACATGATTACGCGCGAGGCTTTGGCGCTTTATTTCCAGAAACTCTCTGAAGACGGGATAGTCATGTTCCACGTCTCCAATCAGTATCTGGACCTGGCGCCGGTGCTTGCGAATCTGGCGGCCGCCGCCGGCCTTGCCGCCAAGATGCCGGGACCGCACCTCTCGCTGCCGCCCGACGACCCGCTGGCGCAGATGGAATCCCGGTGGATAGCCATTTCGCGCCGCGCGCAGAATCTTGCGCTGCTGGAATCCCAGGAAGGCTGGGTTGCCGCCACGCCGCAGCAAGGCGCCAGATTATGGACCGATGACTTCTCGAATGTGCTGGGCGCGTTAAAATAATGGCTTGAATGCGGTCCATTGGCCGCCACAGTCTATTGTGGCTTCAGGTGCGGGCTTCAGTTGCATAACCCCTGATTTCTATCTTTTAAATCGAGTCATTCAGATGAACCTGCCAAAAAAAGTGAAGTTGGTTGAAGTGGGTCCGCGCGACGGCCTGCAGAATGAAGCCGTTGCGGTCGCAACCGCGGCCAAGATCGAACTCATCAACCGCCTCGCCGACGCCGGGCTGCCGGTAGTGGAGGCAACCGCCTTCGTCTCCCCCAAATGGGTGCCGCAGATGGCCGACAACGCACTGGTCATGGCAGGCATCAGGCGCAAACCGGGCGTCGGCTACCCGGTGCTGGTACCCAACAAAAAGGGGCTGGACGCAGCGATCGCCGCCGGTGCGGATGAAGTCGTGGTGTTCGGTGCGGCAACCGAAAGTTTCTCCCGGCGCAATACCAACTGCTCGATCGCTGAAGGCCTCGCGCGGTTTGCGGAAGTATGCAAGGAAGCATTGGCCGCGGGCCTCAAAGTGCGCGGCGACATTTCCGTCTGCCTCGGCTGCCCGTATGAAGGCGAGGTGGAACCGCAGGCCGTGGTGCGCGTTGCGCGCGAGCTTGACGCGATGGGCTGCTACGAGATCACGATTTGCGACACTATCGGTGTCGGCACGCCGGGCAAGGTGCGCGCGGCGTTCGAGGCGGCAGCGAAACACATTCCTGCGGAGCGTCTCGCCGGGCACTTTCACGACACCTACGGCCAGGCATTGGTGAACATGTACGCCGCGCTCGAATGCGGTGTTGCGACTTTCGACAGCTCGGTCGCAGGACTGGGCGGCTGTCCGTACGCCAAAGGCGCCACCGGCAATGTCGCCACCGAGGATGTGCTCTATATGCTGGACGGTCTCGGCATCGACACCGGCGTTGACATGGCGCAGCTGATCGCCGCCGGCGAGTATATCTGCGGCGTGCTCGGGCGTCCGACGCACTCGAAAGCGGCGCGCGCCATCGCCGTCAAATTCGCGGCGGCATGATGACGCCCGATGCACTCGAAGTACAATCCCCGTGCATCAAAGAATGCGTGATCGACCAGTACAGCGGATTTTGCCGCGGTTGCTGGCGCACCCTGGATGAAATCTCGTTCTGGGAAAGCTATGCGCCGGAACATAGGCGGCGCGTACTGCACCGCCTGCAGGAACGGCGCAACGCCGAAAATTGAAACCACTCTGGAGTATTCGCAAATGCCGTTAACGGATCCAGCCCCCCGCACCCTGAAGCACACGCGCGTCATTGAATGTAAAGGCTATGAGCGCAACGACGGGCTGTGGGATATCGAGGGACACCTCGTCGACACCAAGACCTACGTCCATACCAGTCGTGATGGCGGACGCGAGCGCCAGCCCGGTGACCCCGTGCATAACATGTGGCTGCGTCTGACCATAGACCTCAATCTCAGGATTCACGATGTTGAGGCGGTGACCGACAGCGGCCCGTACGCGATTTGCGGCGACGTCACCCCCAATTTCAAGCTGCTTGCCGGACTGACGATCGGTCCCGGCTGGAGAAAAAAAATCGCCGCACGCGTGGGCGGCGTGCATGGCTGCACGCATCTGGTCGAACTGCTGGGCCCGCTGGGCACCACCGCGTACCAAGCCACCGGGCGGGCGCGCGAAAGCCGGTTTGCCGGCCAGTTGTTAGTGGAAAAACCCTACCAGCTCAACTCCTGCCACGTCTACAGAGACGACTCTCCCGCCGTGAAGGAGCGCTGGCCGCAGTTTTATACCGGAGAACGCCAGACAGCAAGGAAATAAGGTAAGCATCAGGCGGTAGCGCTCCATCGCCGATCCGTCCACCCGGACGACGCGAAGTCTCCTGCCTCATTTGCGCCAGCGACACTCTTGGCGTGCGCACTGGTCAGCCACAGCTCGGAATCGCGCGCGTTGCATACCCGCTCAACGGCCGGCGAGGAGAACTTCGCGCCATTCGCGCACACCGGAAATTATCAGTATCTGGTCAAGCAAGGAAACCGCGCATGAACAAGTGCCCCTTACTCACGAAGATGGCGGCACGGACATCGCTTTAAAGCGAAACCGTATCCAAGAAGTCGATGACGCTCATTCCTCGGTATTGCTTCGCGTGACTGAAGATGTGCATCACACCGTTAGCCCGCTTCGGCGGTAAACAGGCCGCAAGATTGCGGCGAAGCTTGCGTTCGAGATGGGGCAAGCCCTCGGTACGCCGGCTCGCGTGGCCAAGGGGTTGCTCAATATCAACGCGTTGTGTCGCAGTGCCGCCTCGAAATGTGATCTGAACGCCGTTGGCGCTTGATCGGATATCCGGATCGAGATTTTCCGCTGTAAACCGCGGGTCCTCATGAACCAGAATTTTATTGCGCAACGCATTGATCTGCAGATCAGCGTCTGCCGCGTCGGAAAAATCCTCCGCGACGAGGCTGCCCTTGAGGAGTCCCACCGCCACCATATACTGCAAGCAGTGATCGCGATCCGCCGGGTTACTGAGCCGGCCCGTCTTGGAGGTGATGCGGATCGCCGTTTCATGGCTCCAGACGTTGACATATTCAACATCATTGAACCGGCCGGACACCACGGAATGCAGATCAATCGCCGCCTCAAGCGCAGTCTGCGCATGGACGACGCCGGGATACGCGGCCTTGAATAGCACATTCTCCATCACGTACGAGCCAAGCGGCCGCGAGAGCGTGAACGGCTTACCGCCGAATAGCACGGTCTCCATTCCCCACTTCGGATCGGTCAGCACGGTCCCGCACGGTGGCTCGCCGCAAAGTGCCCGGAAGGCAAGCTGCATGCCGCGCGCGGACGCATCGGGTCCGGCCCAGGATTTGCGCTGGGCGGCATTCGGCGCCTGGCGATAGACGCGTAACGGATGGCCGTCGCACCAGGCATGCGATACCGCGCTCAATATCTCGCGGTAGCCGCCTCCCAGAAGCTTCGCCGCGATCGCGGCGGATGGCACGCGTACGAGGGCAGCGTGGTCGAATCCGAAACGGCTCACGCTGTTGGTGAGCCCGAGTACGCCCTGGATCTCGTACGCCTTGATCATGGCGCATAGCACGTCGTTCACTGTGTAGGGATCGAGCCCGCGCGCGCCTCCGCCCGCTCTCGAATTCAGCCGCAGCGAGAATAGTACCGATGTGATCGGAAGGATGCCCCGTCTCGAGTGCCACCCAAGTATCGCTGAAATCCAGCCAGCGAATGAGGCAGCCGGTGCCGAAAGCAGCGGTAAGCGGATCGACGCAATAACTCGTCCCGGGAATACGCGTACCGGGGTTCACGGTCATTTCGCTGACGACGGGGGCGACAAGTGCCATGCACTCAGGCACGCGGGTCGAAGCCATGGCGCAACCAAGTGCGTCAAAGAGTGCAAGCCACGCTACTGTCATCGACTCCGTACTCGGCGCAGGGCCGGCATCGACGTAGGCGGCGGTCTCGGCTACCAGCGAGTCTATTATTTGTTTTTCTTTTATTTTCAATTAGTTAGTAAATACACTGGTAACAAATCAGCGTGGCTGGCGATCTACCACCCAATTACCTACTGCCGGGCCTCGAATTGCGGTTTGCATTCCGCTGTGAACCAATCCGCAATCTGATCCGCGGTCATGAAGATCGTATCGCGGCGCGCTTGCAGGATATCGAGCACGCGGCAGAAAGCTCCGAAACGGTAGGGCACGCCGATGATGTGCGGATGCAGGGGAAGCGTCAGCACCCGGGGATTATCCTGCGTTTCCCGCTCTAGGACAGCCAGCGTATCAGTAAAGCGGCGGACGTACTCCTCGGATGTGTGCTTCTCGAGCGTAAAAATCATGACATCATTGAGATCGAGCCCGTAGGGCATTGCGATCATCGGGCCGTGCTTCGTGTGCATCCAGGCCGGCAAATCATCGACCATCCACTCCAGCACGAACTCCATGCCAGCGGCTTTCAGATGGTCCGGCGTGTCCAGCGTTTCCCCGAATCCCGGCCCGAGCCATCCGCGCGGCCGCCGCCCGAGTGTTTTCTCGAGTATGGACAGTGCCTCCGCGATGGTCCCCGCCTCGTTCTGCTCCAGGGCCAGGGAACGCTGCACGACGGAGTGCCCGATGATCGTCCAGCCGGCACCGGTCGCCGCCTGGGCCGCACTCGGATAGACCTCGGGAAATCGGGCATTCATGATGTTGCTCGCTGGCAGGCGCCGCTCGCTCAACTCGCGCACGAGCCGCGGCAGACCGCACCTCAAGCCGTACTCGACCCAGCTGAAGTTGGCGATATCAGGCTTCGGCTGCTGGCCATGAGGTGCCTGCAGGATGGCGCGAGGCATAGCCTGATCGAAGGGCCAAGTCTCCAGATTCACCGCGATATGGACGATGATTCCCTTGCCCTGCGGTGGCGCGAGCCGCGTGCGCTCGCTCGACAGCTCGAACGGTATTCTCGGATTGGACGTCAGTATAGTCATGGGAGTGGGGGGGGTCTCTCAAAGTCTCTCAAGCGGAGTTGGGCGGCTTTCGGTCATGCCAGCGGGTAGCGCTCTGGTAGGCGTCACCGAAGGCAACGAGGCGCTCCTCCGCGAAGCGCGGGGCGATCAACTGCGCGGCCACGGGTAAACCACCGACCGACAAGCCGACTGGCAGCGTCAGCACCGGCAGTCCGACAAAGCTCACCCATCGGGTCGCCTGTGTGACGCGATGCACGATTCCGGGAGCAGATGCCTCGGTACGGATATCGGTTTCAGCGATGGTCGGCACGTCGATGAGAAGCAGCGGGCAGTAGAGCACGTCACAATGCTCGAAAACTTCCCGGGCAAAGCGCTCATTCGCCTGGTCCCGTCGCTCCAATGCATCGATATACTCAAGCGCGGAGACATCGAACCCATCCGCGATGCGCGTAATCGTGGAAACGTTGTAGTCGTCTCGCCGCGTCCGTATCCAATCCTTGTGAATGAAGCTCGCCTCGACGCGGTTGATCAGGGTGGTCCAACGATAGAGGTCCTCGGGATCGGGCATGCTGATGAGAGCCACTTCCGCACCGAGATCCTCGAAGACAGCGAGCGCCTGATCGTGCGCCGAGCGCAACCCGGACGGCAGTTGGGGATACAGATGGTTCTGGGGGACGGCGATACGCTGGCCTTTGATGCCGCGGCCCAGTGCAGCGACGTAGGCTGGCACCTCAACAGCGCGCGACCATGGATCGCGCGCATCGTATCCGGCGATCGCCTCGAGCAGCATCGCGGCATCCCGCACCGTGCGCGTTATCGGCCCGAATACGTCGAGTGACCAGCAGCGCGGCATGGCGCCGTAGAGGCTCACGCGTCCGTGCGTCGGCTTCAAACCAACGGCGCCACACATGCCGGCGGGCAGGCGGATCGAGCCGCCTGTGTCGGAACCGAGCGACCCGTAGATGAGGCGTGCTGCCACGGCAGATCCGGATCCCGATGACGAGCCCCCGGATACGTGGTCCGTGTTCCATGGGTTGCGGCAATGCCCGAAATGATCGTTGTGGCCCGTGGGCCCGACACAAAACTCCGCCAAGTTGAGCCCGCCGAGATCCACGGCGCCGGCCGCGTCGAGACGCTCCATTACGGTGGCGGTGACATCCGGCCAGAAATCCTCGCGTATCTTGGAGCCACAGGTGGATCGGCGCCCCTTGCGGAAGAACACGTCCTTGTGCGCGAGCGGGACGCCATGAAGAGGTCCTCTGATCCTGCCTTGTGCGATCTCGCGGTCCGCGGCATCCGCCTGCGCCAATGCCGCATCGGTCTCGACGTGGATGAACGCATTGAGCGTAGGTTGGAGACGCTCAATCGCACCAAGGCAGGCCTGCGTCGCCTCGCGCGAGGAGACTTCACGTCCGTGTAGGAGCACGCTCAGTTCATGAAGCGGCAAATCAAGCAAGCTGGGCAGCGTTCCGGCGCTTTGCCGTGTCTCAGCCATGGGTCATCGTCCGCGGCAAGAAAGTGACGATCTCGGGAAAAACGGTGATCAGGACCACCAACACGATCATGAGAAGGAAAAAAGGCATCGATGCGCGCGCGACTTCTATGATGTCAGTGCCGGTCAGGGACTGAACGACGAACAGATTGAACCCGACCGGGGGTGTGATCTGGGACATCTCGATGACAATGACGACGAATATTCCGAACCACACGAGGTCAATGCCCACTGCCTGCACGGCAGGAACCACCACCGCCATCGTCAGGACGATCATGGAGATTCCATCCAGAAAGCAGCCAAGGACGATGTAGAACATGATGAGGATCGCGATCAGCTCATAGGGTCCCAGTTTCATCGCGCTGATCCAGGCACCCATTTGTTTCGGCGTGCCGAGAAATCCCATGGCGGCCGTCAGGAAAGCTGCCGCGACGAGGATGAACATGATCATGCAGGAGGTGCGTGTCGTCGCGGTGAGACTTTCGATGAAACTGCGCCGAGTCAGACCGCCTGTTGCGTAGGCGATTGCGAGGGAGCCGACGACGCCCACGACGGCTGCCTCGGTCGGCGTAGCGATCCCGCCGTAGATCGATCCGATCACGGCCACGATGAGCAGCAGAATGGGCATCAGGGAGCGGCTGGCAATGAAGCTCTCGCGCCACGTGAACCGCTTGTCGTCCGAGCGATGCGCAGAGGGGTGGGCCACCGACCAGAGCATGATGTAGGACATGAACAGGGCCATCAACACCAAGCCAGGGATGACGCCAGCAATGAAAAGACGGGCGATCGAGACCTCGGCAGTAATGCCATAAACGATCATCACGATGGACGGCGGAATAAGCATCCCGAGCGATCCGCTAGCCGCGAGACTTCCGAGCGACAGGCGACGGTTATAGCCCCGCGTCTCGAGTTCGGAGAGCGTCATACGGCCGATAGTGGCGGCGGTCGCGGCGGAGGAGCCGCAGACGGCGGCGAAGATTCCGCAGGCCAGAACGTTGACGTGGAGATGCCGACCTGGCAACCGGGTCAACCACGGCTCGAGCCCGCGGAACATGTCTGCCGCAAGCCGCGTTCGAAAGAGTATCTCGCCCATCCATATGAAAAGCGGCAGAGCGGTCAGCGGCCAACTCGCCGCTATGCTCCACACCGTGGTCGGCAAGACCTTCAGTATGGGCGCGGAAGTGAACAATGCAAAGGCGAGCCAAGCTACACCGAGCAGCGAGAAGGCGACCCACACCCCACCCGCAAGGAGTGCGAGCATGACCACGATGAGAAACACACCGCCCAACGCCTGATCCATCAAGCCGGCTTCCCTCCGCGGTTCACGATCTCGCCCGGATCAAGGCTCACCACTCACTGCCATCCAGCCGGCCGCCCTTCACGACGCGGAAAATCTCGTCGAGAAACGCAACCGCGAGTACGATGAGACCAATGGGCAAAACCAGCCTGGGAATCCAGAGCGGGGTAGCGACCATGCCGTGGCTGACCTCACCGAAGCGGTACGAATCCCAGACAAAATCGACGCATGACCACGAGAAATAGAGGGCTAGTAGCAGACCAACCACAAGACTAACGATGTCACAGAACCGTGCTGAGCCGGCACCGAGCTTCTCAATGAACAGCGAAACACGAATGTGAGCACCGTGCTTGAGGGTGGGAGCAAGTGCCAGGAATGAAGCCCCCGCAAGACAGTAGCCGGCAATATCGTCAACACCCGGCACATCGACGTGCAACAGCCTGGACATGATCTGGGTCAGCACCAGGACGGCGACCGCAACGATCAGAAGGGCGGCGGCGGCGCCCGCGGTACTATAGAGCGCATCAAGAGCCCTTCTCATGGGGTATCTCCCTTCCGACAACAGGACCTTGCTACGTCACCGGGAAGAATCATTTCCCGCGTCGTTTCTCGTACTCGGTGAACAGCTTGGCACCATCGGCACCTGCCTTCGCCTTCCAATCCTCGAGCATTTTCTTGCCAGCAACCCGGAACTCCGTCATGAGTGCGGCTGGCGGCGCTGCTACGGTGACACCATTATCCTTGAGCAGCTTGGTCTTGGTGCTGGTCTCCTCAACTTCCATGCCCCAGCCCCGCTCCTCGGCCTTCGCGGAAATGTCGAGTATCGCCTTGCGATCCTTCTCGTCGAGCTTAGCCCAGGTATTCTTGTTCACGAACGTGATATTGAGAGGATACCAAGCGTTCGCCTCATACGCGTACTTGATGTAGTCCCATCCCTTGAGATCAGCCGTTGTCGCATTCGAGGTAAACATGCCGTCAATGATTCCGGTCAGGAACGCTTGCGGAATGTCCGCGGTCTCGACGCGCACACCAGTCACGCCAATCAACTGTGCCAGCTGCGACGTATTGGGGTCCTGCACCCGGAACTTGAGACCTTTGATGTCATCAAAGGAGTTGATCGACTTGCGCGTGAAGAGCGATTGGCCGGGCCAGATCACGCCATGCAACAACAGCATGCCCTGCTTATCCAGTCGGGCTGCAACATATGGCTTCTGAACCGCCCACAGAACTCGAGCATCCTTGATGTCGCGTGCCAGAAAAGGCATCATGCCGAGACCATGGATCGGGTCTTCGTTAGTCAACGATCCGAGCAACACCTCGCCCAGCGCAACTTGACCAGTCTGCACCGCTCTCTTGATCTCCGGCAACTTGTAAAGCGACGCCGCCGCGTGCACTGCGACCCTGACGCGCCCCCCAGTCGCTTTCGTGACATCTTCGGCGAAGAGCTTCTGATTACGAGTCTGGTGGCTGCCCTCCGGGTAGGGCGAGGCCAGGTTCCAATCGACGGCCAGAGCCGGCGTCGCGATAGCAACCAATGCCGCAACCGTCACGATATTCCTGCATTGATCGGCAAAGAGCGCAAGGTTTCCGACTTTCATCCTGATTCTCCCTATTCCATATGATGTGCTGTTGCGAGCGACACTGACTATTCGATGCCACGTCGGCGCTTGGGCGCTTTGAGACGACATTGATTACCCGACCATCCCCGTTAGGCGACGCCATCCGTGACTGACCGAGCCCGCTTGGACTGATGAATGCTTCACGAGTCCACCTCCGTTTCGCGACCAGTCTTGATCATCGTGCGATGTCGAAAAAAGCATATCACAAGGAATTTCGCAATAAGTGAAGATAACCCACTCCCGCAGAGAACCATTTGGTTGGCGCGTTCGCCATCCGCAAAGGAGAAACAGTCCGATAACTGCATTGCTTATTTCCTCACCCCGGCCCGTGCAGCGACTTTGCCCCATTTCGCGACATCCTGCTTAACTTGGATCGCGAATGCGCCCGAGGGACCACCTTCCGCTTCCACCCCGCTCGCAAGCAGGCGCTCCTGCGTTTCCTTCAGCTCGAGCGTCTTGTTCGCCGCCGCGTTGAGCGTCTTGATGACAGCCGGAGGCGTCTTTGCCGGCGCAAACACGCCGAACCAGCCAACGACCTCGAAACCCTTCAGGCCTTGCTCGACAATGGTTGGCACCTGCGGCGCGGCGCTCGAGCGCTTGGCGCTGGTGACACCGAGTGCACGTAGACGATTCGCCTTGACCTGCCCGAGCGCTGCCGGCAGCGTCGAGAAATACAGTTGCACCTGGTTGCCCACCAGCGCCTGGATCGACGGGCCGCCACCCTTGTAGGCGACGTGCTCCATCTCAACTTGGGCCATCGACTTGAAGAGCTCCGCTGCAAGATGCCCAAGCGAGCCCACACCGGGCGCCGCGTAGTTGAGCGCACCCTTCTTCGCCTGAGCGAGCTTGATCAGTTCCGGGACCGTATTGGCCGGCACCGACGGGTGCACGACCAGGATCAGCGGGCTCGAGGCCATATTCGCAATCGGCACGAAGTCCTTGATCACGTCGAAGGGGAGCTTCGCGTGCAGGCTCGGCAGAATCGCGAAGTTGCTGAACATCTGCAGCAGTGTGTAGCCATCCGGGGTGGCCTGCGCCACAATCTCGCTCGCGAGCAATCCACCTGCCCCGCCGCGGTTGTCGATGACGATCTGTTTGCCGAGAAACTCAGAGAACTTCTCGTTCGTCGCACGTGCCACGAAGTCGTTTCCGCCGCCCGGCGCCGAGCCGACTACAAGCCGGATCGGGCGCTCCGGAAAGGCTTCGGCCGCCGCGACTCCTGCGGCCCACGTGCTGCACGCCAAGATCAACAATAGTGCCTTTGGTTTCATGGCTCCTCCTCCAAAAATCCCCAGAATCAGGCAGCCGCGTCAACGGCGCTCTGCTCCCACCCTGTCTTGAGGCGGGCGATGCACTCCTCGTCCCAGCCGAGCCACTCCTTGAGGACCTCTTCCGTGTGCTGCCCAAGAAGCGGCGGAGCGGTGGGTTCGATCCGCGTGTCTTGCATGATCCACGGCGGACCAACCACGCGGACCTTCCCCGAGGCCGGATGCTCAAGCTCCCGCACGAGGCCCCGGAACACCACCTGTTCGTCGGCGAGGGCGTCGAGATATGAGTTGACCACCGCGAACGGCACCCGGTTGGCTGCGAGAATCTGCGCCCACGTTGCGGAGTCGCGTTGCGCAAAAGCTGCGCTCACCAGTTTGTCCAGCGCTGCCCGGTGCCGCACGCGCCCCAGCATCGTCGCGTACTCGGGCTCCTCGATCAGATCGAGACGGTCAATTGCCCTGCAGAAGACTGGCCAGTGGTTGTCGTTCTGGACGATGATCGCGATGTACTTGCCGTCGGCGGCCTTGTAGGTGTTGGCCGGCACGCGCATGGGGTTGCCGTTGCCCTGGCGCGCGGGGTCGAGCCCCGCTTGCAGCGATTCGCCCATGCGCGGTCCCAGGACCGACAGCATCGCGTCCTGCATGCTGATGTCGATATAACGCCCGCGGCCGGTGTCGCGCGCCGCATAGAGTGCCGCCACGACCGTGTACGCGCCGAACATGCCGGAGATCACGTCGGCAATCGGTGCGCCTACCTGCATCGGCGCACCACCGGGTTCGCCGGTGACGTTCATGATGCCCGACACCGCCTGGATGATCGGGTCAAGTGCGAGGCGGTTGCGGTACGGCCCCTGCTGACCGAATCCAGAAATCGAGCAATAGACGAGCTTCTGGTTTACTGCGGAAAGGTCTTTCCAGCCGAGGCCCAAGCGGTCCATGACCCCAGGGGAGAAGTTCTCGACGAGAATGTCCGATCGGGCGATAAGATCTAGCGCGACAGCGCGATGCTGCGGGTCCTTGAGGTTGAGACCCACGCTGCGTTTGGAGCGGTTCGACGCGTAGAAATAGTCTTCGTCATGCGGCGCGCGGCCCTGGTAGCGCCCGACCCAACGCAACTCGTCGCCGTGACTCGGCTCCTCGATCTTGATCACGTCGGCGCCGAGATCAGCGAGCATCATGCTGCAATACGGCCCCGCGATCACTCGCGTGAGGTCGAATACTCTTACACCTTCGAGTGGGAGATTCGATCCGATCGACCGTGTGGCGCCTTTGCATTCAGCCATGGATCAGCAGCCCTTCCATTTCGGGGCGCGCTTCTCGCGGAATGCGAGCACGCCCTCCTTCGAGTCATCGCTCAAGAGCACCCGGTTGGCGACGTCGCGCGCCATGTAGACGCGGGTCTCCACCGGCACTTCAAGCCCGCGGCGCCCCGCTTCCTTGATCGCGTGCACGGCGAGCGGCGCACTCTCCATGATCTCGCGCGCCCATCGCTCGGCCGCGGGAATCAACTGGTCGTGTGGCACGACCTCGTTGGCGAGGCCAAAACGGTAGGCCTCTTCGGCATTGATGAACTTGCCGCGCATGAGATACGCCATGGCAATGTTCCACGGCACCGCGTGCGGCAGGAAGGAGGGGCCACTCACCGACGAGATGCCGCGCTTGACCTGCGGCCAACCGATGCTTGCACGCTCGGACATGACGACGATGTCGGCATTCAAGGCGAAGCCGCCGCCCTGCGCGAGGCAAGCACCGTTCAGCGCCACGATGAAGGGCTTGAAGGTGTTGCGCTGGAAGAGGTAGAGCTCGTCGTTGGACATGACATCGCCCTTTTCCACCTCCGACGGGATTTTCTCGAATAGATCCTTTCCCGAGCAGAACGTGTCGCCGTTCGCAGTGAGGATGGCGATCCAGATGTCCGGGTTGTACTTCACGTCCATAAACGCGTCCTGGATCTCCTTGCGCATGGCGCGGTTGATCGCGTTTTTCTTGTCCGGACGGTTCAAGGTGACGTACGCGATGTGGTCACTTACGGCGTAGTCGACTGCTTCCCCCATCGTTCCTCCTGCGGATCTACGAGTTATGGAAACTGCATTGCCAGCTTTTGAATCGTAACGCAGGCAGGAATTCCAGAAAAGGAATAGAATATTATTGCACGATAACCAAGTGGCATACTGAATCCATGCGCTTCTCCCAGTTCATCTATCTGTGCGCCATCGTCGACCACGGGTTCAGTATTTCCCGCGCCGCCGCATCGCTGGGCACCTCCCAGCCGCGGATGAGCAAGCAGCTCCAGGCGCTCGAGCGGGAACTGGGCTTCGAAGTACTCGCGCGCAAGCGCAACCGGATCCTCGGGCTCACGCCGAGCGGGGAAGCGGTACTCGATGTTGCCAAGCGCATCGCCGCTGATGCGGGCCAACTGGGGAGCATTCGGGGCGGCCTGCTCACCCCGAACACCGGGCAACTTACCGTCGCCACCACGCACAGCCACGCGCGCTACACGCTGCTGCGCGTGATCAAGCGCTTCTGCCAGGAGTATCCGGACGTGACATTCTCGCTGCGGCACAGTGATCCGGCTGAG
>CAKKQX010000201.1:0-3249 GCA_919902235.1 Burkholderiales bacterium
GAGCGGCAGAATTTGAGTGACGAAATTCCCCCGCACTATTAGCGCTGGAAATTATTCTGCACGGACCGGCCGTGATGGCCAGGCATCGTGCGTTACGCCGGCGGTCGACGGGATTTAGAGCATGTAATAAAACGATGCTTTTG
This sequence comes from Burkholderiales bacterium, assembly GCA_919902235.1. Lineage (GTDB taxonomy): Bacteria > Pseudomonadota > Gammaproteobacteria > Burkholderiales > SG8-41 > CAKKQX01. Next base: position 144 of record CAKKQX010000201.1, read on the forward strand.
CCCCCTCGCCCTCTCCCCCACCCTCCCGCCCCAAGGCGGGCGAGGGGGTTTCTTTGAGATGTGTAGATACCCATGCCACGGGGGAGAGGGTGTTTCGTTTTGTTATGCACGCTTAGAAAGATCGCACGAGCATCCCAATGGCAACGCCAGCCGCGACCAGCGCGAAGCCTTGCTGCATTCGCGGGCCCGCCAACACGCCCGCGATCATGCGCCCGGCAAGCATGCCGGCAAGCGCGCCGCCGACGAACGGCAAACCGACGCTGATATCGAGCTTGCCGGCGAACCAGGCACTGGTGATGGCGGCGGCCGATACCAGCGCAATGACCGCGAGCGATGTGGCAATGATGCTTTGCATCGGTAAATTCGTCGCGCGCCTGAGGGCGGGGACCAGGACGAAGCCGCCGCCGACCCCCAGCAATCCGGTCAGCAGCCCGGCCAGGGCGCCGGTACCCGCCAGCATGCCGGCGCAGGGCTGGTTCCACACCAACTGTCTGCTTTCCGGGTTGGTCAGGCAGGGCGCCGGTTGCGTTGCGTCCGCCGATGGCGAACGGGGCGAGGCTTGCAGGAATGTCCGGACGGCGACATAGATCAAAACGGCTGCGAAGGCCACGGTCAGCGGCCGGGTCGGCACGCGGTGGGCCAGTAACACGCCAAGCGGCGTGATCAGGACGCCAATGGCCGCAATCATCGCCGCCGCGCGGTAGCGGACGACGCGCTGTTTTAATCCGATCAGTGCGCCGAGCGCGGCCGACGCCCCCACCGCCAGCAGCGCGACGGGCGCCGCCTGCGTGATGCTCCAGTCGAGTCCGAACATCAGAAGCGGCACGGCCAGGATGCCGCCGCCTGCCCCGGTAAGCGCCAGGATCAGACCGACTGCGAGTCCGAGCGCGGCGGGGAGTAGCATCATGAGTTCCATAGTGTTGAGTCAGCGTCCCGGGTCAAAGCAGATTGAGCGGGATTTTCAGGTAGGCCACGCCGTTGTTCTCGGCCGGGGGGATGTCGCCCGCGCGGATGTTGACCTGGATAGCCGGCAGGATCAGCGTCGGCATGTCGAGCGTGGCATCGCGCGCCTTGCGCATGCCGACAAACGCCGCCTCGGATACGCCGTCGTGAAGGTGGATGTTGTTTGCGCGCTGTGCGGCGACGGTGGTTTCCCAGGCCGGTTCGCGGCCGGCCGGCGGATAGTCGTGGCACATGAACAGGCGCGTTTCAGCCGGCAGCGACAGCAGCTTGTGCGCCGAGCGGTAGAGCGTGTGCGTATCCCCGCCGGGAAAGTCGCACCTTGCCGAGCCCACGTCCGGCATGAACAGGGTATCGCCGACAAAAGCCGCGTCTTCCACGAGGTAGGCCATGTCGGCCGGCGTGTGGCCCGGCACGAACAGCACCCTGGCCTGCAGTTCCCCGATGCGGAAGGTTTCATCCGCGGCGAACAGATGGTCGAATTGCGAACCGTCAAGGCGAAATTCCGGTTCGAGGTTGAAGATATTCCTGAACACGCCCTGTACGGTGCGGATTTTTTCGCCGATGGCGATTTTGCCGCCCAGCTCGCGCTTGAGATAGCGCGCCGCCGAGAGATGGTCGGCATGGGCGTGGGTTTCCAGTATCCATTCGACCGTGAGCTGCTGTTTGCGGACGAAATCGATCACCTTGCCGGCCGAGGCCGTGCCGGTGCGCCCGGATTTGGGGTCGTAATCCAGCACGGAGTCGATAACGGCGGCATGTCCGGCAAATCGGTCATAAACCACATAAGTAACGGTTCCGGTGACCGGGTCGAAGAAGGGTTCAATCAGGGGGCGCATCGCGGGTCACTCCATAAGGTCATCATGTCATGAGAACATTATATAGACAAATAGTTTATTTTTATATATAATGTTTTTAACTTGAGCATTGCCGGTCGAATCAACGTGCCAAAAACCACTGCAATCGACATCACCAGAATGCGCCGCGCCGCCGGGCGGGCAACCGCCATGCTGAGGGCGCTGGCAAACGAGGATCGCCTGTTGCTGCTGTGCCAGCTCGCGCAGGGCGAGTGTTGCGTGAGCGATCTCGAAGCGTTGTTGAATATTCACCAGCCCACGCTGTCGCAGCAGCTCGGTGTGCTGCGCAGCGACGGACTGGTCGCGACGCGGCGGGAGGGCAAGCACGTTTACTACCGTGTCGGAGACCCCGCCGCGCTGTCCCTGCTCAAGACGCTCTACGGACTTTATTGCTGTAAACCAAAGGAGCGCCGCCATGCTGATTGACTGGAATGCATTCACGCCGCTGTCCGCCGCGATTGGCGGCGTATTGATAGGCGCGGCAGCCGTCATGTTCGCGTTGCTCAATGGCCGGATTGCCGGCATCAGCGGCATTGTAAGTGGTGTCGTCCACGGCAAACCGGGGGACAGGGCGTGGCGCCTGGCGTTCGTTGCCGGCCTGGTCGGCGCGCCGCTGCTTTATGGGTTGGCGACCACCGTGCCGCCGCTCCGCGTCGACGCCGGTTTCCCCACGCTCATCATCGCGGGACTGCTCGTCGGCATCGGCACCCGCTATGGCGCCGGCTGCACCAGCGGCCACGGCGTATGCGGGCTTTCCCGCCTGTCGCCGCGCGCGCTGATGGCAACCCTGAGCTTCATGTTCGCGGGATTCCTTACCGTGTTCGTGATGCGTCACCTGCTCAACGCCTGAGGTCCGCCATGTTGATTTTGAGTTCTTTGCTGATCGGATTGGTGTTTGGACTGGGCCTGATCGTCAGCGGCATGGCGAATCCCGCAAAAGTGCTGGGCTTTCTGGATCTCGCCGGCGCGTGGGACCCGTCGCTCGCTTTGGTGATGGGCGCTGCGGTCAGCGTGGGGCTGGCGGGCTTTGCGCTTGCCGGCAAGCGCGTGCTCTCTTTGCTGGGCGCGCCCATGCAACTACCTTCTGCGCGTCACATCGACTGGCGCCTGATTCTGGGCAGTGTGGCCTTCGGCATCGGCTGGGGCATGGCGGGCTTTTGTCCGGGCCCGGCGCTGGTTGCGCTGGGTGGCGGGAACGTCAAGGCCGTCATTTTCGTGCTGGCGATGCTGTGCGGCATGGGTATTTATGAGATTTTCCAGAAAATGGCGGGCATGCGGGCGGTTGCTGC
>CAKKQX010000201.1:3349-15777 GCA_919902235.1 Burkholderiales bacterium
GCAGAACCGCGCCGCCGTCAGGGGCTGTCAAGCCCCGTTCATATCAACGCCTTGCGTATCAGATTGAGTCCGATCAGGAACAGCACCACCGCCAGCGCCTTGCGGAACGCGTCTTCGTTGATGTGGCGGCGTAGTTTCTGCCCCAGCAACACGCCGGCGAAGGCCGGGATCATCGCCAATACCGACGCCAACAGATCTTCGCTGCCGATCAGCCGGTAGCCGGCCAGCGCCGCCACCAGCACCAGCGTCGAGACGAGGTTGGCGAGCGACACGCCGACCACGAAAAAATCCTTGGTCAGGCGCAGCCCGGACAGGTACATGGCGTAGATCGGGCCGAACAGCATGGACACGCCGCCGATCAGGCCGGCCACGATTCCTGTCGCAGGTGCCGCCCAAATTTCGGCGCGCGGCGTCACCTCGAATACGATGCGGCGCTGAAAAATACAGGCGAAGCCCACGACCACCGCGCCCAGCAGCAGATACAGCAGCCTGAGGTCGACCACCACCAGCGTCCACGCACTGGCAAACACGCCGGCCACGATGCCCACAAAGAGCGGCCAGAATCTGCGGCTTGCGGTCATGAAATGTCCGCCGTGAACGCCCTGCATCAGACTGGTTGCGATCGAGGACAGCGACAGCAGCGCAATCGCCTGGGGAATGGGAATGAAACCCGCCAGTATCGGCATCGCCACCAGCGGCAGCCCGATGCCGGTGACGCCTTTCACCAGGCCGCCGGCGAATACCGCGGCGATGCAGGCGGCGAGCACCGGCAGGCCGAAATCAAGCACGCCGGTCATGGCCGCGCCATGCGTTTCGCGCTGCCGGTATCAGGCTCAAAAATCATGGACAGGATTAACAGGATTTTTCAGGATTGACGGGATTAAAAACGAAACTGAAATGCGTTAATCCTGTCCAGTGATTTGCTTTGGTCTTCAGTCCAGCACTTTCGTCACCGCTGCTTCCGCCAGCGCGAACGCCTGGGTACCGCCGCCCACCATGCCCGGGTAGCGCGAGAAGAACAGATAGCCGTCGAAAGGCGCGACCAGTTCTTCAAGCACCTTGTAGCTGTAGAGATCGATCACTTCGCCGAGCTTGGTGCCGCCCTTGATCAGCTTGCCGAGGTCTTCGGGGTGTGCGTAGTTGGACACCAGATAACCGCTCTGCCTGGGACGGATTTCGCGCCGTCCCTTGAGATCGAAATGCAGTTGCCGCGGCGGCTTCGCATCGCCTTCCAGCATGCCCAGATGGCGCAGCATGCCGTCCAAGCCGTTGACCATCATCGTGATGTAGTACCCGGTGTCCGCAGGAGAGAGCCAGGCGCCGCCCACTTCCGGGTTGACGGCGACGACGCCGCGCGAATTGAGGTAATGCGCGGCCGAACCGGCGAATTCGTTTTCGTGGACGAAGGTGGCGCCGAAAGCGCGCGCCAGCGCCAGGTTTTTCTGCTTGAGATCGTCGGGCGTTTTGGTGTTGTAGTCGACGCGCGCCTGCAGCCGGCCGCCGCTGCCGCCGGAATGGAAATCGATCAGCGCATCGACATGATGCAGCACGTTGTCGGTGATGGTGGCGGCGATCATCTGCGTGGCGTTGCCGCGCGCGTTGCCCGGATACACCTCGTGCAGATCGGTGCGGCCGTGCTGCTCGGGTGTCTGGCGGCCGAAGCCCGCCGTCGCCATCGGGTTCGCGCACGACACCAGCGCGATGCGCCCCTTGAGTTGCGCGGTGTCGAGCGTATTAATGAATTCGCGAATCGCGATGGTGGCGAGAAATTCATCGCCGTGGGTGTTGGTGATGATGCCGAAGGTCGGGCCCGGATGGCGGCCGGTGATGACGTGCAGCGGCACGGCAAGTATGGCACCGTTCAACATGGTAGTGACATCGATGCGGGTGAAGAAGCGGCCTTCTTTCTGATCGGCCCATAATGGCGTGGCTGGCGAAGACAATTAAAAACTCCTTTAAAATCAATTAGTTAATCCGGAAAGCGGAACACCAGCGCCGGTTCTTCCATGCGGTTGCGCTTCCTGCGGATGCGCTGTGCCATCGCCAGCGCATAGGGCGCTGCTTCGAGCAGGATGGCCGCCTGTTCGTCATTGAGCTTGAGTCCCGCGCGCCGCGCCATGATCAATGCCGTGTCGCGCGTGATGTTGTCCACGCCCGAGGCGTCGGGTTCGTTGCCCTTGGGATGGACTGGAGGCTGCGCCGCACCCGGCGTGAGCTGCGGCCGTTGCGAGCGCCACGTCGTCGCCTGTTCGTAGGCATGGCCCGCGCGCAGCACGGTCGGCTCGTCGAACGGGCGGCCGATCAGTTGCATGCCCAGCGGCAGGCCGTTTTGGCTGAAGCCGTTGCACAGCTCAAGCGCCGGACCGGCGGTGACGTTGGACGGCGTGAACACATTCGAGCGCTGCCAGAAGTTGAGCGTTTTGTGGGTATCGAGCCGCGGCGCCGGACCGAAGCCGGCGGTGAGCAGCACGTCGTATTTCTCATAGAGCATGCGCGCTTCGGCGATGATGCGCCGGTGTTCGCGCGCGGCGGCGACGTAATCCGGCGCCTGGAACAGGCAGGCCGGCAGGATGCGGCCCAGGAAATCGCGGCCGAAGTCGCCGGGGCGCTCGACCAGGTCCTGGTAGTGAATCGAGAAAATCTCGCTTTCGGCGATGATCACCTTGACGTCGAGCGAGTCCATCATCGGCCGCGCGCGGCAATCCTCGACTTTCGCGCCGAGTTTCTTGAACACCTCGATCGCGTCGTTCATGGCGCGCCTGAGGTCTTCGTGCGCGGGCAGATCCTCTTCCCAGTAATGGCGCAGCACGCCGATCTTCAGGCCCTTGATACCCGCTTTCAGCGCCGCGCGGTAATCCGGAAGCGGATGTTCGATGCTGCCGGCGTCGCGCGCATCGTAGCCGGCGATCGCCTGCAGCATGAGCGCGCAGTCCTCGACCGTGCGCGTCATCGGGCCGCAGTGGTCGAAGGTGAACGAATTCGGGATGACGCCGGCACGGCTCACCAGCCCGTAAGTCGGCATGAGGCCGACGATGCCGCAGAACGACGCCGGTCCGCGGATGGAGCCGCCGGTATCGGAGCCGAGCGCGCCGGGCAGCAGTCCCGCCGCCACCGCCGCGCCCGAACCGCTCGACGAACCGCCGGTGAAATGCTCCAGGTTCCACGGATTGCGCGAGGGTGGCCACGGCAGATCGAACGACGGTCCGCCGTGCGCGAACTCGTGCGTCTGCAGCTTGCCGAGCAGCACCGCGCCCGCTTCGTAGAGCTTGCGCGTGGTGGCGGCGTCTTCGTCCGGGATGTTGTCGATGCAGACCCTGGAGCCGCCGGAAGTGAGGATGCCCCTGGTGTTGTAGATGTCCTTGAGGCCGACGGGGATGCCGTGCAGCGGTCCGCGGTATTTGCCTTTCGCGATTTCCTGCCCGGCCTGCTTCGCCTGCTTGCGCGCGAGCTCGGCGGTGACGGTGATGAAGGCGTTGAGTTGGGGGTCGAGCACGGCGATGCGCTGGAGCAGGGCGTCGGTGTATTCGAGCGGCGACAGTTTGCGCGCTTCGATCAGTTTGGCGGCTTCGGCCAGGGTCAGAGTATGCAGGTCCATGTTCATCCGTGAAGATTTTAAATCGATTTGCCGGGAATGTTTTCTGGTGCGGCGTCAGGTCCACCCAACACGGCGGGCCGGTCAGGTTTTTTTGTGGTATGCATTGTGGCATGCGGCCACCGGAACAATACACCATGCGCGCGGCGCTTCAAAGCACGGCGTTCGCGCGCGCTTACGCACAATGCGGCGGCGTGAGTAGAATACGGTTCCGTCCATCATCGCGAGCAGTCCACAAAATGAACACGCCTTCAAAACCGTCCGTAGCGGGTCATGGCGCGCCCCACTGCGCACCTGTTACGCGCCGCTGGGTCGAACAGCGCTGGCTGATCGACAACGTCATCCGCTCGGTCGGCATCGACTGGGACCAGCCGCGCAGCATCAGCTACAACGCGCCCTGCGGCGCCGAAGCCAACGCCGATTTCGCCGGCATCCGCGAGCGGGTGAAGAAGTATGCCGATATTTCCCCCGCCTTCGAAACCGCCGCGCGCCGCCGCGAAGCCAAGGCGCGGGCGGCGGAGGAAGCGCAGGAGTGGGTGAGCGCGCGCCAGAATTATTTCATCGCCGCCGTCCACTACGCCGCCGCGCAGTGGACATTCGACGAGAACAACGAGAAAAACCTGTCGCTCAACCAGCGCAAGCGCGAGTGCTATTCGAATTACGCGAAATTCGCCGACCGCAAAGTGGAGGCGGCGTGGATTCCGTTCCAGGGCAAGGCGCTGCCCGGCTGGTTTCACCTGCCGCCCGGCTACAGCGGCGGGCGCATTCCCGCGATGGTTTCCATCCCCGGCATGGACGGCTTCAAGGAAGCGAGCGTCGCCATCTACGGCGACCGCTGGCTGTCGCGCGGCATCGCGGTGCTCAGCATCGAGGGACCGGGCCAGTACGAGAGCGCGGTGCTGGGCATCCCGGTGAGCATGTCCAACTGGGTGGAAGCGGGGCGCGCGATCATGGACTGGATGGCGGCGCGGCCGGAGATCGATGCGCAGCGCGTCGGCGTTGCCGGCCAGAGTTTTGGATCGTTGTTTGCCACGATAGCCTGCGCCAGCGAGCCGCGCTATCGCGCCTGCGCCGTCACCGCGACCTGCCTGGAGCCGGGCTGCCATACCATCTTTGAAGAAGCCTCGCCGACTTTCAAGCAGCGCTTCATGTACATGTCCGGCTACACCGACGAAGCGGCGTTCGACGAATTCCGCAAAACGCTGACCTGGGAAGGGCATGCCGAAAACATCCGTGTGCCGTACCTGTGCGTGGCGGGCGAGGCGGATGAGTTGTCGCCGCTCGCGCACACCGAGCGGCTGGTGACGACGCTGCAGGGACCGAAGCGCTTGGTGGTGTACCAGGATTGCCGCCATTCGGTGGGCAATGTGCCGGCGACCAACTTGGGCCCCACGCCCGCCGTCATGGTCGCCGACTGGATGAATGCACGGCTTGCCGGCAAAGCGTTTGCCAGCGAGCGCTGGTTTGTGGAGGCTGGCGGCCGCGTGGTTAAAACGCCGTATTAGCGGTGCCGGCGTCAGGACGGTTTCCACCTTTCCCGCGGGCGCATACCCTCTCCCCCGGCCCCCTCCCATTATGGGAGAGGGGGCGATGCACGCAACAGGAGTCGATACCGTTTACTGCGGCACGAGTTCTGCGGCATTTATTTCTGCGGGTGCAAGGTCAATTTCCCCTCTCCCGCTGGCGGGAGAGGGGCAGGGGAGAGGGTAGTTATTGCGGCGTGAGCCCTGCGGCCTTGACCACCTTGGCCCATTTTGCCATGTCGGTGCGGATCACCGCGGAAAATTCCTCCGGCGTGTTGCCCACCGGATCGGCGCCGCTGTTGAGAAAACGCTCCCTGACCGTGGCATCCTGCAGTGCGAACACCACGCCCTTGTGCAGCTTGGCGATGATGTCGCGTGGCGTTCCAGCCGGTGCCATCAGGCCGTACCACTGCACCGCCTCGTATCCCGTCACACCCTGCTCGGCAATGGTCGGGATGTCCGACGCGGCCTTGGAGCGCTGGGCGCTGGTCACGCCGTACGCGCGCAGTTTGCCGGCACCGACCTGGCGCGTTCCGGTGATCATATTGGTGATCATGAAGGGCACGTAGCCCGCGGCCAGGTCGGCGATGGCCTGACCGGACCCCTTGTAGGGCACATGCACCATCCTGAGCCCCGTCATGCTCAGAAACATTTCCATGCACAAGTGAAGATTGCTGCCGGTGCCGGCCGATGCGAATTCGAGCTGGCCCGGACGTGCCCTGGCGAACGCAATGAGCTCCTTCACCGTTTTCGGCTGCAGCGAAGGATGTCCCACCAGCATATTGGGCAGGATGACGAACTGGCTGACCGGTATGAAATCCTTGGTCACGTCGTACGGCAGATTCTTCTGCATCGATGGCTGTATGGTGATGGTGCTGATGCCCGTCAGCAGGGTGTAACCGTCCGGCGCCGCGCGTGCGACGGCTTCGCTGCCGATCATGGAGGCGGCGCCCGCGCGGTTTTCGACGACAACCCGCTGACCCAGGAACTCGTCGAGCTTGGGGGCGACGAGGCGGGTCGTGGAGTCGGTGCCGCCGCCGGCTGCCGAAGGCACGATGATTCTTACCGGCCGCACCGGATAATTCTGCTGCGCGTGGCCGCTGGATGCCATGCCAAGCAGGCATGCGCAGAACACGCCATGGGCAAAACGGCGTCTGCTCCTTATTTTCATGGGCTCCTCCTGGGTATGCAGGTCCTGCCGGGTTGTTGTCTGTGCGTTTCGATTCTGGCCGTTGATGCGCCGAATGTAAAGCATGGGCGGTTCCCGTCATAGTGCTGGAGAGATGGTGGTGCCCGGCCGCGCAATCGTCCGCGGCAAGCCGATTTCCGCGCGACAAATTGACAGGGTAGTGGGCCGTTTGTATAGTCGGGCGGTCTTGCGTCAGCATTCCTGATTGCAAAATAATTCCCGCACACTCAAACACGGAGAAACCATGTCCAAGCTCACCCTCAAGCAGGCCAACACCATTATCGACAAGGCGCTCGCCAAAGCGCGCGAGATGAAAATCAAGCCGCTCGGCGTGATCGTGCTCGATGCCTCGGGTCATATGGTCGCCGCGCAGCGCGAGGACGGGGCGAGCATGTTCCGCCTCGATGTGGCGAAGGGCAAGGCCTGGGGCGCCGTGGCGATGGGCTGCTCGAGCCGGGCGCTCGCCAAGCGCGCCAAGGACAATCCCAATTTCATGATCACCCTCGCGGCGACGGCCGAAGGCAAGTTCCTGCCGCAGACCGGCGCCGCGGTGATCAAGAACGCCCAGGGCGAGATCATCGGCGCCGCCGGCGCCAGCGGTGGCACGGGTGAAGAGGATGAAGCCTGCTGCGTTTACGGCATTGAGCAGGCGGGACTGACGCCTGATGCGGCGGCATGAGTCACCTGCCCGACGCATGGTAAAAAGCAACACAAAAATGCCGATGGACAGGATGAACAGGATTGCTCAGAGTTTGGTTTGATCCTGTTCATCCCGTTCATTCGTTTTTGATTTTTTCAGGCATCCCCTATGCCGCGTTATCTGCCGGCCGAAATCGGCATGTCCCTGGCCGAAGTCGACACGCCCTGCCTCATTCTCGAACTCGATGCGTTCGAGCGCAATCTGCACCGGCTCAAGGAATCGCTGGCCGGGCGCGCCGTCAAGCTGCGGCCGCACGCGAAAAGCCACAAGTGCCCGCAGATCGCGCTGCAGCAGATCGCGCTGGGCGCAGTCGGCGTGTGCTGCCAGAAAGTGAGCGAGGCCGAGGCGCTGGTCGACGGCGGCGTCAACGATGTGCTGATTGCCAATGAAGTGGTGGGTGCGCCCAAGCTCAGGCGGCTTGCGGCACTGGCGCAGCGCGCGCGGGTGGCGGTGTGCGCCGATGACGCCGGCAATGTCGCCGCGCTTGATGCCGCGGCGCGCGCCATGGGTATCAGGCTGGACGTGCTGGTCGAAATCAACGTCGGCGCCAATCGCTGCGGCGTCGAGCCCGGCGCGCCCGCGCTCGGGCTTGCGCAGGCGGTTGCGGCATGCAAAAACCTGCGCTTCGCCGGTTTGCAGGCCTATCACGGCTCGGCCCAGCATTTTCGCAAAGCGGAAGAGCGGCGCGCGGCCATCGAATCCGCGGTGGCAAAAGTCAAAGCGACAACGCAGTTGCTCGACCAGGCCGGCATCGCCTGCGAACGGGTGACCGGCGCCGGCACCGGCACCTATCTGTTCGAAGCGGGAAGCAGCGTCTACCACGAGATCCAGCCCGGCTCGTATATCTTCATGGATGCCGATTATGCGAAGAACGACTGGACCGGGAGCGGCATCCCGCGCTTCGAGCACAGTCTGTTCGTGTGGACGACGGTGATGAGCCGGACCGGCAAGGCGCACGCGATTGTCGATGCCGGCCTCAAGGCGTCGAGCATCGATTCCGGCATGCCGCGCGTGGCCGATGCGCCGGTGGTCGAATATATCAAGGCTTCAGACGAGCATGGCGTGCTCGCGTTGAACGGCGCGCCGGGATACGCCGTCGGCGACAAACTGAAACTCATTCCCGGCCACTGCGACCCCACGGTCAATCTTTACGACCAATTCATCTGCGTGCGCAATGGCCGGGTCGAGGCGATCTGGCCGATCACCGCGCGCGGCGCGTTGTTGTGAACTGAAAATTATTGAGAATGGCGTAATTGCGCGACATGGTTCTCTCGTTTCCGGTCTTCTCCCGTCAAGCGGTACCGAGGTTCCGGCGGGAGAAAAGCTTTGTATCCTCCCTCCGGGAGAAGTGCTTTTCCTCCCTCTCCCTTTTGGGACAAGGGAACACTTGGAGCGGAGCAGAGGGATCGAGGGAGAGGGGCGGTTTCATTTTAAGGGGTGGGTGATTCTTTATGACTGAAATCAGGAAAGTAGGCTTCATCGGCGTCGGCAACATGGGCAATCCCATGGCGGGCCATCTGGTGAAAGCGGGTTACGAGGTGACGGTATTCGATATCCGCGCCGAGACCATGCAGGCTTTCGTTGCGCAGCACGGCGGCAAGGCTGCGAGCTCGCTCGCGGACGCCGGGCGCGGCGCGGATGCGTTGATCACCATGCTGCCGGACGACAAGGTGGTGCGCAAAGCCATTCTGGGCGAGAACAATGACGGCGCAGCCGCAGCGCTGGCGGCAGGGGCGATCGTGATCGACATGAGCACCGCCGACCCGGTCGGCACGCGCGCGCTGGCTGCGGCGCTGCAGCCGCGCGGCATTGCGGTGGTGGATGCGCCGGTGATGGGCGGGGTGGTTTTCGCGAAGGACGCGACGCTCGACATCATGGTCGGCGGCGATGCGGCGCCGGTGGAGCGCTGCCGTCCGCTGCTCAAGGCGATGAGCCGCAGCATCATTGATTGCGGTGGCGTCGGCAGCGGCCATGCGCTGAAGGCGCTCGCCAATTACATCAACGCCTGCGCGCTCATCAACGCGATTGAAGCCATGACCATAGGCAAGCGCTTCGGGCTCGATGCCAAACTGATGGCCGATGCACTGATTCCGCTGTGCGCCGGGCGCAACCATCCGATCGAAAAGAAAGTGATACCCCATATCCTCACCGGCAGGCACGCCACCGGCATGGCGATGGGGTTCATCGCCAAAGACGTCAGGATTGCAGTCGACATCGCGAAATCGATAGGCGCTGCCGCGCCGCTGGCGGAACGCGTGTCGGAGCTGTGGACGGCGGCAGCCGAAAAACTGGGCGCCAACCTCGACCAGACGCAGATCGCGCGTTACTGGGAGGAGGCGAGCGGGGTCAGGCTCGACGCTTAGGGCAACCTGGCGTCAACAAAAAAGCGCGCCGCAGCGCGCTTTTTTCGTGTGGATTGCGGCGATGCTATGCAGCCACCGCTTCGTCCTTGGCGAGCCCGGGCATGGTGAAGCCGAGCTTGTCCAGATCGTCGATGATTTTCGCGGCCTGCGCCTTGGTGATGCCGACCAGCGGCGGGCGCACCGTGATCCAGTCCGGATCCTTGGCGTAGTGCGCGATCACCTGCTTCAGCGCCGGGATCATGATGTACTGGCCCACGGTCTTGCGCACGGCGTTGAGCGCTTCCTGCTGCGCGTCGGCGTCGCTGTTTTTCCATTCGCGGTAGAGCTTGTCGATGGCGCCCGGATTGACGTTGGCGGTGGCGGAGATGCAGCCGGCGCCGCCGTTGCGCATGTTGGCGAGCAGGAAGGATTCGCTGCCGACGAACATGTCGAAGCCCGACTTGGCGAAAGCGTCGAGGAAAACCCTGGTGTTGTTCCAGTCGCCGGAGCTGTCCTTCATGCCGGCAATCGCCGTCGGATAGGCCTTGAGCAGCCGCTCCACCAGCCTGGGCGTGATGCCCACCACCGCCACCGGCGGAATGTGATAGAGGTAAATGCGCAGCCGCGCATCGCCGACGCGCTCGATGATCTCGGCGTAATTGCGGTAGAGGCCGTCTTCGGAAACGTCCTTGTAATAGAAGGGCGGCAGCATCAGCACGCCGGCACAGCCCGCTTTCACCGCGTGCTCGGTAAGCCGCACCGAATCGGTAAGCGCGCAGCAGCCGGTACCCGGCATCATGCGCGAGGCATCGGCGTCGGCGGCGAGCAGCGCGTCGAGCAGCGCGATGCGCTCGTTGGCCGACAGCGAATTGGCCTCGCTGTTGGTGCCGAACACGGCGAGCCCGCAGTTTTGCGACAGCAGCCATTTGCATTGCCGGATTAAACGCTCCGGATCCGGGCTCAGGTCGGCCTTGAACGGCGTGACCACGGGCGACAGCACGCCCTTGATGCGTTTTTGTTCCTTCATGACAATTTCTCCTCGGAAGTGCGGGCCGAAGCCATCGGGATAACGGGGGGTTGGGAATTCGCTGCGGTTTTGACGCGAATGACGATGCGGCCAGAATAGCATATCGCCGCATCCGGGAACAACGCCGGTTGCGGGCGGGAGGTTGTTATCGCCGGCTTCCTTTGCTAGTCTTGCGCGTCTTATGCCGTGGCAGGCATTTCCCGCGCGCTGTTCATCGCCGATGTCCATCGTGTTTGAACGGATGCGGCACTGCCTGCCGACTACCAACAGGAGCAGACCGATGCAGCGAATCAACCGCTTATTTTCATGCGTCTTGTGCGGCGCAGCCTTGCTGCTTGGCGCGGCGGGTGCCGCTGCGCAATATCCGACCAAGCCGGTGCGCTTCGTCATCGCGTTCTCGCCGGGCGGGCCCAGCGACATATTGTCGCGGCTGGTCGGGGGAAAGCTGTCGGAACGCATGCGCCAGCCCTTCGTTTTCGACAATCGTCCCGGCGCCGGCGGCAATATCGCCGGCGAAATCGTCGCCAGGAGCGTGCCCGACGGCTATACGCTGATGATCGCGAATAACAGCGTGCTGGCCGCCAACGCCTCGCTGTACAAGAAAATGGAATTCAACCCGGCGCAAGATCTGGTGCCGGTGGTTTGGGTCGCCTCCCAGCCGAATATTTTGGTGGTGCACCCGTCGTTGCCGGTGAAATCGGTCAGGGAGTTTATCGACTACGCCAGGGCGCGTCCGGGGCAGCTCAATTACGCCTCGTCGGGCAGCGGCGCCGCGGCCCACCTTGCTGCCGAGTTGTTCAAGAGCATGACCAAAACGGATATGGTGCACATCCCGTTCAAGGGCGCGGCGCCGGCGCTCACCGACGTGCTTGCCGGGCGCAGCCAGCTCATTTTCGCAACTGCGCTGTCGGTGCAGCCGCATCTGCAGGTCAACCGCCTGCGGCCGCTCGCGGTGACGACGCTGCAGCGCATGAACACGATGCCTGATCTGCCCACGGTGGCGGAGGCCGGCGTGCCCGGCTTCGAGGCTTCGACCTGGCATGGACTGGTTGCAGTGGCGGGCACGCCGCGTGCGGTTACCGACCGCCTCAACAAGGAGGTCAATGCGGTCCTCCAGGATCCCCAGGTGCGCAAGTTCCTGGAAAGCCAGGGCGCGATCGTGCAGGGCGGGACGGCGGACAAGTTCGCCGCGCACATCAAGGCCGAGATTCCGAAATGGGCGAGAGTTATCAAGGAATCGGGCGCGCGTGTTGATTGACTGCTGCCTGAACGGGGGTCGGAAATGGCGGAACTGAAAATATTGGGCGCGGGACCGGTCAAGCGCGGCATCACGCAGCTGGCGGCGCAGTTCGAAAAACACACCGGACATCGCGTGACCGTGGAATTTACCGCGGCGCCGGCGGTGCGCGAACGCGTGCTCGCCGGCGATGCGGTGGATGTGGCTGTTGTGCCGCAGTCGGCCATGGAGGATTTTGTGGCGCAGGCGAAGGTGGCCATTGAAACGCGCGTCACCGTCGGTCGTTCGCGTATGGGACTTGCGCTGCGCAAGGGAGCAACGGCGCCCGATTTGACGACGGTAGATGCCTTCAGGCGGGCGGTCACCGCGGCAGATGCGGTGGTCGTCAATGTTGCATCGAGCGGGAACTACGTGGTGAAGCTGCTCGGGAAACTCGGCTTCAGTGCGGATCAAAAAGCGGTGAAACAACCGGATACCGTGAAGGTCATGGATTACGTCGCAGCGTCCTCACAGAATCTTTTGGGCGCCGGACAATTGCCGGAAATCCGCGAGCTGATCGACAAAGGCGTTGCGATTGCACTGGCGGGACCGTTGCCGGACGACATTCAAAGCGTCACGGCTTACGATGCTGCGGTCACCAGCGCGAGTACCAATGCTGCCGCCGCCGCGGAATTCACGGCGTTTCTCGCAACCCCCGGGGCCCGCGCGGCCATGGCGGTTACCGGCATCGACTGAGCGTGCCTCTCCCTCTCCCCACGTAAGGGGGGAGAGCAACCGTGTCAAGAAGCGGGCTGAATTTTCCATGTTTGATTTGTTTT
>CAKKQX010000202.1 GCA_919902235.1 Burkholderiales bacterium
TTGCTTGTCCTCGTACATTCTGCCGTCGGCGGTGCGCACGAGGTCGCTCAGCGCTTCGCCATCGTCGGGCGCCAGCGCCGCGCCGATGGAGGCGCCGACCTGCAGGGTGTGCGCGGCGAACGCCAGCGGTGCTTGCGCCGCGCGGCGGATGTTGTCGATCAACTCGGGAATTTTGCGGCGCTCCACGTTTTCCAGCAGCACGATGAGTTCGTCGCCGCCCCAGCGGCCCACCGTGTCGGCCTGGCGCACCGCGCCCTGCACCCGGGTTGCCACACTCTGCAGCACGGCATCGCCGGCCTTGTGTCCGTAGCGGTCGTTGATGTTTTTGAATCCGTCGAGGTCGATGAACAGCAGCAGGCATACCGTGATGCGATTGCGGCGCTGGCCCGATATCGCCTGCGCAATCCGGTCTTCGATCAGATGCCGGTTGGGCAGCCCGGTGAGCGGATCGTACAAGGCCATGCGCGTGAGCTGGGCGCGCTGCGCCAATAACATATACGTGCCCCAGCCCAGAAACACGGCGAGCAACAAACCCAGCCCGCGCAGGCCCCATAAATCCATGTCGTCGGAAGGCGGCGACCTGAAGCGTACTGCAATCGCCCATCTGCCGCCCGGCACCTCGAGTTCGAGTATCTCGGCATCGGCTTGCCCGAACAGCGAGTCCTCGCCCCAGAATACCTCGCCCTGCATGCCCAAGCCGTTCTTGCCGCGCACGGCGAAAACTATATTGCGCGAACCGATGTCGGCGAACGCGCTCATGAGCAGCGAATCGGTGTCGATCACCGTCGACAACAGGCCCCAGAAGTCGCCGCGAACGAATACCGGCACGCGGTAGATAAGGCCCTGCCCGCCCTGCACCAGATTGATGGGCCCGACCAGCACCGGCCTGCCGGTGTCCACCGCCTGTTTCACCTGCGGCCACTGGTCCGGCTGGTCGGGGTAGTAAAGACCGATGGCCTGTTTGTTGCCTTCGACCGGATGGATGTAAGTGACGCGATAGCCCACGGCGATGGCGAGATTGCGCAGGTGGCGGCCGGACTGATAAAGACTCGCCAGTATGTCCTGCACCTCGCCGCGATTCAGGTCGCCATGGCGCACCGCGAGATAACTGCTCAGACCGCTGGTGAGAAACAACACGCTGGTCAATTCGCGGTCCAGGCGCGCGCGCAACGATGATGCGAAAGCGATCAATTCGACTTTCTCGCGCGCGGCCAGGCGGCTGGCCTGGAGGTTGATCACGTAATGGCCGATCGCAACCAGCAGCGCGAAAACCGCGATGCCGGCCGCAACATGGCCCAGCCGCAGCCACAGCGGTCTGCGCAACTCCTGCGCCAGATCAAATGTCGCCATGCATCCCCTGTATTGCGCGCACTCTTGATCGCCGTCATGTCCGGAGCGGTCTGATCGACCGTCGGTTGCGTCCTGGGCCGGGGATATTGCCCCGCTCAGGCAGCACTGCCTTAAAAAAAGCGGCGTATTGCCGTGATTATGACAGGACAGGTGATTTTCGGCTGCGGCCCGCGGATTACACCGCGCCGGCTGCAGCAGACTGGCCGCATGGCGGGTGCATGTCGCCCCAAACCGCCCGGGAAGCGTTAACATTGTTCGGGGATACGGCCAAATGAATCCAAAACTTAAGGCATATCTGGAGGCGGAGGAAGAGCGCTATCCGCACAGCCTCGAATCAAAATTCAAACGCATCCTCGACAAGATCGCCGAGCTGTGGGGCACCCCCATGCTCGACGAATATTTCGAAGACCTGCTGATCGACAAGCGCGGCGACCGCCAGGGTTTTCCGGCGGACGTGATGCGCGACCTTTTTTTTCTGCACGGCCTGCACGAGCGCCTGATGCGCAGCAGGCGCACCGAGCCGGAGGACATCTGGAGCAACGAGGAGATAAAACGCGGGCTGGAGGCCGAGGGCATAGAGTATTCGCCGCGCGGCTTCTTCAAGGCGATCGAACTCGGCAACCGGCGCGCCTTCGAGCTGTTCATGCAAGCCGGCGTCGACGTGGATTACAGAAACGATGTCGGCTGGACGCCGCTCATGGTCGCGGTTTTCATGGGCAGTGAAGCCTCCGCGCAGATGGTTCTCGAAGCAGGCGCCGACGTCCACGCCCGCGACAACCTGGGATATGGTCCCATGCACTGGGCGGCATATCAGGGATTTCCCGGCGTGATCGAACTGCTGATTACCAAGGGTGCCAACGTCAACGTGATGAGCGACAAGGGGCTCACGCCGCTGCTGCAGGCGGCGGCGCGCGGTCATGGCGCAGCGATAAAACTGCTGATCGCGCGTGGCGCTTTTATCAACCAGCCGGACAAGCAGGGCTGGATTCCGCTGCACAAGGCGGTGGCCAACGGCCATCTGGAAGCGGTGCAGCTGCTGCTGGCCGCCGGCGCCGACCGCAAGGCCCGCCACCAAAGCGGCGTGACGCCTGTCGACATCGCGGTCCAGAAGAACCGGCCCGAAATCATCGCGGCGGTGGGCTGATGCGGCGATGATTCGGTCATTCGCCTCGTCCGCGCCATTGCGCCGCGCGCCGGCATGAATCTGCTGTTCGTCCATCAGAACTTTCCCGGCCAGTTCAAGCATCTGGCGCCCGCGCTGGCGCAGGCCGGACACCGTGTGCATGCGTTCGCCATCGGCGGCAGCGATGTCGCCGGCGTGGAAGTGCTGCGCTACAAACCGGCACGCGGCAACGGCCGCGATACCCATGCTTATGCCCGGGAGTTCGAGACCAAGGTCATCCGCGGCGAAGCCTGCGCCACGGCTGCGCTGCAGCTCAAAGCCAGTGGCTACACACCGGATGTAATCATCGCCAACCCGGGCTGGGGCGAGAGCCTGTTTCTGAAAGACGTATGGCCGCAGGCGCGCATGCTGGCGCTGATCGAGTTTTACTACGCGGCACAGGGCCTCGATTACGGTTTTGATGCGGAGTTTCACCGCACGGACGTCGTCGACGCGGCGCAGTTGCGCGCAAAAAATGCGCACCTGCTGCTGGCACTGGAGGCCATGGACGGCGGCTGGAGCCCGACCCATTTTCAACGCAACACCGTACCGCACAGCTATCGCGGGCGTCTGGAGGTTATTTTCGACGGCATAGCCACCGATGTGGTGCGACCAGATGCGGCGGCGACGCTGAGCGTGGCGGGACACACGTTTCGCGCGGGCGAGGAGATCGTCACCTTCATCAACCGCAATCTCGAACCCATGCGCGGCTATCACAGGTTCATGCGCGCGCTGCCCGAGATCCTGCGCCGCCGTCCCAATGCGGTGGCGCTGATCATCGGCGGCGACGGCGTATCGTACGGCGCCGCGCCGCCCGCCGGCAGTACCTGGCAGCAGATTTTTCTCGATGAGGTGCGCGAGCGCCTCGATATGCGCCGGGTGTTTTTCCTCGGCCGGGTGCCGTACGGCGAATATCTCAAGGTGCTGCAGGTGTCGGCGTGCCATGTCTACCTCACCTACCCCTTCGTGCTGGGCTGGAGCTGTATCGAGGCGTTAAGCGCGGGCGGTCTGGTCGTCGGCAGCGCCACGCCGCCGGTGCAGGAAGTCATCGCGCATCAGAAGAACGGGCTGCTGGTCGATTTCTTCGACGCCGGCGCGCTCGCCGACACCGTAATCGACAGTCTCGCCCGGCCCGCGCACTACGCGCCGCTGCGCGCGGCGGCGCGCGAGACCGCGCTCACGCGCTACGACCTCGCCAGCCTCTGCCTGCCGCAGCAGATGCGGCTCATAACAAACACTTGATCGACGCCCAGAAAAAGAATATAATTCCTTTTATATCATATAGTTATTTAGATGCGTCCAATGTGATTCGCTGATCTTCCTTCCGGCCCGCGTGCCCTACATGCCAGGCAATACCGAGGCCGTCCCAATCGCGCGCAGCTCGCTGCGCCATCCGTATTTTTTGCAGTTGTCCAGCCGCCGGCCTTTAGAGTCCGGCGCACATCATCATGAGCATAGACAAAGAAGTTTCCCGCCGCCGCACTTTCGCCATCATTTCGCACCCGGATGCGGGCAAGACCACGCTCACCGAAAAGCTGCTGCTGTTCGCCGGCGCGATTCACATCGCGGGCAGCGTGAAGTCGCGCAAGGCCTCGCGCTACGCCACTTCGGACTGGATGGAAATCGAGAAACAGCGCGGCATCTCGGTAGCCAGCTCGGTGATGCAGATGGAGTACCGCGACTGCGTGATCAACCTGCTCGACACGCCGGGCCACCGCGATTTTTCGGAAGACACCTACCGCGTGCTGACCGCGGTGGACGCGGCGCTGATGGTGATCGACGCCGCCAACGGCATCGAGCCGCAGACGCTGCGCCTGCTGCAGGTGTGCCGCGCGCAGAACACGCCGGTCATCACCTTCATCAACAAGATGGACCGCGAGGTGCGCGAACCGACAGACCTCGTCGATGAAATCGAGCGCACGCTGGGCATTCCGGTGGTGCCGTGCACCTGGCCGGTGGGCATGGGCAAGCTGTTCAAGGGCGTGTTCGACCTGCGCCGCGACCGCATGCGCGTGTTCCAGGCCGGCGAGGATCGCGTCGGCAGCGACGATGAAATCATCACGGGACTGAACAACCCGCAGTGCGAAGAGCGCTTCGGCACGGTGTTCGACCAGGCGCGGCAGGAAATCGACCTGGTGCAGGGCGTGTCGCCGGTCTATGACCGCGAGGCGTTCCTCGCCGGCAAACAGACGCCACTGTTCTTCGGTTCGGCCATCAACAACTTCGGCGTGCGCGAAGTGCTCGACGCGGTGGTCGATTTCGCTTCGCCGCCACGCGCGCATCGCGCGCTGCAGCGCACGGTCGAGCCGATGGAACCGAAGTTCTCCGGCGTGGTGTTCAAGATTCAGGCCAATATGGATCCGGGTCACCGCGACCGCGTGGCCTTCATCCGCATCTGCTCCGGCCGTTTCGAACGCAACATGCGGCTGAAAAATTGCCGCACCGGGAAATTCTTCCGTCCCAGCAGCGTGGTGTCCTTCCTGTCGCAGCGCCGCGAGCAGGTCGAGGATGCCTGGGCCGGCGACATCATCGGCATCCCCAACCACGGCGTGCTGCAACTGGGCGACACCCTGACCGAGGGCGAAGACCTGCAGTTCACCGGCCTGCCGTTTTTCGCGCCCGAGATTTTCCAGAACGTGGAAGTTGCCGATCCGCTGCGCAGCAAGCAGTTGCGCACCGGCCTGACCCAGCTCGGCGAGGAAGGCGCGATCCAGGTGTTCCGGCCCCATGCTGGCGGCACGCTGCTGCTGGGCGCGGTGGGGCAACTGCAGTTCGAAGTGGTGGCGCACCGCCTGCGCCACGAATACGGCACCGAGCCGCGCCTGATGCCGGCGCGTTACACGCTGGCACGCTGGGTGACCTCGGATGATCCCAGGGAACTCAAGCGCTTCATCGACGCCAACGCCCACCGCATCGCCTACGACGTGGTGGAAGCGCCGACCTTCCTCGCCGCTTTCGACGCCGAGCTCAAGGTGGCGCAGGATCTATGGAAGAAGATCAGGTTCCACGCGCTGCGCGAGCACGCGGGACTGGTGTTTCAGTCGGGGATGTCCGGGTGAAATGCGAATAGACAGGATCAACAGGATTAACTGGATTAAAACCCTGCGCTGGCAAAGCATGTATCGGTCATCGCTTTGATCCTGTAAATCCTGTTAATCCTGTCAAAATGTCTTTGATGTTGAACCGAGTTTAAATAACGGCAATCTCACCACCCGTACTGGTCGCAGAATTGAAGCATGCGCTCGACGATTTCCGCGCGTTCGAAAAACCGGTCGGCGCGCGCCAGCCGCGCTTCGTCGCGCATCGCGCCGTCCCCGCCGAAGCAGAGTATCGCCACGTTGAGCATCATTTGCATGCGCACTTCGCGTATCGTCTCCAGCGGGTCGAAGGCTTCGCCCGCGTCAAGATCGAGCAGGATGAAGCGGTACTGCAGAATTTCCTGAAAGCCGCCGAGTTCGCCCACATCGTTGGTCTGCACCATCTGCCAGTCTTCCGGCAGCGCCGCGCGCAACGCCGCTGCCAGCGCATCGTCGCTGCTCATGACGACGAAACGGCGCTGCAGGCGGGAGGCGACGGTGGGTGTGGACATGATTCGAAAACCCGATTAGACAGGATTAACAGGATTTTTCAGGATTGACAGGATTAAAATCCGACCCTGGCAAAGCGTAAATCATTTCTGCTCTATTGAGCGTTTCATAACGGATGACAGTCGGAATGCTCAATCCCCCTCCC
>CAKKQX010000203.1 GCA_919902235.1 Burkholderiales bacterium
AGTCTTGAGGAGGGCCAGGTCCGGCTTGTCAGAGGCGTCTTCCGGGTGAAATGAGCAACCGCGCGGCCGGCACTCCCGAGACGTCATTACCAATTGCGGCCAGAATTGGCGATTAACGCGTAAGCTCCCCCGTCACTTGGTCTTCACTGGCTATCGGGCAAGAAGCCTTGGTGTGCAGTCGGCGTCAGGTTGCCCAGGGAGCTGTACGGCCGCTCGGCGTTGTATTCAATCCGCCACGCTTCGATGATCCGGCGGGCATTTGCCTAATCAGCGTTTCTGCGACATTCTCTTGAACGATGATAAGAATCATGCTTGCTTGCGCACTTTTGCTGTTTGCCGCCGCGTCCATGGCCGCGGAATTCGTGGGATACGTCATCAACGTAGCGGATGGGGATACCATAACCGTCGTTAACCTTAAGGGCCAGCAATTGCGGGTCAGTCTGGCGGGTATCGATGCGCCGGAAAGAGGGCAGCAGTTTTTCAAGCAATCGACGGCGTATCTGACGAAGCTGGTGCGCCGTCAGAAAGTCCTGATTCTGTGGCACAACAAGGATCGCTACGGCCGCATGGTCGGGGTTGTGATCCTGAATGGTCGCGACATCAATCTGGAGCAGATCCGGGCCGGCTGCGCATGGTGGGACCGGGAATACACAAAAGAGCAAAGCGCGGGCGATCAAATGGACTATGAACTGGCGGAAAAAGCCGCCCAGGCGCAGCGCCTTGGCCTCTGGGTTGACCCCTCGCCCGTTCCGCCCTGGGAGTGGCGACGGCATTGAAGCGGGATATCCCGGGACGGCGGGTCATGAATTACCTTTCCCGTAATGGACCTTGGTCCCAAAGCACTAATCCGCAGGTCCTTGCAAAGCCAGTATATTAAGAGCCAGGAGGCAACCACTAAACCTTCCGCTGCAAATTCTGCGCCCGCCAATGATGGCGCCGCCCTTTTGGCCTTTGCTCGCGGCATCGGAGTAAAATGCCGCACCACAACAACGCAGGGTGCCGCCTTGAACTGGGCTATAGAACGTCCCCAAACGCTGGATAAAATGTCGCCGGTCCTCTACGGGCTGGGCATAGTCCTGCTGATATTCAGCACTACCATGCTGATCCCGCTCGGCGTGTCGTTTTGGCTGCACGATGACGCGCTGCTGGCTTATGACAAAGCATTTTTCATCACGGCAGCAGCCGGATCCGCGCTGTGGCTGACCGCACGTTCGGGGCCGCGGGACCTGAAAATACGCGATGGCTACATGCTGGTCACCGCCGCGTGGACGGTACTACCCGCATTCGCCGCGACCCCGCTGCTCCTCTACCTGCCGGGGCTGTCGTTTACCGAGGCGTATTTCGAAACCATGGCCGGTCTCACGACAACGGGCGCCACCATCCTGTCCGATCTGGACAAGCTGCCGCCGTCCATCCACATCTGGCGCGGGTTGCTGCAATGGCTCGGCGGCATGGGCATCATTGTCCTGTTCGTGGCCATACTGCCCTTGCTCGGCATCGGCGGGCGCCAGATTTTCAGGGCTGAAACGCCCGGGCCGATGAAAGATACCCAGCTTACGCCGCGTATTGCTTCTACCGCCAAACGGCTGTGGCTCCTGTATGCCGGACTCACGCTGATATGCGCCTTGTGCTACCGGCTGGCGGGAATGTCATGGCTGGATGCAGTAGTGCACAGTTTCGCCACCATGAGCCTCGGCGGCTTTTCAACACACGATGCAAGTTATGGTTTTTTCAACTCCCCGCTTATCGAGGCCATTACCATAGTGTTCATGCTGATCGCCGGCATGAACTTCGCGACGCATTTCCTCGCTCTGAGCAAGCGCAGCTTCGAACCCTACCGGCAGGATTGGGAAGCCAGCTGGTTCCTGACCGCGATGATCGTGAGTTCGCTGACCGTTGCGGTTTTTTTATGGCTGAGCGGCGTCTATCCGAGCCTGGCAACCGCCATCCGCTATGCGGCTTTCAACGTGATTTCCATCGGCACCACCACCGGCTTCGCCAACACGGATTACAACGTGTGGCCGATGTTCGTGCCTGTGCTGATGCTGTTGCTGTGCGCCACCGCGTCGAGCGCCGGTTCCACGGGCGGCGGCATCAAGATGATACGCACGCAGCTTCTGCTCCTGCAGGCGTGGCGTGAACTCTCCAAACTCCTGCACCCCAATGCGGTAATTCCGGTGCGTCTGAACGGACACGTCATTCCGAACCATATCGTATTCGCGGTGCTGGCGTTCATGTCGCTTTATGGGGCGAGCATCATCGCGATGACCATGATGCTGCTGGCATCCGGCCTCGATCTCACGACTGCTTTTTCCGCCGTGGTCGCGTGCATCACCAGCACCGGCCCGGGTCTGAACGAGGTGGGGCCTGCCACGACGTATGCGTCGCTCAGTGATTTTCAGACGTGGGTGCTGTCCCTCGCGATGCTGCTGGGCCGGCTTGAAATCTTCACCGTGATGGTGATTTTTACTCCCGCATTCTGGCGGAAATAGGGTCGCCCGACCCCGCGCATCAATCTATGCGCGCGGTGGTATCGGAGGCCCCGCCCGGCGAGAACGGCAGACGGAACGGGATGGATACTGCTGCTGGGCATACGCCACCGATGCCGGACCTGCCAGCATCCCCGCCAGAACGAGCAAGATACGCGTATGGCGGCCTGAGTTTTTAATTAATCGACCTTTGCGCCGGCGGCCCGCACCATCTTGCCGAGCTTGGCGATGTCGGACTGTATGTGCTGGGTAAATTGCTCCGGCGTCATGCTGATCGGATCGGCGCCGAACGAAGCCCACACTTCTTTTGTCTTGGGCAAGGCCAGCATCCTGGATATCTCGCCGTTGAGCCTGGCGACGATATCCCGGGGCAATCCGGCGGGACCCATCATGCCGCTGTACAGAATGATGTCGAAGCCCTTGAGCGTTTCCGCCATGGCAGGAACGTTGGGCAATACCGGTGAGCGCTTGGCGCTGGTGACTGCCATTGCGCGCAGCTTGCCTGCATTGACGTGCGGCAGCGCCGCCGGCGTGGTGGAGAACACCAGCGAAGCTTCCCCGCCCAGCACGGCAGCCACCGCCGGCGCACTGCCTTTGTACGGGATATGCACCATGTTGATCCCCGCCATTGATTTCAGCGTTTCCCCGGACAAATGCAGAATGGTGCCGTTGCCTGAGGAAGCGTAGTTGACTTCGCCCGGGCGCGCCTTGGCCAGCGCGATCAGATCCTTGACCGATTTGGCCGGGATCGAAGGATGCACCACCAGAATCAGGGGCGTCTGCGCCACCATGCCGATCGGGCTGAAACCCTTGACGCTGTCGTACGGCAATTTGCTGTACAGCGTGGCGTTGATCGCATGCGTCGTCACATCGAAAAAATAAAGCGCATAGCCGTCCGCCGCGGCCTTGGCAACCAGATCGGCGCCTATGGTAGTGCCTGCGCCGGGACGATTCTCGACCAGGAACTGCTGTCCCATGACCGATGACAGATGCTGTGCCGTGTAACGCGACAGCGCATCGGAAATCCCGCCCGGAGGAAACGGAATAATGATGCGCACAGCCTTGCCGGGATAGGTTTGCGCGATAGCCGGGATTGCAACAAAGATCGGTGCCGCAACGGCGCCCAGCAGACAGGCTATGCGGACCAGCAGTTTCAGATTCATGTAAACCTCTCGTTTTATGGATTGAGTAAACGAGTACCAGGCGAAGCAACATTCATGCCCATATTACAACATACACGGTGGAAACCAGTGCTCAGCCCGGCTCAACCGCAGCGATGGCGGCAAACAGTGCAGCGATGGTTTCCCGGGGAATGCCCCGCGTAATGAAAACGATACGGCTTGAGCGGTCCGCGCTCGGCCACGTTTTGAGTTCGACCGGCGGATGGAAAAGATGCTGCACGCCCTGCACCACCAACGGGCCTGCATGCCCGGCCACGTTGACCAGCCCCTTTACCCGCAGCATGTCGGAACCGCGCAATGCCGCCAGCACTTCCATGCATTGCGAGAACAGGCTCCAGGAAAACGGCTTTTCAAAACGCAGGCAGAATGATTGCACTGAAGCATCATGCCGGTGCGCATGGTGCTCGTTTCCTTCGCCGTGGGCATCGGCGCCCATCCAGCGTTCGACGTCCTCCAGTCTGGAGCGCGCATCGCGCAATCCGACATCGACCAGGAAGGCAAGCTCGATCTCGCCGTTGACGGCGCGTTTCAGCGGCGCCTGCGGGTTAAGTTCGCGCAATCGCAATTCGAGCGCCGCCAGTTGATCCGCAGTGGCAAGATCCGATTTGGTGATGACCAGCCGATCGGCCAACGCGGATTGCTTGACCGGTTCAGGCTGGGTTGCAATCTGCTCCAGCCCGTTCACCGCGTCGACCAGGGTGACCACGCAATCCAGCCGGTATTCTTCCTGCAACAAAGTGTCGGTCATCAGCGTCTGCATCACCGGCGCCGGATCGGCGAGCCCGGTGGTTTCAATGACCACGCGATTAAAGTCGATGATTTCACCGTTGCGACGCTTGACGAAAAGCTCGCGCAGGGTCTCCTGCAGATCGCCACGCAGCACACAGCACAGGCAACCGTTGTTGAGCAGCATCATCTGTTCGGAAGACACCTCGACCAGATCGTTATCGATGCCCTGTTCGCCGAACTCGTTGATGATCACCGCAACGCGGTTCATGTCCGGCCGCTTGAGCAGCCGGTTGATGAGCGTGGTCTTGCCGCTGCCGAGAAAGCCGGTGACGATGCTCACCGGAATGCGGCCCGCGAGCGGATCGCGCTCAAGGGCCGCGGGTTCAGTCAGCAGTCCCACGTCAGATGGTCATCTCGAGGATGTACAAGCCGCCGCCGAAACGGTCCACCGCGTAGACCAGGCCGCGCTCGTCCACCCACACATCATTGATCTGAATCGCGCCCTTGGGCGAGAGCTTGGGGGCACCCGGCACGAAATAGGCAACTTCCTTCGGCTGGTAGGGATTGGTAGTGTCGAAAGCCCTTACGCCGCCATTGAAGAAAGTGCCGACCACGATGGTGTCGGAGCGGAACGACGCCGGCCCCGGCAGGTTTTCATGCAGGTTGTGCGCGCCGAAACGCCCGCCGCGCTTGGTGAAGGTCTCATGCGAGGGCAAGGGCAGCGTGGACAACGGCACGAGGTTGGTTTCGACCTGGGCATTCACCACCCACGCCAGCTTGGGCCAGTCTATGCCGTCATCCTTGGTGCACTCGTCGGTGACGATCAGCAGATCGCGGCTGAACAGCGGCATCACCGTGTGCGTGAAACCGTTGAACGGCGGCGAGTAGCGCCAGCGCGTGACTTCCTTGGGATGCGCCTTGTCGCTGATATCCAAAATCACCGCGCCACCGTCGAGATAGGCGATATAGGCGCGATCCGGCCGCTGCGGATAAACGTTGGTGTTGTGCGGACGATAACCGCCGTCGAACCTGGGATGGCGCGGCGGTGGCGGTTCCGAATCACCCTTGCGCGTTCCCGGATACCACCAGCGTCCCTCTTCTACCGGCTTGGAGGGGTTTTTCACGTCGATGATGCGGTAGAACTGGAAATCTTTGGGATGCGTCGGCTCGAAATCGGCAGAGCCCGACGTCAGGTGGACATATTCGCCATCCACGAACCACACGCAGTGCGCGCCGCGCGAGTGCGGACCGGATGTGTCGAAGTGGGTAATGAGTTTGGGGGTTTCGGGCTTGCTGATATCGAACAGATCAAAACCGGCCGGCTTGTCCCCGACGTTCTTGGTCTGATAGGCGACCGCCATCATGTTGCCGACCACGTCGAGCGAATTGGAACGCACGCCCGCGTGCGGCAGGTCGGTCTGCACCACCACCTTGGGATTTTTTACGTCGGTAACGTCAACCCCGGTGAAATTCTTGGGCGCGGACTCGTGCGCCAGCCACAGGATGCGCCGGCCATCGTCGGTAAGCTGCATATTGATGCCCTCCCCGACGCCGCCGAATCCGGCGAGTTCGTTATGGGACAGCAGTTTCATATTCCAGGAGAGAGTCTGGTCCGCACGGTATTGCGTCGAGAGTTGTGGCGTGCTCATTGATTGCGTACTTTCCTTGTTTGAGGGTTGGTGCTTTTGCGAGA
>CAKKQX010000204.1 GCA_919902235.1 Burkholderiales bacterium
CTGCAGCCTCTCTGATTCTTCAATCAGCGGGCACACCCAGTAGGCCTGGCTGCCTGCCATGCAGGCATCGCGCACGCGCTGTATGACCTCATCGCGCCGTGCTTCGGCGATCAACCGCGTCGCCACCGGAGTGCGGCCCGGCGGCAGTTCGTCGATCACCGACACATCGAGGTCGGCGTAATAGCTCATTGCCAGCGTGCGCGGAATCGGCGTCGCGCTCATCATCAGCTGGTGCGGCTGCGCGCCCACGTTGGGACGCGAACCTTTCATGCGCAGCGCCAGCCGCTGATGCACGCCAAAGCGGTGCTGTTCGTCGATGACAGCCAGCGCGAGATTGTGGAATGTCACTTCCTCCTGGAACAGGGCATGGGTGCCGACCGCGATCGCCGCCCTGCCGGCCGCCACGCTTTCGAGCGCTTCGCGTTTCTGCTTCTGACGCAGGCTGCCCGCCAGCCACACCACGGCGACGCCGAGGTCGGCCAGCCACACCCCGAACTTGCGGTAGTGCTGTTCGGCAAGGATTTCAGTGGGCGCCATTACCGCCACCTGATAGCCATTCTCCACGCACTGCAGCGCGGCGAGCGCGGCGACGACGGTTTTGCCGCTGCCGACGTCGCCCTGCAGCAGACGCTGCATCGGGTAGGGCCGGCTGATGTCGTGGCGGATTTGCGCCAGCGCCCTGTTTTGCGCGCCGGTGAGCTGGAACGGCAGTTTTTTCTGCAGCGCGGCCGTCAGTTTCCGCAGCGGCCGCAGCGCGGGTGCGCCGGCGCTGCGCCGGCGTTGGTAATGCAGCCGCATCGACAATTGCTGTGCCAGCAGTTCGTCGAATTTGATTCTGCGCCACGCCGGATGCCGGCGCTCCTGCAATTCGCGCTGCGCGACCGCGGGCGGCGGATTGTGCAGAAAGCGCACGGACTCGGCGAAACGCGGCAAGCGCAAGGCCTTGAGCACTGCTTCCGGCAGCGTATCCGGGAGATCGCTGTCGGCGAGCGCGCGCTCGATAAGACGCCGCAGTGCATCCTGCCCCAAACCGGAAGTGGTCGGATATACCGGCGTCAGCGCCTGCGACACCGGCATTTCACCGTGCACCAGACGATATCGGGGATGCACCATCTCGGCGCCGAAAAAACCCTGCCGAATTTCGCCGAACACCCGCAGCGCCGTTCCGGCAGCGAGCTGCTTCATCTGGCTCATGTAAAAATTGAAAAACCGCAAAGTGACCATGCCGCTGGCGTCCTCGACATGGCATACCAGCTGGCGCCGGGGCCGGTACTTGACGCTGCACTCGACGACCTTGCCTTCAATCAGCACAGTCTGGCCGTGCGGCGCCTCGTGGATCGGGTAAAGATGCGTTTCGTCGTCGTAACGCAATGGCAGGTGCAGCACCAGCTCGGCCTTGCTGGCGATGCCGAGCCTGGCCAGCTTTTCGACGACCGATTTGCTCAGTCCCGATAACGAGGCGCGCGCGGCAGCGGATGGAGAGGATGGGGCATCCGCCGCGAGGGGTGAAGTTTTTTTGCCCGCCTTGCCTGCCGCCGCACGCCCCACGCTCACTCCAGATGCAGGATCGCATCGACCTCGACCAGCGCGCCGCGCGGCAGGCTGCTCACGCCGACCGCGACGCGCGCGGGATAGGGCGCGCTGAAAAACGTCGCCATGATTTCATTGACGCGCGCAAAATTGCCAAGATCCGTCAGATAGACCGTAAGCTTGACCGCATCGTTGAGGCTGCCGCCCGCGGCGGCGGCGACGGCCTTGAGGTTTTCGAACACCCGATGAATCTGCCGGTCGATGCCAGCCACCATTTCCATGGTCGCCGGATCGAGCCCGATCTGGCCCGCGAGATAAACGGTGTTGCCGCAGCGCACCGCCTGCGAGTAAGGGCCGATTGCCCTGGGCGCGGCGTCGGTGTGAACAATCTGCCTGGTCATGTGAAATCTCCGCATGGAATCTGGATGGATGGGAAGGCGAGTGTTCGCGGCCCGCCGGGTTGCGCTATGATGAAGCGCTCGCGCCGGGATTTCAATCTCGGTCGCAAGCCGTCGCCGCACTTTATCTTTACTTTATCGCCTTCTGCACTATTTTTGATTTCAGTTCATGTCCGGCAATCTGCTGCCCAACCTGCTCAAAATGCTCGCCGCCGGACGCGATAATGCGCTGCTGCGCTTCAGTCTCGGCAGCGAGTATCTCAAGATCGCAGCCTGCGCGCAGGCCGTCGAGCATTTGCGCGCGGCGGTGAAGCAGGACCCCGCCTATTCGGCGGCGTGGAAGCTGCTCGGGCGCGCGCTCGACGAAAACGGGCAGGCGCAGGACGCGCTTGCCGCCTACCGCCAGGGCATCAGCGTGGCGGAAAACAAAGGCGACAAGCAGGCGGCGAAGGAAATGGCGGTGTT
>CAKKQX010000205.1 GCA_919902235.1 Burkholderiales bacterium
ACGAACTGCTGGCCCAAGCTCTCCCCGACCTTCTGCATCACGACACGCCCGACAATGTCGACCGAGCCGCCCGCAGGCCACGGGATCACCACCCGCACGGGCTTGGTCGGATACGGTTGACTTGATGCAACGCCCGGCGACGCCAGAATTACCGCAAAGGCAAGGGCTGAGCAGCGGAGCAGCTTTCTCATGGGTTCCTCCTCCTTCTCGCACAAATGCAACACCCTCCGCGTCCAGACGCGGAGGAACGCGGCTCGCCTGCCGGCGGGTTATCCTCTACTCAGCAGCAAGCCTCTCCCTGAACCTGATCTTCATCAGCACGCCGTCGCGCAGCTTCGCCATCTGCGGCACCGGCGCGTCGCTGATCTTGACGTTCACCAGCACCGGCCCGGGCGCGTGCAGAATCTTTTCCACCGCATCGTCAATGCGGGCGCGGTCATCAAGTTTGAGTGCAACGGGAAAACCCGCCGCCGCGGCCATGCCGGCAATATCGACGCCAAATCCCGTCGCGGTCGCCTGCGCACCGGTTTCCTGATAGCGCTCGTTGTCCATCACCACGATGGCGAGGTTGGCCACCCGCTGCGCCGCGATGGTCGCAAGCGCGCCCGTGCCCATGAGCATGTCGCCATCGCCGAGCACCACCACCACGCGACGCCGGGGCTGCGCCAGCGCGAGGCCGAGCCCGACGACCGGCGCCCCGCCCATGCCTGCGCCGTGGATGGTGAAGTTGAGCGGGTGTTCTCCGCGCGCCGCGACGAGGTCGTAGCCGGCGTTGCCGAGCCCGCCTATGGCCAGCACGTCGTCGTTGCCGGAGAGTATCCGCCTGATCACGTCACGCCGGTCAAGCCCGGGCTTCTTCGCTTTTGTCTTCATGCCTTGAACCTCTTCGCACCGGTCAGTCTCTGCGTGAACATCACGCCCGCCCCCGAAGAGCACGAAAACACCATCTGCGCTGCAGCGGCAACGGTGGGCGCCGCATCCTCCGGCGCATCGACTTCGTAGGCGTGAAAATCGGCCAGCTCGAGCAGCGGCCGCGTGCTGCGGCCCATGTAGAGCATCCACGGATTGACTTCGCCCCAACTCCCACGCACTGTGATCAGCGTCAGGAACGGGAATTGGCCGGCCTTGATGAGGCCGAAGTTGTTGATACAGTTGCCCAAGCCGCTCGACTGCATCAGCAGCACGCCACGCCTGCCGCCGAGCCACGCGCCGGCGAGCAGGCAGGGTCCCTCGGCTTCAGTGGTGAGCGGCACCGACCGCATTGCCGGATCCGCGGCGCACAACTCGATCAGCCGCCGATGGCCGCCATCGGGCACGTAGGCGACGATCGTGATGCCCGCCTCGCGCAAAGCTTCGTACACGGCACACTGCCAGTCCTGCGCGTTTCGCCCTGCCAACTTGCGTTCTCCCATGCGTCCGCTCCCTTTCAGTAGCTCGTCGGCCAGTTGGCCAGCCGGTGCTGCCCCACGCCGCCCGAAAGCCG
>CAKKQX010000206.1 GCA_919902235.1 Burkholderiales bacterium
CTCCCCGCAAGCGGGGCGAGGGGGCCGTGTAGTGGAGATGTGTAGATACCCATGCCCGGAAGGAGAGGGTGGGAATGGCGCTGATTCGCTGTCGCGCATTAGCGAAAGATCAACAATCGGGAGTTCAGAGCACAAGATGGCCAAATCCAAAAGCGGCATGCGCAAGGGACTCACCGCCTACGGCGACGAGGAGTTTTCGTTTTTTATGCGCAAGGCTTTCGTCAAGGCCATGGGCTATAGCGACGATGCGCTCGACCGGCCCATTATCGGCATCACCAATACCTACAGCGGATTCAATGCCTGTCATCGCAACGTGCCCGAGCTGATCGAGGCCGTGAAGCGCGGTGTGATGCTGGCGGGCGGACTGCCGGTCGAGTTCCCGATCATCACGCTGCACGAGTCCTTTGCCCATCCGACCAGCATGTATTTGCGCAACCTCATGTCCATCGACACCGAGGAGATGATACGCGCGCAACCGGTGGACGCCGTGGTGTTGATCGGCGGCTGCGACAAGACCGTGCCGGCGCTGCTGATGGGCGCGGCAAGCGCCAACGTGCCGGCCATCATGCTGGTGACCGGTCCCATGATCACCGGCGATCACAAGGGCGAGCGGCTCGGCGCTTGCACCGACTGCCGCCGTTTCTGGGCGCGCTTTCGCGCCGGCGACATCTCGGCGCAGGAAATCAGCGAAGTGAACAACAAGCTCGCGCCTTCTGCCGGCACCTGCATGGTAATGGGCACGGCGAGCACCATGGCGCTGTGCACCGAGGCGCTGGGCATGATGCTGCCGGGCGGTGCCTGCATTCCGGCGGTGATGGCCGAGCGGCTGCGCCACGCCGAGGCGAGCGGCGCGCGCGCAGTGGCGATGGCGAAGGAAAAGCTCACCCCGGACAGGATCATGACGCCTGCCGCGTTCGAAAACGCGCTGCGGGTGCTGCTGGCAGTGGGCGGCTCGACCAATGCCATCGTACACCTGACGGCGATGGCGGGGCGGCTCGGCATCGAAGTCGATCTCGACGCGTTCGACCGCATGGGGCGCGAGACGCCGGTGCTGGTGGACCTCAAGCCCACCGGCCAGCATTACATGGAAGATCTGGAAAAGGCGGGCGGCCTGGCCGTTATCCTGCACGAGATCAAGCCGCTGCTGAATCTGAAAGCACTCACCGTCACCGGCAAAACGCTGGGCGGGAACCTTGCCGGCGCGCTGCCGCCGTGGAAGCAGGATGTGGTGCGCCCGTTCAAAGACCCGATTTTCAAGGGCGGCAGCATTGCCGTGCTGCGCGGCAACCTCGCCCCCGGCGGCGCCATCATCAAGCAGGCGGCGATGGATCAGCGCCTGGTGCGGCATGAGGGACGCGCGGTCGTGTTCGAATCGCTGGAGGATCTGGCCAACCGCATCGATGACCCCGGGCTTGAGGTCGGCGCGGAGGACATCCTGGTGATGAAACAGGCGGGACCGCGGGGCGCGCCGGGCATGCCGGAGGCAGGCTACATCCCGATTCCGAAGAAGCTCGCGCAAAAGGGCGTGAAGGACATGGTGCGTATCTCGGACGCGCGCATGAGCGGCACCGCGTTCGGCGCGATCGTGCTGCATGTGACGCCGGAGTCCGCGCTCGGCGGACCGCTCGCGCTGGTGAAGACCGGCGACCGCATCCGGCTGGACGTGCCGGCCAGGAAACTGGATTTGCTGGTGTCCGATGCCGAGCTTGCGGCGCGCCGCAGGCAGTTAAAGGCGCCGCGCCCGCGCAAGGAGGACCAGCGCGGCTATCGCAAGCTGTTCATGGCAACGGTAATGCAGGCCGATCGCGGCTGCGACTTCGATTTTTTGGCGCCGCGGGGTACAATGCGCATTCCGCGCGGCATCAAGCGATAACAGAGGTCTGGCAACGCAGTTCCGGTTTTTCCGGTTTAACCCATCCGAGGTAGCATGAGCATGTCCCGTTCTTCACCAGGAACGCGGCGACGTTTTGTCGTACGCAAGTCTTCCATACATGGCCGCGGTGTATACGCGCTCGCTGCCATTCCCAAAGGCAGCCGGCTGATCGAATACACCGGCGAGCGCATCAGTCACGAAGTGGCTGACGAGCGTTACGGCAAGGAGCAGGAGGATTCCCCGCACACCATGCTGTTTACCGTGGACGAGGAGACGGTGATCGATGCCACGCACCGGGGCAGTTCGGCGCGTTGGTTCAATCACTCCTGCGCGCCCAACTGCGAGGCGAGCGAGGACGGCGGGCGCATTTTCATCGAGGCGATGCGCGCTGTGCGTCCCGGGGACGAACTGACCTACGACTACAATCTGACGCTAGACGAGCCGCACACGCCGGCGGTCAAGCGCGCGCATGCCTGCCTGTGCGGCGCCAAAAACTGCCGTGGCACGATACTCGGCAAGAAGCGGTGATGCGTAATGGGTAGTGGGGGTGATGAGCGAGGAAGATTGGTCGGTTTTCTGATTCTGCCCACTACCCATAAGCAATCACTCCGGCCGGTTGCGCATCCAGTCTGCGGTGCCGTAGAAGGTCTTGAGCAGATTCTTGCGCAGTTTTTCCTCCACGCCGCTGTCCTCCATCGCCTGCAGCATGCAGGCAAGCCAGGCGTCGCGTTCTGCGATACCGATGGCGAAGGGAAGATGGCGCGCGCGCAACATGGGGTGGCCGAATTTTTCGGCGTAAAGTCCGGGGCCGCCGAGCCAGCCGGATAAAAACATGTAGAGCTTGTCGCGTGATCCCGCCAGATTTTCGGGATGCAATTTGCGGATTCCGTAGTACTCGGGAACCGTGTCCATCAGATCGTAAAACCCGTCCACCAGCCGCCGCACGACGGCATCGCCGCCGAGCTGTTCGTAGGGCGTGGCCGTGGTTTGTTGTAGTTCGGACATGGCCTGAAAAAGCTAATGGACAGGATTTACAGGATATTTCACGCGGCGCCCGACGCCCTGGATTTCCGGGCGGGTATTTGCTGCGTGATTGTTAGTGCCGCAACAATCGGTCCTGTAAGCCCTGGTCCTGTAAGCCCTGTTAATCCTGTCTATTTTATCAGGCTGCTTCGCGCGATGCGCGCTTGCGCTCTTGTTCCTTGAGATAGCGCTTGCGGATGCGGATGGATTTCGGGGTGATTTCGACCAGTTCGTCGTCGGCGATGAATTCGATCGCGGATTCGAGTGTGACCTGAATCGGTGGTACCAGGCGCACCGCTTCGTCCGTGCCGGAGGCGCGCACGTTGGTAAGCTGCTTGCCCTTGATCGGATTGACAACAAGATCGTTGTCGCGGCTGTGGATGCCGATGACGATGCCTTCGTACAGCGGATCACCGGGGCTCACGAACATGCGGCCGCGTTCCTGCAGCTTCCACAGCGCATAAGCGACGGCCACGCCGTCTTCGGCCGAGATCAGCACGCCGTTGCGGCGCTCTGCCATGTCGGGTTTCATCGGGCCATAGTCGTCGAAAACATGGCTCGCCAGGCCGGTGCCGCGGGTCATGGTCAGGAAGTCTGACTGAAAACCGATCAGGCCGCGCGCCGGAATGCGGTAGTCGAGGCGCACCCGGCCTTTGCTGTCGGATTGCATGTCCTGCAGATCGCCGCGACGCGCGCCCAGCGCTTCCATCACTGCGCCCTGGTTGTTCTCTTCGACATCCACCGTAAGCATTTCATACGGTTCCTGCTTCTCTCCATTCACTTCCCTGATCACCACGCGAGGACGCGATACGGCGAGTTCATAGCCTTCGCGCCGCATGTTCTCGAGCAGTATGGTGAGGTGCAGCTCGCCGCGGCCCGACACTTCGAACACATCGGCGTCGGCGGTTTCGATCACACGCAGCGCAACGTTACTCATCAACTCGCGTTGCAGGCGCTCGCGCAGCTGGCGACTGGTCACGTACTTGCCTTCGCGTCCTGCGAGCGGTGAGGTGTTGACCTGGAAATTCATGGTGAGCGTGGGCTCATCGACTTTCAGCAGCGGCAGGACTTGCGGATTTTCGGGATCGGTGATTGTGACACCGATGCCAATTTCCTCAATGCCGTTGATGAGCACGATGTCGCCGGCTTCCGCCTGCTCGACCACGACGCGCTCCAGCCCCTTGAATACCTGCACCTGGTTGACCTTGGCGCTGATCGGCGCTGCGTCATCCGGGCCTTTAACGACGCTAACGATCTGGCCCGTGCGTATGCGGCCGCCGGTAACGCGGCCAATACCGATGCGGCCGACGTAACTCGAGTAATCGAGCGAGCAGATCTGCAGTTGCAGCGGCGCTTCGGGATCGTCGGTGCGCGCTGGCACATGCTTGAGAATCGCCTCGAACAGGGGCGCCAAATTATCGCTCTTATCAGCCAGGTCGGCCGTGGCCCAGCCTTCGAGCGCTGAAGCGTAAACGATGGGGAAATCAAGCTGCTGCTCGGTTGCGCCAAGCTTGTCAAACAGATCAAAGGTATGGTTGATCACCCAGTCCGGCCGCGCGCCATGGCGGTCCACCTTGTTGACGACGACGATGGGTTTCAATCCCAGCGCCAGCGCCTTGCGCGTGACGAAACGCGTCTGCGGCATCGGGCCTTCAACGGCGTCTACCAGCAGCAGCACGCCGTCCACCATCGACAGCACGCGTTCGACTTCGCCGCCGAAGTCGGCATGGCCCGGGGTATCGACGATGTTGATATGGGTGCCGTGGTAGGTGACGGCGCAGTTCTTGGCGAGTATGGTGATACCGCGCTCTTTTTCGAGATCATTGCTGTCCATCACACGTTCTTCGATATGCTGGTGCGCGGCGAAGGTGCCGGACTGGCGCAGCAGTTTGTCGACCAGCGTGGTCTTGCCGTGGTCGACGTGGGCAATGATGGCGATGTTACGAATGGCGCGCGGCATAGCAGCCTTGGGTTGGGGCATACGTTAAAGGGCGGCGATTGTAGCACAGTAAGCGCGCTATTTCCTTGAATTCCCGGCATTAGCGCGGCAGCAGCAGGGCCGCCTCAGCCCGTGTGCTCATTCGCCGAAGGCGGAAAGTCTCGCAATTTCTTCGGCTTACCTGTATAGTGCGGCCACCTCGAAGCAACTCCGGTTGCAAATTTCGAGTTGCATCTGTCCCTGACCCCTCCTGATTTCAGCCTGATTCCCGGAATCGCTGCTCTCTGCCACGGTTAGCGACGATACCCGTGCGCTGGCAGCGTTCACCTGTCTTTTGCCGCAGTTGTGTGCCTGCGCGTTTTGTTGTGCTCTATTTTTCTAGAAAGTAATCATTGATGTCATTTACATCCCTGAATCTGGATCCCGCTATTCTCCAGGCGCTGGCCGCAGCCGGTTATAACGAACCGACGCCGGTGCAGGAAAAAGCCATTCCCGAAGCGCTCGCCGGCCATGACCTGATGGTCTCGGCCCCGACCGGCACCGGCAAGACCGCCGCATTCGTGCTGCCCGCTTTGCAGCGTCTGGCGCAGCCCTCTGCCAGGTCCGGTCGTGGTCCGCGCGTGCTGGTATTGACGCCGACGCGTGAACTTGCGCTGCAGGTTACCGCGGCCGTGGACAAGTACTGCAGGTTCCTGCGCCGCATGCGTACCGGCACCGTGCTGGGGGGCATGCCGTATCCGCGGCAGCGCAAGCTGCTCGAGCAACCGCTCGATATCCTTGTCGCAACCCCCGGCCGGCTGATCGACTTCATCGGTCAGGGCAAGGTCGATTTCTCGCGCCTGGAAATGCTGGTGCTAGACGAAGCCGACCGCATGCTCGACATGGGATTTATCGCGCCGGTGGAACAGATTGCCGCGGCCACCCCGGCGACGCGCCAGACGCTGCTGTTTTCGGCGACGCTTGACGGCGGCATCGCCAAGCTGGCCCAGCGCCTGCTGCGCCAGCCGAAGCGCATTGAGGTGGCCGCGCCGCAGGCGCGCCACGAAAACATCGAGCAGCGTTTGCACTACGTCGATGACAGCAGCCACAAGCGCCGCCTGCTCGGCCATTTTCTGCGTACCGAAGAGGTGGGGCAGACCATCGTATTCACCGCCACCAAGCGCGGCGCCGACCGGCTGGCCGAGACGCTCCATAGCGAAGGGCATGATGCCGCCGCGCTGCACGGGGACATGAACCAGTCGCAACGCAACCGCACGCTGTCGCGTCTGCGCAGTGGCAATGTGCGCGTGCTGGTGGCGACCGACGTCGCCGCGCGCGGCATCGACGTCGCGAGCATCACCCACGTCTTTAATTACGACATGCCAAAAGTCGCCGAAGATTACGTGCATCGCATCG
>CAKKQX010000207.1 GCA_919902235.1 Burkholderiales bacterium
CTGCCATGACACCAGCGGCTTGTCATGATTGTCGAGATTGGCGCGGAAAATGGCGGCCTTGTGCAGGGGCAGCACGATGGTTTCCGATCCGTCGGACTTGATGACCGGCCTGTTGTGGGCGGGATTGAGGTACTGGAATTCATCGAGCGGCATTTCGGCGAGCGTGGCGGCAAGCTTGACGTCGATGTGGCGCCTGACGGTGACGACGCTGAAATAGGGCTCGTTGGGGATTTCGGCAAGCTGCAGTCCGAAACGCGCGGGATCGGAGATGATGTTTTTGACCGCAATCAGCTTGGGCAGGTAATTGCGCGTTTCCGCCGGCATGGTCAGGCTTTCGTAGTCGCCGGGCAGTCCCCTGGCCTGGTTTTTCGCGACGGCGCGGCTGACGGCACCCTCGCCCCAATTGTAAGAGGCGAGCGCAAGCTCCCAGTCGCCGAACATGCCATGAAGTTTTTCCAGGTAATCGAGGGCGGCGTTGGTGGCGGCGATGATGTCGCGGCGGCCGTCATACCACCAGGTTTGCTGCAGGCCGTAGTGTTTGCCGGTGGAGGGGATGAACTGCCAGATGCCGGAAGCGTGGGAGCGCGAGTAGGCTTGCGGATTGTAGGCGGATTCTATCATCGGCAGCAGCGCGATTTCGGTGGGCATTTTGCGCCGCTCGACTTCTTCGACGATGTGATAGAGATAGCG
The DNA here is from genome assembly GCA_919902235.1 of Burkholderiales bacterium. Taxonomy (GTDB): domain Bacteria; phylum Pseudomonadota; class Gammaproteobacteria; order Burkholderiales; family SG8-41; genus CAKKQX01. The sequence continues at coordinate 691 of CAKKQX010000207.1, forward strand.
GCCGCTGCGCTCGACCATGCGCGCCACGTAATCCGGCCGGCTGGCGTACCATTGCTCCCAGTCCCGCACCAGCGGATTGTTCATGTCGTTCATGCGAAACCCGTTGCGCACGCGCTGCCACAGATTGGCTGGTGGCAAGGCCTTGGGCGGGGGCGGCGCGACGGCCAGCTCGGACTTGGCCGGCGCGACGGGTGCCGCTGCAACAGGGGGCTGCACCGGATCGGCAACGGCCGTGCCGCGTTCGGTTGTCGATACTTCGTTGCCGGACAGCGCCTCGTTGTCGGCGGTGGGCAACTGGGCGCACGCTGCCATGAGCAAGGCTATCGCTGAAAGGGCTGCTGTCCTGAGTGGCATCGTGGTCCGTAGCCGTTCGCGTGTTGATCTGGACTGCGCATGGTAACTGGCGAAAAGGCGCTCCGTCAAGCCAATTTTTACTTAAAAATCAGGGTAATCTGGCGCACAATTGCAGTGATTTCAGAAGTTGTTTTTCCATTCGCGTAGCGCCGCCAATACGCTCACCGGACCTGCAAGGGGTTTGCCCACGTATTGGCTGGCGCTGGCGATGACAGCGGGTTCGGCGCAGCGCACGAAAGGATTGGTGGCTCTTTCCTGTCCGATATCGGACGGCAGCGTCGGCAGATCCTGATCGCGCAGTTTCTGGGCGCGGGTTTCGAGCGCGTCCAGCGCCGCGTTGCCGGGATCGGCGGCCTTGGCGAAGCGGATGTTGGACAGCGTGTATTCGTGACCGCAATAGACCCTGGTGCTGTCGGGCACGCGCATCAGCCTGGACAGCGAATCGTGCATCTGCTGCGGCGTGCCTTCGAACAGCCGGCCGCAGCCGGCGGCGAACAGCGTGTCACCGCAAAACAGCATGCCGGCGCCGTAAAACGCAATGTGCGTGCGGGTGTGGCCCGGAATTTCCATCACCTCGAACTCCACACCGAAATGCGTCAGCGTCATGCGCTCGCCGTCGGCGAGGCGCTGACTGACTTCGGGGATGCGCGCATCGTGCGGGCCGTAAACCGGCACCTTGAAATGCGACAGAAGCTCCGCATTGCCGCCGACATGGTCGGCATGATGATGGGTATTCAGGATGGCGACCAGCTCGAGTTTTTCCCGGCGCAGGTAATCCAGCACCGGACGCGCGTCGCCCGGATCGACCACGGCGGCGCGGCCGCCATCGCGTATGGTCCAGATGTAATTGTCGCTGAAAGCGCGCAACGCCACGACATCGAATGTGCTCATGTGAAATAACCTTTCCTGCAGAAACGTGTTTTCCAGCCCGATTTTTGATTTAAACGAACGTCAGAAAAACGGGATTTATATCAAGGAGTTACAAGGGGTAACTTCTGCAATCCGCAAAAACTTCTACAATTTTCGCCGGATCGGGGAGACTACCACGGGTTTCCGCAAGTACGAAAGGGTGGCGGCAGCCGAGCGGTGCCCGAGCCGCTTCTGAGCGGTTTGCCGAGCAATGGCTTGTCCTGTTTTGCAAAAGGCGACTGCTCCGCGAGGCGCGGCTCATCCTTGGTATGCTTCTTCATGCGGTCGGCTCGAACGGCAGCATATCGAATCAATGTGGATAACGTCGGCCATAAATTGCGCAGGTCAGTCTCACGGCCGATATCCTCGGCAAGATACTGCTTGATCGGCAGATCAACGCCGTGCGTGCCCCACAGCACGCGCTCGCATTTTCTCAGGGTGTCGCCCAGCTTTTGATAGCGCCTTGCGCGCTCGCCTCAAGTCTCTGCTTCAAGTCGGCAGTAATCGAGCGCTCCGCACATGGCGACAAAAACCCTCAATGTCCATCGCATTTCATCGCGCATCTTGCTGCTCAACGTGCGCCACACCTGGCGCATGTGCTCATCGGTTAGCAGCCTTTCGAGCAGAGCGCGCTCGGCTTTCCGCAACCTGTTTTTAATTATCTGAACATTGCCGATCTCGGGCATCTTTGCCGGAACCGTAGGCGACCGCTCGGCCTCGATATCCTGGCACCAGATCTCGACCGGCTCGGGCGGTGCCCATTCAGGGAAGGTCTTGCGCTTCGCCCTTCTCGCACCAGCTAAACCAACATAGGAGATCCCCCGGCTCTGCCGGGGGATATTTACTCGCAGCCCGAAAAAAAGCAGCATCCTGGTCGGTCATGTTGAGATCCGGGTTTTGCATCGCGCGGATCAACCGCCCCGCAAACAGCAGGGTTTCCTCGTCGAGCGCGTGCGCATGCGCGCAAACCTGCACCACGGAGGTTCGGGCGCCTGATACGTGCCCGTTCCTGCGCTTTCCCGATGATCCGCATCGGGGACGGCCAACTTATGCGGCCTTGGTGCGCGCGCGCGCCATGACACGCCCGCCTTGCCTGTTGGCGCGCGTACGTGCAACCGGCTTGGCGGCATCAAACGCCGCGCGCACCGCGCCCGGCTGCTTGGACGCAACCAGCAGCAGGGCGCGGGCGGGGCCTTGCGGCTCACGCCGCGCCTGTTCCCAGTTGCGCAGTGTGCCGAGGCTTACGCCCATGAATCCGGCAAACTCCGGCTGCGACAGCCCGAGTTCCCGCCGAATCGCCGGCACGTCCGCGGCCTTGGGCATCTCGACCGAATAGGTCTTGAGCTTCAATTTGCCGCGCTTCCAGGCGTTAATCTCTTCCAGGCCCTGGATAATTTCCTGTCCGATGGTGCGTTTGCTCATTTCAGTTCCTCGATCAGCTTCACAATCCGTTTCAGTTCGGCGGCGCTCAGGTCTTCCTTTTCGCTCTTGCCATAGAGGGTGATCAGGAAAATCTGTTCGTCGGCTTGGAACCAGTAGTAGATGACACGCACGCCGCCGGACTTGCCTTTGCCGCGCGCTGCCCAGCGAATCTTGCGCACGCCGCCCGAGCCTTGAATAACGGCACCGGCCTCCGGCCGTTCGATAAGCATGTTCTGCAGGCCGCGATACTCATCATCGCTCAGGTAGTCCGGCAGCGCCCTACTAAAGATGCTGGTCTCTACGAATATCATATATAAGTATAAGTCAATGGCGCACTATAAGTCAATGGCGCATGAACGCCAACAGATAGCCCGGACCTTGTCCTAAGTTGGTGCTCGGTCATCGCTTGCTCTTCGCCCGCTTCGTCAGCACACCCGCATCGGCAAGCCGCAGCAGCGCAGTTGCGGCGGCGCCTGGTTTGTTACGGCCCTGATCCCACTCTTGCACGGTGCGCGTACTCAGGCCGAGAAGCCCGGCGAATTCACTCTGGCTGAGTTTCAATTTTGCGCGGATGCGCTTCGGGTCTGGTGTTTTCATGCTGGCATGCTATACGGTCAAAGCGTATAGTGCAAGCAGGGGATTTAGGTTAGCCGCGAGCTTCTACAATTCCGAATCGCGGCTAATGTAATCAGGGTGTTATGTGGCAGTTCCCCGCGGCGAATTGTAGAAGTATGCAAGCGCATTTTCTGCGGTTTTTCAGGCGCTTAAGGGTTTCGCGTTACTGGTATTTGATTTAAACTCGCGGCATGTCAACGGCAGAACTCACATATGATGCCGAGCAGTGGTTCGCCACGCCGCTCGGCGCTTATCTGCTGGCGCGCGAACAGGAGTACTTCGATCGTGTCGTTGCCGATATTTTCGGCTACAACGCATTTCAGCTCGGATTGACCGGGCATGACCTGTTGCGGGCGAGCCGCATTCCGCTGCGCTGCGGCGTCGATGCGAATGGCTCCGCGTCGATTCGCGCCGATTTTCGCGATTTGCCGATTGCCAGCAACAGCGCCGATCTGGTGGTGCTGCCGCACGTGCTGGAGTTCAGCGAAGATCCGCATCAGATCCTGCGCGAGATTGAGCGCGTGCTGATGCCGGAAGGGCAGGTGGTGATCTCGTGCTTCAATCCCTGGAGCTTGTGGGGATTGCGGCGCGTGTTCAGCGCGGGCACCCGGTATCCCTGGCGCGGCCGCTTCATCAATCTGCCGCGTCTGAAGGACTGGCTGTCGCTGCTCGGTTTCGAGCTCGCCGCGGGGCAGATGCGCTGCTACGCGCCGCCGTGCGCACAGCAGAAGTGGCTGGCACACTTTGGATTCATGGAGCCGGCGGGCGATCGCTGGTGGCCGATGGCGGGCGGCGTGTACTTCCTGCAGGCCGTCAAACGCGTGCGCGGCATGCGCCTTATCACGCCCAGGTGGAGCGACCGGCTGGCGCCCAAGGAAAACCTGGCCGTGGTGCCGAAGAAGGTGCGTCAGCCCGAGGACGCGGTGGCGGCCCGCACGCCGCTGGGCGGCGGGCAGTGAGCGCTGTGCATCCATGGTGAGTGCCCGGCCGTGAGTGAAGTCGTGGATATTTACACCGATGGCGCCTGCAAGGGCAACCCCGGTGTCGGCGGCTGGGGCGCGATCCTGGAATCCGGCGGCAAAACACGCGAATTGTGCGGCGGCGAGAAGCTCACCACCAACAACCGCATGGAGCTGACCGCCGTGATCCGCGCGCTCGGGGCGCTCAAGCAGCCGAGCCGCGTGCGCGTGCATACCGATTCGCAGTACGTGCAACTGGGGATCAGCACCTGGATTCACGGCTGGAAAAAACGCGGCTGGCGCACCGCCGACAGGAAACCGGTCAAGAATGAAGATCTGTGGCGCTGTCTCGACGAACTGGCGCAGCAGCACGAGGTGGAATGGCTGTGGGTGCGCGGGCATTCCGGGCATGACGGCAACGAGCGCGCCGATGCGCTGGCGAACCGCGGCGTGGAGTCGGTACAGTCATGATTCGATTCGCCGCCAAGGCGCCAAGACGCCAAGAAGAACTGTAATGATGTTAAGAGCGCCTAACAAAATGACGCTTAAAGCCCCCTCTCCCTACCCTCTCCCCCGCAAGCGGTGGAGAGGGGATTTTATTTTGTTAGGCGCTCTAAGTATTTCCCTCCAGGGACGGATTATTGCCAGTGCCCCTTTTCATCAAGGGTTTCCTTGGCGGCCTTGGCGTCTTGGCGGCTAAACCGGTTTCTGACCATGCGACAAATCATTCTCGACACCGAAACCACCGGGCTCGATCCCGCGCTCGGCCACCGCATTCTGGAGCTTGCCGGTGTCGAGCTTGTCAACCGGCGTCTCACCGGCAATCATTTCCACCGTTACATCAATCCCGAGCGCGAGAGCGAGGAAGGGGCGCTGCAAGTGCACGGGCTGACCGCCGAATTCCTGAGCGACAAACCCAGGTTCAGGGAAATTTCCGCGGAATTCCTGGATTACGCCGGTGGCGCCGAGCTCATCATTCACAATGCGCCTTTCGACATTGCCTTCCTCAATCATGAGCTGAGCCTGCTCGATCTGAAACCCATTACCGAATATTGTCCGGGCGTAGTCGACACGTTGCGCCTGGCGCGCGAACTGCATCCGGGCAAGAGAAACAATCTCAATGCGCTGTGCGAGCGTTATCAAATCGACAATTCGGCGCGCACGCTGCACGGCGCGCTGCTTGACGCGCAGTTGCTGGCGGAAGTTTATTTGTCGATGACGCGCGGCCAGGACAGTCTGATCATGGAGGCCGGGCGCACACAAGTCGTGTCGGCTGCCGAGAAAATATCGCGCGCCCAGCTGCGGCTGGTGGTGACGCGTGCCACCGGGGAAGAAACCGCCGCGCATGAAAATCAGCTTGCCGAAATCGACAAGGCGAGCAACGGCAAATGCGTGTGGAAGTTAATTGAAGCCGGGGCGCCAGTTCAGGCTGGCGTGGATTAATTTTAAT
>CAKKQX010000208.1 GCA_919902235.1 Burkholderiales bacterium
AGCCCGGAGGATCTGGTCTTTCGGGATGATGGAGTCAAGGTAACGCTTGCTCTGAGCAAGCGTAGCGTCGAATTCTTCAAGACCCAGGCACAGAAGCACAACACGCAGTATCAACGAATGATCCGGCGTCTTCTCGATGCTTACGCCGAGCACCATGCGCAACCTCCGACTTCGCGCTCAAGCGGACGCGGCCAAAAGCGCCGCGCCGCTTAGCCCGGCGTTAACCCTTACCTTACTTCCCACCCATCGCCAGCATCAACTGATTCAGCCGTTTCACGAACCCCGCCGGGTCCTCGAGTTGGCCGCCCTCGGCGAGCAGTGACTGGTCGAACAGGATTTGCGATAGATCGCTGAAGCGCTGCTCCTCGTTCTCGTCGCGCAGCCGCAGCACCAGCGGATGGCGGGTGTTGATTTCGAGGATGGGCTTGGCCAGCGGCACTTTCTGGCCGGCGGCCTTGAGCATGCGCTGCAGGTTGGCGGTCATGTCGTGCTCGTCGGCGATCAGGCAGGCCGGTGAGTCGGTCAGGCGCAGCGTCACCCGCACTTCCTTCACGCGCTCGCCCAACGCCTTGGCGATTTTTTCGGTGAGCCCCTTGAATTCGCCGGCTTCCTTTTCCTGTTCCTGCTTTTCCGCCTCGTCCTCCAGCTTGCCCAGGTCGAGCGCGCCCTTGGCCACCGACTGCAACGGCTTGCCTTCGAACTCGGAGAGGAAGGACATCATCCACTCGTCCACGCGTTCCGACAGCAGCAGCACTTCTATGCCCTTCTTGCGGAACACTTCCAGGTGCGGGCTGGACTTCGCCGCGGCGAAACTCTCCGCCGTGACGTAGTAGATCTTCTCCTGTTCCGGTTTCATGCGCGCCACGTAATCGGCGAGCGAAACTTCCTCGTCCGCGCTGTCCTTGTGGGTGGAGGCGAAACGCAGGATTTTCGCGATGCGTTCGCGGTTGGCGTGGTCCTCGCCCGCGCCTTCCTTGAACACGCTGCCAAATTCCTTCCAGAACGTCGCGAACTTGTCCTGGTGATTCTCGGCCAGGTCTTCGATCATCGATAACACGCGTTTCACTGAACCGCCACGTATGGTTTCGACGTCTTTCGATTCCTGCAGGATTTCGCGCGAGACGTTGAGCGGCAGGTCGTTGGAATCGATCACCCCGCGCACGAAACGCAGATAATGCGGCAGCAGGTGCTCGGCGTCGTCCATGATGAACACCCGCCGCACGTAAAGCTTGATGCCGCGCCGGTGCTCGCGGTCCCACAGATCAAACGGCGCCTTTGCCGGGATGTACAGCAGTTGCGTGTATTCCTTGCGGCCCTCGACCTTGTTGTGGGAAAAGCAAAGCGGCGCCTCGAAGTCGTGCGCCACGTGCTTGTAGAACTCATGGTACTGCTCTTCGGTGATTTCAGACTTTGAACGTGCCCATAGCGCGCTTGCCTGGTTGACCGTTTCGTCCTCGTCGGTCAGTTTCTGTGCGCCGGCATCCTTGTCCCATTCTTCTTTTTTCATCAGAATGGGCAGTGTGATGTGGTCGGAATACTTGCGCAGGATAGTGCGCAGTCGCGAGCCGTGGAGCATATCGTCCTCGCCTTCGCGCAAATGCAGCGTCACCTCGGTGCCACGCGCAGGCTTGTCGACCATCTCCAGCGTGTATTCGCCGCCGCCGTCGGACTCCCATTGCACGCCGTGCTCGGCGGTGAGTCCGGCGCGGCGCGTCACCACCGTCACCCGGTCGGCGACGATGAACGAGGAATAAAATCCGACGCCGAACTGGCCGATCAAGTGGGCGTCCCTGGCCTGGTCGCCGGTCAGTTTCTGGAAAAACTCGCGCGTGCCCGAGCGCGCGATGGTGCCGATGTTCTCTATGACCTCCGCACGCGACATGCCGATGCCGTTGTCCGTGACGGTGACGGTGCGCGCCTTGGGATCGTAACTGACGCGGATCTGCAGTTCGGGCGCATCCTCGTAGAGCGCCTTGTCGGTGAGCGCCTCGAAGCGCAGCTTGTCGCAGGCGTCGGACGCGTTCGAAATCAGTTCGCGCAGGAAAATTTCCTTGTTGCTGTACAAGGAATGGATCATGAGGTTGAGAAGTTGCTTGACCTCGGCCTGGAAGCCCAGCGTTTCTTTGACTGGCGTATCGGACATGATATTTATTTTTCCCTGATAAAACAGAAGCTTGTAATATTGGGGCGGCATAGCGCTTTTTCAAGATCCGCGCAAGATTCACAAAGCCGGCCATACCTCTGTAACATTGCCGTCATAAATTTGGATTCGCCCCTGAAAATTACCTGAGGAGACCCTGCATGCGTTCATCCCGCCTTCTGCAAATCGTTGTCGCCGCGGCCTTTTCCGTCATGGCATCCGCGTCCTGGGCCCAACAGCAACTGACGATAGTCACCTCCTTCCCCAAGGAATTGACGACGATTTATAAGGCGGCATTCGAAGCCCGCAACCCCGGCGTCAAGGTCGAAATCCTCAATCGCGGCACTTCCTCGGCCATCGCCTACACGCGCGAAGCCCCGGACAACAACAAGCCGGACATTTTCTGGGCCTCTGCGCCGGACGCCTTCGAAGTGCTGGTCGCGGGCAATCTGCTGCAGAAATTCGACGGCAAGAATCCAGCCGTGCCCGCCAAAATCGGCGCCTATCCCATCAACGATCCCAAGGGCTATTACTACGGCCAGGCGCTCGCCGGCTACGGCATGATGTGGAACACGCGCTACATGAAGGCCAACAAGCTGCCTGAACCGAAAGAATGGGCCGATCTGATCAAACCGGTCTATTTCAGCCATGCCGCGATTTCCTCGCCCTCGCGCTCCGGCACCACCCATCTGACCGTCGAGACCATACTGCAGGGCGAGGGCTGGGAAAAAGGCTGGGGCCAGATGCTGCAGATTGCCGGCAACTGCGCGGCGATCACCGAGCGCAGCTTCGGCGTGCCGGACGGCGTCAACAACGGGCAGTTCGGCATCGGGCTGGTGATCGACTTCTTCGGGCTGGCGGCCAAGGCGTCCGGCTTCCCGGTCGAATTCGTCTATCCCTCGGTCACCGCCATCGTGCCGGCCAATATCGGCCTGGTCGCCAATGCCAGGAATCCGGAAATGGGCAAAAAATTCATTGCCTTCACGCTTTCCGAGGAAGGCCAGCAGTTGCTGTTCGATCCCAAGATCAGCCGCCTGCCGGTGCTGCCCGCACTCTACGCGAAAGCGCCCCAGGGTTATCCCAATCCGTTCAGCGGCAAGATCAAACCCAAGGTCAATTTCGATTCCGACATTTCCAAATCGCGCTACTACCTGGTGAGCGCGATGTTCGATCACACCATCACCTTCCGCCACAAGGAACTGGTGGCCGCCACCAGGGCCATCCATGATGCCGAGAAAAAACTCGCGGGCAAGAACGTGCCGCAGGCGCGCAAGCTCATCGACGAGGCGCGCGAATATGCATATACGCCGCTGGTCAAGGCCGACAAGGTCAAGGACAAGGGTTTCCTGGATCTATTCAGCACCACCAAGCGCGATGCCATGCGCACCAAGGAAATGACCGCGCTGGAAGAGTACTGGGGCCGCGAGTCGCGGAAAAACTATGCCAAGGCGGAGGAACTGGCAAAGCAGGCAGGCGCATTGATCAAGTAATCCGCCGCTACATAAAAAGAAGGCGCGGATGAAAGCGCCCCTCACTCCCCGCGCGCGGAGAAAGGGGGGTCGCACCTCTGCCCATAGGCGTATTTACCGGGCTTTCACACCATCCACTCGGGCTAGCGCAACGCAATGTCAATCCGCTTCACCTTCACCCAGGCAGCGATCGCGCTGCTGATCACCGCCTTTCTACTGCTGTTCCTGGTGATTCCGGTGGTCACCGTGGTCTACGTCGCGTTCAGCAATCCGGGCGGCGGCTTCACGCTCTCGCACTTTGGCTCGTTCTTCAGCCTGTCGCTGATGCGCGAATCGTTCTGGAACAGCCTCTACGTCGGCGGCATGAGCGTGCTGATCGCCTCCATCATCGCCCTGCCGCTCGCCTATTTCACGGTGCGCTTCCAGTTCCGCGGCGCGATTCTGATCCAGACCCTGGGCGTGCTGCCGCTGATCATGCCGCCGTTCGTGGGCGCCACCGCGATGCAGCTCATTTTCGGCCGCAACGGTTCGGTCAACCTGCTGCTCGGCGAGTGGTTCGGCATCAACCTCCCGCTCATGGAGGGATTGAACGGCGTGATTTTCGTCGAGGCGCTGCACTACTTTCCGTTCATCCTGATGAACCTGGTGGTGGCGCTCAACAATATCGACAACGCGATGGA
>CAKKQX010000209.1 GCA_919902235.1 Burkholderiales bacterium
GCAGATCCGATTGCGCGCCCGTGCCGCTGCTCTCGCCCTGGGTCTCCTCGCGGATGATGGCGTTGCACAGCTCGATGCATTCAGCACAGATGTACACGGTCGGGCCGGCGATGAGCTTGCGCACCTCATGCTGGCTCTTGCCGCAAAACGAGCAGTAGAGCATTTTTTCGCCGCCGACCTTATCTGACATATCCGGTTTTCCTCTTACCCCGATAAATTATGACATTCAACCACAGTTTAGTTTTTCCGACGGTCCACCCCGCAATTATGCCGCATCTCCGGATTCCGCCCTGCTGATCAGGACTTTGTCGACAAGGCCGTAAGTAACCGCCTGATCCGCCGAGAGAAAGTTGTCGCGGTCCGTGTCTTTTTCAACAGTTTCGATTTTCTGCCCGGTGTGCTTCGCCATGATGTCATTCAGCTTGGCCTTGAGGAACAGGATTTCCTTGGCGTGGATCTCGATATCGGAGGCCTGCCCCTGAAATCCGCCCATCGGCTGGTGGATCATCAGGCGCGAATTGGGCAGGCAGAAGCGCTTGTTCTTGGCGCCTGCCGCCAGCAGCAGCGCCCCCATGCTCGCCGCCTGACCGACGCACAACGTCGAAACGTCGGGCTTGATGAACTGCATGGTGTCATAGATGGCAAGCCCCGCAGACACTGACCCGCCCGGCGAGTTGATATAAAACGAGATGTCCTTGTCGGGATTTTCCGATTCCAGGAAAAGCAGTTGCGCAACAATGAGGTTGGCGGTGACTTCCGTCACCGCGCCGACCAGGAACACTACCCGTTCCTTGAGCAGCCGCGAATAGATATCGTAGGCGCGTTCGCCGCGCCCGCTCTGCTCGATGACCATCGGAATCAAACCTAGTCCCTGCGGCTCCATCATCGCTTGCGGTGCCGTGTATCGCGCCATTATTTGTGCTCCATCAATTCGTCGAACGTCACCATCTTATCCTCGACCTTGGCTGCACCGAGCGCCCAGGCGACCACGTTGTCCTCGAGCACCATCGATTCGATATCGCGCAGGCGCTCGGGGGACTGGTAGAACCACTTGACCACTTCCGCCGGATGCTCGTAGCTTTGCGCCTGCTCTTCCACCACCGCCCGCACCTGCTCGGGCTTGGCCTGAAGATTATTGATCCTGACCACTTCCGCTAGTATCAGTCCGAGATTGACGCGCCGCTGCGCCTGTTTTTCGAACACATCGGACGGCATTGGCATGTCGTCCTTGACCGGGATGCCGCGTGCAGCCAGATCCTGGCGCGCCATGGTCTGCATGCGCTGAATTTCCATTTCCACCAGTGATTTCGGGACTCCGACGTGGGTCACATCGAGCAGCGCCTGCATGACCTGATCCTTGACGCGGGCCTTGAGACGCCCTTTCACCTCGCGCTCGAGATTGCCCCTGACTTCGCCGCGCATCCTGACCAGGTCGCCATCGGCCACACCCAGGCTTTTTGCGAATTCAGCATCGATCTCCGGCAACACGGGGCCTGCGACCTGGGTCAGCGTAATTTCAAATTGCGCTGTTTTGCCCGCAACTTCCTTGCCGTGGTAATCGTCCGGGAAACGCAGGTCGAAGGTTTTGGCTTCGCCGGCTTTCATGCCCGCAAGCCGGGTCTCAAAATCAGGCAGCATGCGGCCTTCGCCGATCACCACCGCATAGTCCTTGGCCGAACCACCGTCGAACTCCTGGCCGTCTATCGTGCCGCGATAACTGAGCGTGACGCGATCGCCGATCGCCGCAGCGCGCTCAGCCGCTGCGTAGCTGGTGCGCTGCTTGCGCATGATCTCCAGCGTCTTGTCGACCTCGGCGTCGCTCACTTCCAGCGTCGGGCGCGTCAGGATCGATTTGGAGATATCGCCAACCGCGATCTCGGGGTAAACCTCGAATGTCGCGCTGTACTCGAACTGGTTGGCGTCGCCTGCCGCCGGCTTGGCCTCGAATTTCGGATAACCCGCCACCTTGAGATTCTGTTGCCTGATGGCCTCGCCAAAACTTTTTTGCAGTGCATCACCGAGCACCTCCTGACGCACCTGGCCGCCATATTGCTGCGCCACCACCTTGAGCGGCACCTTGCCCGGCCGGAAGCCGTGCATCTTGACGGTGCGCGAAAGGCGCTTGAGGCGGCTGTCCACCTCGTTGTCGATCTCTGCCATCGGCACGGCAATATTGAGACGCCGTTCGAGCTGGTCCAACGTTTCCAAATTCGCTTGCATTGCAATCCTTTATTCCATCGTCATCTGGTGCGAAAGGAGGGACTCGAACCCACACGCCTTTCGGCGCCAGAACCTAAATCTGGTGCGTCTACCAATT
>CAKKQX010000210.1 GCA_919902235.1 Burkholderiales bacterium
TTCGAACTTTATCCGGCACCAGGCAGAGCCGCGGAGTATTTCGATCTGGCGGCATCCCTGAAACCGGACCTCGAAGCGATCGACGGCTTCATCTCGATCGAACGCTTCGAGAGCGTGGTCACCAAGGGAAAATATTTGTCGCTTTCATTCTGGCGCGATGAGGAAGCGGTGCGCGCCTGGCGCAATCTGGAAGGGCATCGCATGGCCCAGGCCAGGGGGCGCGGCGGCGTATTCTCGGATTACCGCCTGCGGGTGGCAGCGGTGATCCGGGACTACGGCATGACGGCGCGCAGCGAGGCGCCGCAGGACAGCCGCGAGGTTCACGGCTAGCCGCGCAGACCGGGCGGCGAATCGAACGAAGAATCGGTCGGGAAGCCGACGCCCGCAGCGTCCGTTTTCCCGGGTGCCGTTTACGCCTTCGCCGCCACCGTCAGGTCGCGCACCTTGTTTTCCCCGATCAACTGCGCCACCAGCCCCGAGGCTTTGACGTCCTCGATGAAGTCGCACAGATATTGCGCGCCGGCAGGACGGCCTTTCGGGGTGCCCGCCGCCTGCTGAACCGCGGTAAAACGCCCGTCGAGGATGCGCGAACCGGGCAGGTTGCCGTGATCCGTCACCAGCCGCGGGCGCAGCCCGGCGAGGGCGTCGAGCTTGTCCGCGACGAATTTTTTGAACGCGTTGTCGGCGCCCTGTTCGCGTATGAGTTCGGCGTGCTTCAGGTTGCGCGTCAGATACAGATCGTACGCGGCCTTGCCGGGCACGGCGATGCGCACGCCCGCGCGATCCACTTCACCAATGGTCTTGATCGGCGAACCCGGCGGCACCAGGTAAGTGGCTTCGATTTCCACATAGGCCGCGGTGAAATCGATCTCGTTCGCGCGCTGCGGCTCGGCGCCGAGGAAACCGACATCCCACACGCCGGACCTGGCCGCTTCGGCCAGTGCGCCGGGATTGGGGTAGGGCAGCAGTTCCACCGGCACGCCCAGGCGCCGGCCCAGTTCGCGTCCCAGGTCCACGGCAACGCCGCCGAATTCGCCCGTCGCCGGGTCTTTTCTGGTGAGCAGAAAGTTGCTCATATTGATGCCCACGCGCAGCGTGCCGGTGGGCGCGAGTTCGGAACGTATTGCAGGAGTGCATTCGGTCATTGCCGTCACCTTTGTTATTTGCCAGAGTGCAGGATTAGACACGAAGCGCGTCCGGGTGTCATCCACGGGTAAAATGAATGAATCTTTTATTCGGGGACGCTGGATTTTCCGTATTTTCCGGGCATTCCTCAACGCAGCATGACTGCACGTTACATCGCCCACCTCGACATGGACGCGTTTTACGCGTCGGTCGAGTTGCTGCGCTATCCGCAACTGCGCGGCCAGCCGGTGGTCGTCGGCGGGCGGCGCCGCGCCGCGGGGATCGATCCGGCGGATCAGGCCATTCCGCGGCTGCGCGATTACTCCGGGCGCGGCGTGATCACCACCGCCACCTACGAAGCGCGCGCGCTCGGCGTGCACTCGGGCATGGGTCTGATGAAGGCCGCCAGGCTCGCGCCCGACGCACTGCTGCTGCCGGCGGACTTCGACCAGTACCGCCGCTATTCGCGGCTGTTCAAGGACGCGGTGCGCGCGCTGGCGCCGCAGATCGAGGATCGCGGCATCGACGAGATCTATATCGATCTGAGCGATCTTGTGATGACCGGCGCCGCCGAGGGCGCGCCCGACCCATGGGCCCGCGCGCGCGGGGCGGCGGTGGACCTTCAGCGTGCCGTGCGCGAGGCGACGGGGCTGTCGTGCTCGATCGGCGTCACGCCAAACAAGCTGCTGTCCAAAATCGCCTCCGAACTGGAAAAGCCGGGCGGCATCACGCTGCTGCGCGAGACCGATATCGCCACCCGCATCTGGCCGCTGCCGGTGCGCAAAATCAACGGCATCGGCCCCAAGGCGGACGCGCGGCTGGAAACCCTGGGCATACGCACCATAGGCGAACTGGCGCAGGCCGATGCGGCGCTGCTGGCGGAGCACTTCGGCAAAAGCTACGGCGCATGGATGCACGAGGCCGCGCACGGACGCGACGAGCGGCCGGTGGTCACCTTCAGCGAGCCGAAATCGATCAGCCGCGAAACCACCTTCGAGAACGACCTGCATCCGGTGCGCGACCGCGAGCGGCTGTCGCGAATTTTCACTGATTTGTGCGTGAAAGTCGCCGCCGATCTTCAGCGCAAAGGCTACGCCGGCAGGACCATCGGCCTCAAGCTGCGCTACGACAACTTCAGGACCGTCACCCGCGACTGCACCATAGACGCGCCGACGCAGGACGCCGCCACCATACGCCGTGCCGCCGGGGCCTGCCTGAAACGCGTGCCGCTGGATCAGCGCATACGGCTGCTCGGCGTGCGCGTCGGCGCGCTGAGCATAGCCGGCACGCAAACGCGCGATGACGCGCAATCGCA
>CAKKQX010000211.1 GCA_919902235.1 Burkholderiales bacterium
GCGCTGCCGCAGTCGCCGCAGTTGTTCAAGCAGCTGCTGATGATCGCCTGCTTCGACCGCTATTATCAGATCGCCCGCTGCTTCCGCGACGAAGATCTGCGCGCCGATCGCCAGCCCGAGTTCACCCAGATCGATATCGAAACCTCCTTTCTCGGCCAGAGCGAGATCACCGCGCTGGTGGAAGACATGATTTGCAAAGTGTTCAAGCAGGTGCTGAACGTGGATCTGCCGCAGCCGTTTCCGCGCATGCCCTACGACGAGGCGATGGCGCTCTACGGCTCGGACAAGCCCGATCTGCGCGTGTCCCTGAAGCTCACCGAGCTGACCGACGTGATGAAGGATGTCGAATTCAAGGTGTTCCGCGACGCGGCGCAGATGACAGGCGGACGCGTCGCCGCGCTGCGCGTGCCGCGCGGCGCGGAATTGTCGCGCAAGGAAATCGACGATTACACCGAGTTCACTAAAATCTACGGCGCCAAGGGGCTGGCTTACATCAAGGTCAACGATCTGGCCAAAGGCGCGGACGGCCTGCAGTCGCCCATACTCAAGTTTCTGCCGGAGTCAGCGGTAAGAACCATCATCGAGCGTTGCGGCGCGGCCAGCGGCGACATCATTTTCTTCGGCGCCGACAAGGCGAAGATCGTCAACGAGGCGCTGGGCGCTCTGCGCGTGAAAGTCGGCCACGAGAAGGGCCATGCCGAAGCCGGCTGGCGGCCGCTGTGGGTGCTCGATTTTCCGATGTTCGAGTGGGACGAGGATGGCAAGCGCTGGAACGCCATGCACCATCCCTTCACTTCGCCCGCCGACGGCCACGAGGACCTGCTCGAAACCGACCCCGGTGCCGCGCGCGCCAAGGCCCACGACATGGTGCTCAACGGCTGGGAGATCGGCGGTGGCTCGGTGCGCATCCATCGCCAGGACGTGCAATCCAAGGTATTCCGCGCGCTTGATATCGACGCCGCGGAAGCCGAGGCCAAGTTCGGCTTTCTTCTGCAGGCGCTGCAGTACGGCGCGCCGCCGCACGGCGGCATCGCCTTCGGGCTGGACCGCATCGTCACCATGATGGCGGGCGCCGAATCCATCCGTGACGTGATCGCTTTCCCCAAGACCCAGCGCGCGCAATGTCTGCTCACGCGTGCGCCGAACACGGTGGACGAGAAACAGTTGCGCGAGCTGCACATCAGGCTGCGGCAGTAACGAACGTGAGGGGTGAGGCGTGAGGGGTGAGGTGTGCCGCCGCTTCGCGGCGGCGTTGCTTGCGGGCTTACTGCTCGCGGGTGCCGTCGGCAGCGCAGCCCGCCAGTCGCCGCAAATCCGCGAGATCAGCGCAGACCAGCTGCCGCGCGAGGCGCGGGAGACGCTGCGGCTTATCAAACAGGGCGGACCGTTTCCCTATGCCAGGGACGGCACTGTTTTCGGCAACCGTGAACGTCTGCTGCCGGCGCGTGAGCGCGGCTACTATCACGAATACACGGTGAAAACGCCAGGCGCGCGCGACCGGGGGGCGCACCGCATAGTCATGGGTGGATGTGCGCTCCCGGAGACACCCGGCACGCAGCGACAAAACAAGGGCGTTGCCCGGGGCGTGCCCGATGATGCGAAAGCGGGGCGCAACTTGCCGCAGCAGCGTTTCGTGGCGCCCTGCAGCGGCGGCGAGTATTATTACACCAACGATCATTACGCGAGTTTCAGGCGCATCCGGGAGTAGCACATGACTACGCTTGAAGCGAGATTGCCGGATTCGGCGCACGCCGGACCCTATCTCGCGCCCAAGGACCTGCGCGCGCTCAACCGGGCGGCCAAGAAAGCCGGGTTGAAGCTGGTGCACATCGATCTGAGCGGTGTGCATGACAAGCAGCATCTGCTTGATGCGGTGGCGGCTGCGTTCCAGTTTCCCGAGTGGTTCGGCGGCAACTGGGATGCGATCGAAGACTGCCTGACCGACATGTCGTGGAACAAGGCGAGCGGCTACGTGGCGCTGTTCGAACATGCGGCAGGTCTCGCCAAACACGCGCCGCACGAACTCGCCACGGCGGTGGAGATATTCGAAAGCGTGGCCGAGTACTGGGACGAGCAGGACAAACCTTTCTGGACATTGTTCGCCGGCATCGATACGCCGGTCGCGGGCATCAAACCGTTGCTCGTCTGATGGCGGGTTACAAGGTCCCCATCTCGGTGCTGGTGGTGGTGCACACGCCTGACTTGCAGGTCCTGCTGCTGGAACGCGCCGACCGCCCGGGTTTCTGGCAGTCGGTGACCGGCAGCCAGGACGAGGGCGAAACGCTGGGCGCCACCGCGGTACGCGAAGTGCGCGAGGAAACCGGGCTCGATGCGGCGCAGTACCTTCTCACCGACTGGAACAGGCAGAACCGCTTCGAGATTTATCTGCGCTGGCGCAGCCGCTACGCACCCGGCATTACCCACAACACGGAACACGTGTTCGGGCTGACGGTGCCGTCACCGCTGCCGGTCACGCTCGCGCCGCGGGAGCATCTGCGCTATGAGTGGCTGCCGTGGCGTGCGGCGGCGGATAAGGTGTTTTCGTGGAGCAACGCCGAAGCCATCCAGGATTTGCCACAGCGCGCCAGGTAGCCGTCCGCCAGCCTGCTGCTGTCCACGTACGAAAAAGCTTTGCCAGGCACGTTGAACTTTTCGCTATGCCGTGGCAATAACCACGTGCATGGCGCGGATTTGGGCGTTTAGCGGGGCACTTCGGACTGGATTTTTTGTCATACTGTGGTAATGTTTCGCACTTTCCTCTTGACTCTTAGTTGGAGCCGGGATGCAAGCCAGCACAATTGCCTTTGATCGCTACAAGCCGCTGCAGGACGATGCCTGCCAGGAGCGCATTCTTACCGCGCGCGCCAGGCTCGGTAAGCGTGCGGTGATCCTCGGCCATCATTATCAGCGCGCCGACGTCTACAAGCACGCCGATCTGACCGGTGATTCGCTGCGGCTGTCTAAACTGGCGGCGCAGACCGACGCCCAGTACATCGTGTTCTGCGGCGTGCATTTCATGGCTGAGGTGGCGGACATCCTGTCCAAGCCGGAACAGATTTCCATTTTGCCTGACCTCGGTGCCGGCTGTTCCATGGCGGACATGGCGAACCTGTCAAAGGTGGAGCGCGCATGGCGCGAAATTGCGCAGGTGCTCGATCCGGACGAGACCGTCACCCCGGTGACCTATATCAATTCCGCCGCCGATCTCAAGGCGTTCTGCGGGGAGCATGGCGGCATCGTCTGCACATCGACCAATGCACGCCAGATTCTGGAATGGTCTTTCGCGCGGCGCCAGAAAGTGCTGTTCTTCCCCGACCAGCACCTCGGCCGCTGGACCGGTTATCTGATGAACATCCCGCTTTCTGAAATGCTGGTGTGGGATCCGGACGAGGAAATGGGCGGGCTTACGCCACAGCAGATCAAGATGGCGAAGATATTGCTGTGGAAAGGCCATTGCTCGGTACATCAGATGTTCCAGGCGCAGCACGTGCTCAATTTCCGCGCCCAGAATCCCGGCGGCATGGTCATCAGCCATCCGGAGTGCAACTTCGAGGTCTGCAAGCTTTCCGATTACGTCGGCTCGACCGACTACATCATCAAGACCATCGTCTCCAGCGCGCCGGGTACGCGCTGGCTGGTCGGCACGGAACTCAATCTGGTGAACCGGATCGCCGAGGAGCTCAAGCCGCAGGGCAAGATGGTCAAGTTCATGGCGCCCAGCGTATGCATGTGCTCGACCATGGCGCGCATCGATCCGCAGCATCTGGCATGGGCGCTTGAAAACCTGGTGGAGGGCAAGGTGGTCAACCAGATCAAGGTGCCCGCGCACGAAGCCAGGCTCGCCCGCATCGCGCTTGATCGCATGCTGTCGGTTTCCTGATTTCGGCACTACCGTTCCCTCCGGGAGGGTGTAGGCTGTCGCCTGATGGTGAATGCCTGCCGGTGCCTGTGGTTCATGCTATTGCTTGCCGTACCGGCGGCGCTGGGCGCTGCTGAGGTCACGGTTCACGCCTCACGCCACGGCGATGTGCTGTATGTTGAGGCAAGCGCTGAGTTCGCGGCTGACAGGTATCGGGTCTGGCAGGTGCTGACCGACTACAACCATCTCGCTGATTTTATTCCCGGCATGCGCGTGAGCCGCATCCTTGAGCGTCGCAGGGGTACTGTCATCGTCGAGCAAAAGGGCGATGTGCGCCTGCTGTTCGTAACTTACCCCATCGAAGTCACGCTTGCCATTGAGGAATTTCCCCATGGGCGCATCGTTTCGCGCGCAGTGAGCGGGAACTTTCTGGAAATGCATAACGCCTATTATCTTGAGGCGCAGCAGGAGCGGATCCGCTTGCGTTATGCAGGGCGCATGACGCCTGATTTTCTGGTGCCCCCACTGATAGGAACCATCATGTTCAGAAAAAATGTCGAAGCGCAATTTGGTGCGCTGGTTGACGAGATTCTGCGCCGGCAGCAGGCTGCGGCCCAGCCGCCGGCGCAGCAGTTACCCAGGCCGTAGGATGCACTGCGCCGGCCGTATTGGTGTTATTGCCGCGACATTGGGGGTGCTCGCCGGATGCGCGGTTTCGCCGTCGCGGATTCCGGTCGAGGTTGTGGGCGCGCTATCGCAGGAGCAGCAGCACTGCGTGGAATTTTTCCGGCAAGTGGACGAGGCGGTTGCCGATGCGGGGGCGGGCGACGGCATGGCGGCGAGGATCTCCGGTTATCCGCAGCTTCGCGTCGATCGATTTCTCGCCAGCTACGCGCAGCAGCCAATGAGCGATGCCGAATTCGCCGACTGGCTGAGCCGTTTGCTCAAGCTCGGGGCGGCCGCGCACGGGGTGGAACTCATGAATCTTCCGGCCGACGAGTCGGCGCGGCTGGCACAGCGGCTGCGGAATTTGCCGCCGGCCTTGCGCCAGGCGGCGGTCGGCGTGAAAGCTTGCGGCAACCGGCTGAACGCGGTTATTTACGGCAGCATGGAAGAGCGTCGGAAACTGCGCGCCGCGGCCCGTGTGCCGGATGAATATCGAACCTGGCTGCGTATCGCCGGGCTTTACTGGGTGAGCCGTATCCCGTTTGCTGCAGGCGTCGGCCGCTGGCAGCAGGCGGTGCAGAAAGCGTTCGATGTGCCGTTGCCGAAACTTCCACTGCGGGGCAGTCTGGTGAGGTACGAGCCTCCGTCCGCGGCTACACCGGCTATCGCAGCTGTTTCTGCGGACGCCAGTGCTTTTCCACTAGGCATTCCCGAGCCGCGCGGCGCCGATCTTGAGCGCTTGTTTGCCGCGTTTGCCCCGGAGTTCATCATCGACACGGCGGGCGATGCCGATCGCCCCGGGGCGCTGGGATGGTCGGACGGTCCTATCCCCGCAGTAGACATATCGCAGCCGGTGGTGTACCGCAGGATTTCGCACGCGCGCTATCAGGATCGCGTGCTGCTGCAGCTCAATTACTCGGTATGGTTTCCCGAACGGCCGCTTGCTTCGGAATGGGACTTGCTCGGCGGACACCTCGACGGGATGATCTGGCGCGTAACGCTGACGCCCGATGGCGAACCGTGGGTTTACGATTCCATTCATCATTGCGGCTGCTATCATCAGTTCTTTCCAACTGCGCGCGCGGTGCCAAGGCCCCAGCCTGCAACGCTCGATGAAACGGCGTTCATTCCACAGACGCTGCCGGCGATAACGGCGGGCACGCGGCTTTCTTTGCTGCTGGAAAGCGGCACGCATTATCTGCAGCGCATTACGACAACGCATGCCGAAGACGCGCAGAGCGTGCATTACGCATTCGCCGACGATGACAGCTTGCGCTCCCGGCCGGCGGCCGGCGGCGCGCGCAAAAGTGTTTTTCGCCCCGACGGCATTGTGCCGGGCAGCGAACGCGGAGAACGCTACTGGTTCTGGCCGATGGGCATCCCGGAGCCGGGTGCAATGCGGCAGTGGGGACGGCATGCGACAGCGTTTGTCGGACGCCGGCACTTCGATGACCCGGGTCTGCTGGAGAAATATTTCAGGATGAGTCAACAGTGAATCAAACGCTGCACGTCGCCACTTACAATATTCACAAGGGTTTGTCGGTCACGCCGTTTTTCAACAGGCGGCTGGTAATACACGAGCTGCGCGAGCGGTTGCGCACGCTCAACGCCGATCTGGTGTTCTTGCAGGAAGTGCACGGCAATCACGAGCGTCATGCCGCGCGTTATCACGACTGGCCGGCCGCGCCGCAGTACGAGTTCCTCGCCGATTCCATGTGGCCGGATTTTGCCTACGGCAGAAACGCGGCCTACGACAGCGGTCATCATGGCAACGCCATCCTGTCTCGCTATCCGATCACGCGCTGGGACAATCAGGACGTGTCTTCCCACCGCTTTGAGCGGCGCGGGCTGCTGCATTGTGAAATCGCGGTGCCGGGGTGGACAGTTCCACTGCATTGCGTATGCGTGCATCTGGCGCTAACCGCGCGCGGCCGCAGCGTGCAGCTCGAAAAACTCAGACAGCGCATCGAAAAACTGGTCCCGGCCGCAGCACCGCTGATCGTTGCCGGGGACTTCAACGACTGGCACTGGCGTCATAAAGCAACGCATGAGCTGGCGCACCCGCTCAACATGCACGAGGTATTCGAGCTGGTGAATGGTTTTCCTGCGCGCAGTTTTCCGGCAGCACTGCCGGTGTTGCGGCTCGACCGTATTTACGTGCGCGGGTTCCGGGTGCGGCAGGTGCATGTGCACCACGGTCGGGCTTGGGCGCGCATTTCCGACCATGCGGCGCTGACGACGACGCTGGTTCGCCTATGACGGATTTCGTCGGCGGCAACAACGTCACCCTGCTCACCGGCGGCACGGAATATTTTCCCGCGTTGGCGGCGGCATGCGATGCGGCCTGCCATGAAATTCACCTCGAGACATATATATTTGAAGACGACGTTGCGGGCCGGCGTATTGCGGATGTGCTTGCACGCGCGGCGCGGCGCGGCGTCGCCGTGCATCTGCTGATCGACGGCTTTGGCTCCAAGGATCTGAGCGAGGCCTTTCTCTCCGGCTTGCGACAGTCGGGAGTGCGGGTGCTCAAGTTTCGCCCGGACATCTCGCCCTGGACATTGCGCCGGGAGCGGCTGCGCCGCATGCACCGCAAGATCGCGATAATCGATGCCCATGTGGCGTTCGTCGGCGGCATCAACGTGATTGATGACATGCACACGCCGCACCAGAAGCCGCCGCGCATCGATTACGCGGTGCGTATCGAAGGCCCGTTGCTCGCCGCCATCTACCCGGCGGTGAAACGGCTGTGGACGCTGGTCGAATTCACCCAGTTCGGCCGGGACTGGCACAACCTGCCGGCACTGCAGATCGCCGACGCGATACGGCGCGGCGGCCAGCGCGCCGCCTTCCTGGTGCGCGACAATCTGGGTCACCGCAGCGATATCGAGGAGGCTTATCTTGCGGCGATCGCCGGCGCGCGCTCGGAAATCCTGATCGCCAGCGCCTATTTTTTCCCGGGCCTGTCCTTTCGGCGGGCGCTGGTGGATGCTGCCGGGCGCGGAGTGCGGGTGATGCTGTTGCTGCAGGGGCGCGTCGAGTACACCCTGCTGCGCTATGCATCACGCGCGCTCTATGGGGCATTTCTCGATGCCGGCATCGAAATTCACGAATACCACAAGAGCTTCATGCATGCCAAAGTGGCAGTGATCGACTGCCGCTGGGCCACCGTCGGTTCGTCGAACATCGACCCCATGAGTCTGCTGCTTGCACGCGAGGCCAATGTGGTAATTGACGACACCGGATTCGCACGCGAACTGCGGCTGAGCCTGGGACAGGCGATGGCGAACGGGGCGCGGCCGCTGCAGCATGCACACTGGAAACAACAGCCACTGCCGACTCGCATGATGACCTGGATATGCTACGAACTGGTGCGTTTTCTCACCGGCTGGTCGTCCTATGGTCGCGCCCGCGAGTTCAGGTAGCGCTGTGCTGCGAATATAAAGCGGGTACAAACAAATGACGAACAGGCACCGCAACTTGTCCGTTGTCGGAAGAAATTACCGCGGGTACTGCCGGATTCGGTAGCGGTAAGTGTAATCGCCGCCTGGCGCCATCCTTGCCGGTGCCGGCGCGTTGACCTCGCGCACATTGCTCCCCATCATGCTTGCCGTCGGCTCGCCACCGGCCTGGTTTTATTAGAACCCAACCCCTCCCGCGAACAGAAAGTTACAAAGTTCGGCAGCTTATGCTGCGCAGCTTTGGTGCGCCGTGCCGGGTTTTATCTGGAAATGGTGCATGGCTTCAATCAAGATAAAATTATAACTTATTGATTTTATTTAATATTTTATCTGGCACCGAAGTTGCTAGCTATAAAAGCGAAAGCACGGGGTCGTTACACACTCTTTGTTTTCATCTTCCTCCTTTGGTACATTCAGGCGCGGTAACCCCGCGCCTCTTTTTTTGTGTGCTGCCGATCCCGGGCATGGGCGCGAGTCGCCTCATGTTAGGATTACCCGGCTCTGATTTCCTGCAATTCATATCCTGGCTTTATTGGATGCGCTGAACAGCGCTGCCAAGCCGTGATTTTCGAGTAAAAACAATGATCTCCCATTCCCATACTGCTGCCGCAGCCGCGCCTGCCGGAAGCGTCCGCCGCCGCGAATGGCGCGTGGTGCCCATGCTGCTGCCCTACCTGTGGGAATTCAGGGGGCGCGTCGCGGTGGCGCTGGTATTCCTGGTGGCGGCAAAACTCGCCAACGTCGGTGTGCCGCTGGTGCTCAAGGAAATCGTCGATGCGCTCGATCCCACGCGCGCGGCGCTGCTGCTGCCGCTGGCGCTGCTTGTTGCGTACGGCGCGCTGCGCCTGTCCACCACGCTGTTTGCCGAGCTGCGCGACGTGGTGTTTGTGCGCGTCACGCAACGCGCGATACGCCGCATCGCGCTCACCGTGTTCCGCCATCTGCACAACTTGTCGCTCAGGTTTCATCTCGAACGCCAGACCGGCGGCGTTTCGCGCGATATCGAGCGCGGCACCCGCGGCATTTCCACGCTGCTCTCGTACATGCTGTTTTCGATCATTCCTGTGCTGCTCGAATTCGGGCTGGTGGCGCTGGTGCTGTTCGCAAAATTCGATTGGCGGTTCGCGGCCATCACTTTTACGGCTGTCGCGATTTATCTCGTGTTCACCTTTGCCATCACCGAATGGCGCATGGAAATACGACGCCAGGCCAACGAACTCGATTCCAGGGCGAACACGCGCGCCATCGACAGCCTGCTCAATTATGAAACCGTCAAATACTTCAACAACGAAAATTACGAAGCGCAGCGCTACGACGAAAACCTGCAGAAATACGAGTCGGCGGCGGTAAAAAACGAAGCTTCGCTGGGTTTGCTCAACATCGGGCAGAGCTGCATCATTGCGGTCGCGGTCACGCTGCTGATGATTCTCGCCGCGCAGGGCGTGGTCGACAGGACACTGACGCTGGGCGACCTGGTGCTGATCAACGGGTTGCTGATACAGCTCTACATCCCGCTCAATTTCCTGGGCATGGTTTACCGTGAAATCAAGCAGGCGCTGATCGACATGGACCGCATGTTCCGGCTGCTCGAGGAAAACCGCGAAATCGAGGACCGGCCGGAAGCGTTTGCGCTGCCCGCCGGCAGCGCGACGATCCGTTTCGACCGCGTCGATTTCAACTACGATCCACAGCGGCGGATCCTGCACGATGTGAGCTTCGAGGTGCCCGCGGGCAGCAAGATTGCGGTGGTCGGGCACAGCGGTTCGGGCAAGTCGACGCTGGCACGGCTCTTGTACCGCTTCTACGACGTCAGCGGCGGCGCGATTTTCATCAATGGCATCGATATTCGCGAACTCAGGCAGGCGGGCCTGCGCGCGGCGATCGGCATCGTGCCGCAGGACACGGTGCTGTTCAACGACAGCATACGCTACAACATCCATTACGGCCGCACCGATGCCGCGCCCGAAGAGGTAATCGAAGCCGCCCGCGCGGCGCACATCCATGATTTCATCGCCAGCCTGCCGGACGGTTACGAGGCGCGGGTGGGGGAGCGCGGGCTCAAGCTCTCCGGCGGCGAGAAGCAGCGCGTGGCGATCGCGCGCGCCATTCTGAAAAATCCGCAAATCCTGATTTTCGATGAAGCGACTTCGGCGCTCGATTCCAAAACCGAACAGGCGATACAGGCGGAACTGGATCAGGTGGCACAGGGGCGCACCACGCTGGTGATAGCGCACCGCCTGTCCACGGTAATGGATGCCGACCAGATTCTGGTGATGGATCACGGCCGCATCACCGAACGCGGCACGCACCAGGCGTTGCTCGAACGCGATGGCGCCTATGCCCAGATGTGGGCGCTGCAGCAGCAGGAAGAGGCGGTGCCGGAGCGCGCGCCGGCTGCCGCTGTCTGAAACCCGAATGCCGCTGACGCCGCGGCGGCAGCGCCGGTCACGCCACCCTGGGGAAGCTGACCTTGACGGCCGTGCCGCTGCCGCCCGCGCCCGGGCCCAGCGCTATCCCGGCATTGTGCCTGATCACGATTTCGCGAACGATGGCGAGTCCCAGGCCGCAGCCTTCGACCCCGCTGCCGAGAACGCGGTAAAAACGCTCGAAAACGCGCTCGCGGTCGTTTTCCCCGATACCCGGCCCATTGTCTTCCACCGTGAGCACAATCCGCTCGTCGTCAGGCGTCACGCGCACCGTCACATGTCCGCCCGGCTGCGTATAGCGAATCGCATTATCCAGCAGGTTGTTCAGCATCTCCCGCAGCAGGAATACATTGCCTTCCACCATTGCATCTTGTAACGAGCTGTCAAAGCCGAGGTCGATATTGCGCGCCAGGGCGCGCGGCACCCATTCGGTAGTCGTTTCCCGCACTACCATGTTTAGATCAAGCCGCGCCGTGGCGTGCATGGCCTCGGCGCCGGGCTCGGTGCGTGCCAGCAACAGCAACTGGTTGATGAGGCGGGTGGCCTGCTCGGTTGCGGTGTGCAGCTGGCGCAGCGTGATCTGCGCCTCATCGGATTGCGTCTGCCGCAGCGCCAGCTCGGTCTGGGTTTTGATCCCCGCCACCGGCGTGCGCAGTTGATGCGCCGCATCGGCAATGAAGCGCTGCTGCGTCGCCAGCACCGTGCTCAGCCGCTGCAGCAGATCGTTCATGGCGCGGATCAGGGGCCGCACTTCCTGCGGTGCTTGTGATACAGGCAGGGCACTCAAGTCGCGATGCGAACGGTTTTCGATTTCCCGGCGCAAAGAGGATAGCGGCGCGAGCCCCCGCCCCACCGCATACCACACCATAAACGCAGCGAGAATGATCAGTATCGCCTGGGGCAATACCATGCGCAGGATGATCAGACCGGCGAATTCGGTGCGCACATTGACGCGCTCTGCGACCTGGATCAGCACCGAGCCCTTGCCCGACTTGGGCTGGACCGGCACGCGCAGCGCGACAACGCGGATCGGCCTGTTGCGCAGCACGTCATTATAGTAACTGACGCGTTCCGAGAACTCGTCCGCGGGCAGCGGCAGGTCGGGATCGCCCGAAACGTATTCGCGCTGCGGACCGGTGACGCGATAATAAACCCTGCCCTGTTCCCGGGTCTGCAGCATGTCGAACGCGGCTTCCGGCAGATCGATATAGATCTGCCCATTGTGCACTTTTACCTGGCGGCCGATGTCAAGCGCCGATTCGAGCAGCGCCCGATCATAAGCGAGGTTCACGAAACGGTTTGCGATATCAAAATCGACTATCGTGCTGATCAACCACAGCGCGATCAGCGGTCCGGACAGCCAGACCAGCAGTTGGCGTTTGAGCGTTCTGGGTTCAGACATTCGGCGCTTTTTCAAGCAGATAACCGAGTCCGCGTATGGTGCGGATGACGACGCCCGCGGGCTCGAGTTTGCGGCGCAGGCGGTGAACATACACTTCTATCGCATTGGCGCCGACCTCCTCTTCCCAGCCGTAGAGCTGTTCGGCCAGCTGCTCCTTGTTGACTACCCGGCCGCTGCGCAGCATCAACACTTCCAGCACGCCCAGCTCACGCGCCGACAATTCGACCGGCGCGTCGTTCAACATGGCGCGCCGTCCAACGGTGTCGAGCGAGAGTACGCCATGATGCAGAACAGAACTGCCGCCGGACTGGCCGCGGCGGATCAACGCTCTTACTCTTGCTTCGAGCTCGGGCAGATCAAACGGCTTGGTCAGATAATCGTCGGCGCCCAGGTCGAGTCCCTTGACCCGCTCGTCGAGCGCGTCCCGCGCAGTCAATATCAGGACCGGCGTTTTGGAACCGCGTCGGCGCAATCGTCGCAATACCTCGAATCCGTCCAGCTTGGGCAGGCCGAGATCAAGGATCACCAGATCGTAATTCTGGGCAAGCAGCACATGATCGGCCTCGCTGCCGTCGCTGACGCAGTCAATCGCATAATCGGACTGGCGCAGCGATCGCGTCAGCCCGTCAGCCAGCACCGGATCGTCTTCGATGATAAGGATACGCATATGAGATCAGGCGCGGAAAATACGCAGTTTATCAGCGCCGCCGTCCATCTGCGGCCCTGTCTGCAATACGCCCCGGCGGTTCGGGACAGGGCGGGGCATGCCCACGCAGCGCGCGCGGAAAAATTATTGTTGCGGGGGGGCGGGTGTAAGTTTGGCGTAAGTAGCGGTGGTTATTGTGCCAATGACTATTGCGGAATCTCTCGACGATCCCGTATTTGTTTTTTGTTCGGTCTTTCCTCCTCGGAGGCCTGGCAGTTGCAATCGCCTGTGCTGAGCTGGCGTTTGCAAGGTCTCTTTGACACCCCCGCCGGAACGCCACACTGTTCCGAAGGGGGTTTTTTTTGGCATGCCCGGATTCTATTGAGCGTTTCAGAATGGATGACAGTCGGAACGCTCAAACCCTGTCCCCGACCCTGTCCCACAAGGAGAGGGTGAGAATGGCACTAATTCGCTGTCGCGAATTAGTGAAAGATCAATAGTACATTTCAAACGTTGTGCCGCCGGGGCGCTGGCGGTTTTCGGTTTCGGCCGCCTATCCCTTTGCGGTTTTTCATTTCATGGCGTTTTCCATAGCATGGCAAACGCAGCGACCGCAGCATCCACATCCGCGGCGCCGATATGACGCTGTGTCACGAAACGCAGTGACCACATATCCGCGGGGCTAACGAGCACCCCCTTCGCTTTCAGGTCCGCCGACCATTGCGTGGCGTGCCTGCCGCTTTTTTTCACGTTTACGCGCACGAGATTGGTTTCGACCTCTGACGGGTCGCACAGGCTGGCGTCGATTCTGTGCAGTCCCTGCGCCAGCCGCCGGGCGGTGGCGTGGTCTTCGAAGAGGCGGTCGACCATGGTGTCGAGCGCGACGATGCCCGCTGCAGCGAGCGCGCCGGATTGGCGCATATTGCCGCCGAGCATGCGGCGGAAGGCGCGGGCGCGTTCGATGAAATCCCGCGAACCGCACAATAGCGAACCGACCGGCGCCGACAGGCCTTTGGAGACGCAGAAGCAGACGGAATCGGTGAATTGCGCGATTTGCTCGGCATCGACGCCGAGCGCGACCGCGGCGTTGAAAAGGCGCGCGCCGTCGGTGTGTACCGGCACACCGTTATCCTGTGCCAACGCGTACACCGCTCGCATGTGTTCAAGTGGCAGCACGGCGCCGCCGGCGCGGTTATGCGTGGTTTCCATGCAGATCAGCGCGGCGCCAAAATGCTGGCGTGTCGCCGGGCGGATTTTTTCGCGCAGTTCGTCGAGTTCCATCGCGCCGCGCCTGCCGGGAACAGCTTTGTAAAATGCGCCGGCCACGCCGGTGATGCCGCCGAGCTCGGAATTGAGGATATGTGCGCCTGCCTCTAGCAGCACTTCGCCGCCGCGCTGCGCGTGAACGAGCACGGCGACGAGGTTGGTCATGGTACCGCTCGGCATAAATGCGGCCGCCGCCTTGCCGGTGCGCGCGGCAGCCATGGCCTCCAGTTTCATCACCGTTGAGTCGCCGTCGCGCGAGTCGTCGCCCTGGCTGGCTTCAAGCATCGCCGAAAGCATGGCTTCGGTCGGCCTGGTAAGGGTGTCGCTACGGAGATCAATCATGGTGCATGGTGCAAACTGAATTATCGGTCGCGGGAGGCGCGGGGAAACGTAAGAGCATGATTGTAATTGGTTTCATGGTGATTTCCCCTGCGTTGCCTGTGCCCTCAGCGGAAAAGGGTTTAGTGCTTTAAGCGCTTCGCGCAGCAAGCAGAAAATCGGCAACTTCGCTGAAACCGGCGCCGCCGCGCAGAGTGGCGACGTAAGCCGGCGCATGAGCGAGCTGCCCCTCGAAGTCGCGAATGTTGGCAACACCGACCGCATGCGGGAAATGCGCGAACATCGGCGCGTCGTTGGGCGAGTCGCCGATAAACACATAGCGCTCGCGCTCGGCGTCGGCATCAACGCCGAAACATTCGCGCATCATGGTTTTCGTCATGGTGAGTTTGTCGTAGGCGCCAAACCAGCCGTTGACGTGAATGGAGCTTACCTTGGCTGTGAGGCCTTGCTGTTCCATGAGCGCGACAATCCGGTCGACCGCTGCCGGCGGCAGCCGCGGCACATCCTCGCAGATGTCGATGGCGAGATCGGTTTCGCGGTAGTGCTGGTCGGCGGCGATGGCAGCGCCGGGCACGGCGGCGAGGATTTCCCGGCCTATAGCCTCAAGGCGCCCGCGGTGCCGCGTGCGCGCGGCGGGATCATCGGCGAAATGCCTGCGCATGCTGTGTGTCGCGCGGTCGTAGCGGAAATAGAATGCGCCGTTCTCGCCGACCACACCGTCGATCGGCCACATGCGCGCGATGTGGTCGCACCAGCCGGCGGGGCGGCCGGTGATGGGAATAAGCAGCAAGCCGGCGCTCTTGAGGCGCTCCATCGCCGCATAGGCCTCCGCAGTGAGCCGGCCGCCGGTGGTGAGCGTGTCGTCGATGTCGGCGAGCACGCCGCGCACGGCGCGCCGCGCGTCGGGGGGGAAGTCACTTAGCAACAACATGAAGGGCAGGGACAATTGGACAGGATTAACAGGATTGTGCAGGATTCACAGGATTAAGTCGAAATTCCAAACAAGATAATCTGACGTCTTGTAAGTCCTGCTTTTATCCTGTTAATCCTGTCCATTGTATTTTTGTTGCTGGAACTGGCCGCAGTTTCAATAGCACTCCTCCTGTCCCGCCGGCTGCACGGGTTTGGCGACGAAGCCAAAGCGTTTTGCCACATCACTCTCCAGTATCGGTTCGATCCGGATGTTTGTCTCGTGGAATTTTAGCCACAACGGCGCGGCGCGCTGCTGCTGCAGGAGATCCATCAGGTCGGCGAGCACACTTTCATCCAGCGAATTGCCGTTGGCGTCTATCAGGTACGGGAACAACCGGTCGAGGTCGCGGTCATGGACGAGGCCTATGCCGTGTTCGGTCCTGAGCAGGAGCACGCCGTTCTCGTCGAACCAGCCGCCATTGACCGAGGTGACGGGTTTGCCGGTGTGGCATTCGAGCATGAGCGGTTCCGTCCCGGCGCCGACGATGCGATAGACGAGCGGCGTGTAATCGGGCGCGACGTATACGCGCTGCGGCCCGTTCTGGAAAAACCAGCGCCCCTGCGCATCGTGTTCGTAGTTGCGGCCGATGAATTCGGTGACGCCGGGATTGGCGATGCGCTCACCCTTGATGCGCCAGCCGCCGCGGCGATCGAGCGACAGCCAGCCATAAACCGCCGGTACATTGGGCCATTTGGCCATGCCGCGCAGAACGATGTCGTCCATGGAAAGGCGGTAAGCAGTAAGCGGTAAGCAGTAAGCAGTAAGCAGTAAATAGTAAATCGTGAGGCGTAACCCGTAGGTTACCTGCGCGCGCGCACGTTGTCTGTCGCTTACCGCTTATTGCTCTTCCGCGTGCGCGGTCTTCGCGTGCTGCGCCGCCAGTTCCTTCTGCACACCGGGCGGCACCGGCTCGTAGTGCGAAAGTTCGATCGAGAACGAGCCCTGGCCGGCGGTCACCGATTTCAGGCGCGCCTGATAATTGTTGATTTCAGAGAGCGGCACCTGACCCTTGATGAGCAGCGTGCCGGCGGCGAGTGCGTCGGTGCCGTTCAGCTGGCCGCGTTTGGATGAAATATCGCCGGCGATGTCACCCATGCTGTTTTCCGGCGCAGTGATCTCGATGTTGACAATGGGCTCGAGCACGATGGGCCGCGCCTTGCCGATGGCATCCATGAGCGCGCGCTTGCCGGCGGAAATGAAAGCAATTTCCTTGGAATCCACCGCATGGTGTTTGCCGTCGTAGACGATGACGCGCATGTCCTGCATCGGGTAGCCCGCCACCGGCCCTGCGTCGAGTACCTGGCGCACGCCTTTTTCCACCGCAGGAATGAACTGTGTCGGGATCGTGCCCCCTTTCACCTCATCGACGAACTCGAAGCCCGCGCCGCGCCTGAGGGCTTCCACCCGCAGAAACACTTCGCCGAACTGGCCGGCACCACCGGTCTGTTTCTTGTGGCGATGATGGCCTTCAGCCCTGGTGGTGATGGTTTCGCGGTACGGGATGCGCGGCGGCCGGGTGGTGATCTCGGCATGATACTGGGACGTCATCTTGTCGAGGATGTAGCGCATGTGCAGATCGCCCAGCCCGCTGATTACCGTCTGGTTGCTGGTGTTGTGCGCAACGTGGAAGGTTGGATCCTCGGCGGCGATTTTGTGCAGCGCATCGGATATGCGCTGTTCGTCGCCGCGGCGCCTGGGTTCTATCGCCAGGCTGTGCATGGGCGTGGGGAACTCGAGCGGCGCGAGGTGAATGTGGTCCTCGTCGTGGGAGTCGTGCAGCACGGCGTCGAAGTGGATGTCCTCGACCTTGGCCACCGCACCGATGTCGCCAGGCACCAGGGCGTCGGTTTCAACCAGGTCCTTACCCATCAGCAAGTAGGGGTGGCCCACCTTGAACGGCTTGCGGCCGTCGCCGATGAAAAGCTGGGTGTCTTTGGTGATCGTGCCCTGGTGCACGCGGAACGCGCCTATTCTGCCGACGAAAGGATCGATCACAACTTTGAACACGTGGGCGAGCACGTGCTTGTGCAGGTCAGGCTCGGCGCTTATCGGTTTGGCTTGCGCACCTTCGCCCTTGAGGAATTGCGGCGGGTTGCCTTCGGCGGGATTGGGCAGGAGTTTGACAATGATGTCGAGCAGTTCCGCGATGCCGGCACCGTTGCGCGCCGAGACGAAACACACGGGGATCAGATGGCCGTCGCGCAGCGCCTGCTCGAACGGCGCGTGGAGCTGCCCGGGCTCTATGTCACCCTGCTCCAGATACCTGGCCATGAGTTCTTCGTCTATTTCGACCACCTGGTCGATCAGTGCCTGGTGGGCGTCCGCCACCGAAGAGAAATCCGCTTCGCCCGACGGATTGAAAAAACAATCCACCACGCGCCTGCCCCCGTCGGCGGGCAGGTTGATCGGCAGGCATTCCCGGCCGAACGTATTCTGGATGTTGGCAAGCAGTTGCGGCAGATTGATGTTCTCGGCATCAATCTTGTTGACGATGATCATGCGGCACAGTTTGCGCCTGGCCGCCCACTGCATCATGCGCGAGGTGATCATCTCGATGCCGTTCTGGGCGTTGATCACAACCGCCGCGGTCTCGACCGCCGGCAGGGCGCCGATGCCGCGGCCGATGAAATCGGGCAGCCCCGGCGTGTCGATGAGATGGATGCGCGTGTCGCGGCTGGTGAAGTGAACGATGGCGGCGTTGAGCGAGTGCTGGTAGGTCTTTTCCAGCGGGTCGAAGTCGCAGACCGTGGTGCCTTTCTCGACGCTGCCCATGGTGCTGATGGCGCCGGCTTTGACGAGCAGCGCCTCCGCCAGCGTCGTTTTGCCGGCCGCGCCGTGGCCTACCAGCGCGATGGTACGAATGGCCTCAGGGGAAAGCTTGGGCATCGTGACCTCCTCCTCTCTTGTGGATATCGCCGGGAGCACGCGCAAGGCGCGACTAGGCTAACG
>CAKKQX010000212.1 GCA_919902235.1 Burkholderiales bacterium
GGCGCGCGGACTGGCCGCACGCGATGGAACAGGCGGTTTTGGAGGATTTTGCCCGGGCATTGGCAGGAGATTACGACGCTGCGCTGACGCGGTTTGTGGCGCTGCAGGCGCTGGGCGACGGGCAGGCAAAGCAGGTGCTGCTGCAATTGAAAAAAAGCCTGTTTGCGCGTGGCCGGCCGGATGCGCGCGCACTTGAATTCGGCCTGAAGATTCTGCTCGATACCGATATGCGCGGCCGCATGGCGGCGGTCGCCCAGCCGGTGATGATTTTTCACGGCGACCGCGACACGCTGACGCCGCTCGCCGCCGCCGAATATCTGCGCCATGCCCTGCCCAATGCGCAGCTTGCAGTAATGCGCGGCGCGGCGCACGTACCGTTCGTTGCCGATGCGCCGGGTTTCAGCGTGCAGCTCACGGAATTTTTTCTATGAACGACGAATTGCTGGTCGACAAGCGCCAGGTGCGGCGCTCGTTCGAACACGCGGCGGCAACTTACGATGATGCAGCGGTGCTGCAGCACGAAGTATGCGGGCGCGTCCTTGAGCGTCTCGATTACATCAAGCTTGAGCCCGCCACCATACTTGATGCCGGCAGCGGCACCGGCAACGCGCTCGCCGGCCTGGCGCGGCGCTATCCGCGGGCGCGCATCGTCGCGCTCGATATCGCGCTGGCGATGCTCGCGCGCGGCCGCAGCCGTCTGCCCAAGTGGAAAAGCCTGTTGACGGGGCGTTCGCCGCTCGCTGCGGTGTGCGGTGATATCGAGCAGCTGCCGCTCGCCGCCGGCTCGATCGGCATGGTGTGGTCGAATCTGGCGCTGCAATGGGTGCACGATTTGCAGCAGGCGTTGGGCGAAATGCAGCGCGTGCTGGCGCCGGGCGGGTTGCTGATGTTCAGCACCTTCGGACCGGACACGCTCAAGGAACTGCGCGGTGCCTATGCGGGCGTGGACCGTCACACCCATGTCAACCGCTTCATCGACATGCACGATATCGGCGATATGCTGGTCAAGGCCGGTTTTGCCGATCCGGTGATCGACATGGAGACATTCACACTGACCTACGCCGATGTGCGCGAACTGATGCGCGATCTGAAAGCGATCGGCGCGCACAACGTGACGCAGGGACGGCCCGCCGGCCTGGGCGGCAAGACGCTGCTCGGGACCGTGGCGCGGAATTACGAGACATTGCGGCGCGACGGGCGGTTGCCGGCGACTTTCGAGGTCGTCTACGGCCATGCCTGGAAAGCGCAGCCGCGGGTAAGCCCGGGCGGCCGTCCCGTGATCGAAATCAAACCGCAAAAAGGGGTTTGGGGTTGACGCCTCTCGCCTCTCGCCTCTCGCCTCCCGGGTTCTTCGTCACCGGCACCGACACCGGCGTGGGCAAGACGCTGGTGACCTGTGCCCTGCTGCGGGCCTTCGCCGCTCGCGGCAAGCGCGTGGTGGGAATGAAGCCGGTCGCCGCCGGCGCAGTGCAGGATGAAGGCGGTTTGCGCAACCAGGACGTGGAACAGATTCTCGCGGCTGGCAACATCGCCGCGCCGCGCCGGCTGGTCAATCCTTATTGTTTCGAAGCGCCGATTGCGCCGCACATCGCGGCAAGTGCCGCCGGGGTGAGCATAGATCTTGCGGTGATCCAGGAAAGCTACGCCGAGCTTGCCTGTAAAGCAGATATTATGATCGTGGAGGGCGCGGGCGGGTTTTGCGTGCCGCTCAGTGCGCGCGAGGACATGGCCGATCTTGCGCAGTGCCTTGGTCTGCCCGTGCTGCTGGTGGTCGGCATGCGGCTGGGCTGTATCAATCATGCCTTGCTCACGGCGCAGGCAATACGCGCGCGCGGGTTGCGGCTCGCCGGCTGGCTGGCCAATCACATCGATCCGGCGCTGGAGCAGGCCGATGCCAATGTCGCTGCGCTGGCGCAGCGACTGCACGCGCCGCTGATTGCGCGCATTGCGTTTGCGCGCGATCCGGACCCGCGCCGCGTTGCCGCGGCCATGGATGTCGATCAATTGCTGATGCAAGGCTTTGATTCGGCCGCGTTCAACGCAGATAACAGCCGGTAAATTCGCGATTTTTGTCCGGCTCCGCGGTTGCCACACCCGGCCGGCTGTGATAAATTTCGCACGTTTAATTTGGGTGTCAGCGCTTGAAACCGAGGACGCTCTGGATGAAATGCGTCACTGCTGGGGAAGCCGCCCGATTTGCCTGCACCGCGCGCCGTAACAACTCCCTGTCGTCGTCAGGTCGATTGCTGGTTTTTGGCTTTGTTTTTGCGGTTTGCATGGGAATCGCGCTGGCATTTACTGTGCTGCTCGGCGCGTGGATGATTCTGCCCTTTGCCGGCGCCGAGATGCTGGTGCTGTATCTGGCGTTTCACCATGTCGGCCGCCATGCCGCGGATTACGAGCGGATCGCGATGGAGGGTGATAGCCTGGCTATCGAAGTACGGGATGGCGGGCATGTCCGCCGCTTTAGTTTGAATCGTCAGTGGGCGCAGGTGGTTTGTGCCGGCGACGGCAGCCGCCTGGCGCTGCGGTCGCATGGCCGGGAACTGGAAATCGGCATACATATGAATGGTGAACAGCGTCTCGCGTTGGGGAGTGCATTAAAGCGGGAGCTGAAACGGGAATTACGCAGCATCGGATAGGCAGCCACGGCAGTATCGAAGCCGTATCAGTGCGATCAACGGATTTATATACAGGTGAGGAAAGCATGACCAGCAAGTTGGCTAGATTGTTTGCGGCCGCGATGGCGCTCATGGCAACGGGGATGGCCGGCGCCAACCAATACAACCTGCAAGTGCCGCAGACCATAATTGCGCGCGAAATCTACGATCTGCACACGCTGATCATGTGGATCATCCTGGCGATTTTCGTCGTGGTCTTCGGCGCCATGACCTACTCGATCATTTATCATCGCAAGGCGGCGGGTGCCAAGGCCGAACAGTTCCATGAGAACACCACGGTCGAGATCGTCTGGACCGTCATACCCTTTATCATTCTCATCGGCATGGCCTACCCCGCCACCAAAACCATCATTTCGATGAAGGACACCTCGAATCCGGACCTGACCATCAAGGCTACCGGCTACCAGTGGAAGTGGGGCTACGATTATCTGCAGGACGGCATCAGTTTCTACAGCAGCCTGTCGACGCCGCGCGACCAGATCGAAGGCAAAGCGCCCAAGGGCGAGCATTATCTGGTCGAAGTGGACAATCCGGTCGTGGTGCCGGTCGGCAAGAAAGTGCGCATCATCACCACCGCCAACGACGTGATCCACGCCTGGTGGGTGCCGGCGCTGGGCATCAAGCAGGACGCGATTCCCGGTTTCGTGCGCGACACCTGGTTCAAGGTCGACAAGGCGGGCACCTACCGTGGCCAGTGCGCCGAGCTGTGCGGCAAGGACCACGGTTTCATGCCCATCGTGGTGGAAGCGGTCGAGCCCGAGAAATATGCGGCCTGGGTGCAGAATCAGAAGGTGAAAATGGCGAAAACCGCGGTCGCCGACGATCCCAGCAAGGCCTGGTCGCTTGACGATCTCAAGGCGCGCGGCGAAAAGGTTTATGCCTCCAATTGCGTGGCCTGTCACCAGGCGACCGGCATGGGGGTTCCCGGCGCATTCCCCGCGCTGTCCGGTTCCAAGATCGTCAACGGACCAAAAAACGAGCAGATTGCGCTGGTGCTCAGCGGCAAGCCCGGAACGGCAATGCAGTCATTCAAGCATCTGAGCGACGTCGAGCTTGCGGCGGCCATCACCTATACCCGCAACAACTGGAACAATAAAACCGGCGAGGCTGTGACGCCGGCGGACGTCAAGGCATTACGGAAATAACCCAGGCATTCAGGAGAGCATTCATGGAAGCAGCACACGCACACGGTCACGGCGATCACGCGCACCATCCCGCGGGGATCATGCGCTGGATACAGACCACCAACCACAAGGATATCGGCACGCTTTACCTGTGGTTCAGCTTCACCATGTTTATCGTCGGCGGTGTGCTGGCGCTGATGCTGCGCATGGAATTGTTCCAGCCCGGCATGCAGGTGTGGCAGCCGGAGTTTTTCAACCAGCTCACCACCATGCACGGCCTGATCATGGTGTTCGGCGCCATCATGCCGGCCTTCGTCGGCTTCGCCAATTGGCAGATTCCGATGATGATCGGCGCGCCCGACATGGCGTTCGCGCGCATGAACAACTGGAGCTTCTGGCTGCTGCCGCCGGCGGCCATCCTGCTGGTCACCTCGTTCTTCGTTCCGGGCGGCGCCACCGCCGCCGGCTGGACGATTTATGCGCCGCTGTCAACCCAGATGGGCCCGGGCATGGATCTGGCGATTTTCGCGCTGCACATCATGGGCGCGTCCTCGATCATGGGTTCGATCAACATCGTCACCACCATACTCAACATGCGCGCGCCCGGCATGACGATGATGAAAATGCCGCTGTTCGTATGGACATGGCTGATCACGGCCTATCTGCTGATCGCGGTGATGCCGGTGCTGGCGGGTGCCGTCACCATGTTGCTTACCGACCGTCACTTCGGCACCAACTTCTTCAATGCCGCGGGGGGCGGTGACCCGGTGATGTTCCAGCATATTTTCTGGTTCTTCGGTCATCCCGAGGTTTACATCATGATCCTGCCGGCGTTCGGCATCGTGTCGCAGATCGTGCCGACCTTCGCGCGCAAGCCCCTGTTCGGGTATTCCTCGATGGTTTATGCCACGTCCTCGATCGCCATCCTGTCGTTCATCGTGTGGGCGCACCACATGTTCACCGTCGGCATGCCCGCCCAGGCCCAGCTCTTTTTCATGTATGCAACCATGCTGATCGCGGTGCCCACGGGGGTGAAGGTGTTCAACTGGATCGCGACGATGTGGAAGGGTTCGATGACTTTCGAAACGCCGATGTTGTGGGCGTGCGGTTTCATCTTCGTGTTCTCGATGGGCGGCTTCACCGGGCTGGTGCTGGCGATCACCCCGGTCGACATCCAGCTGCAGGACACCTACTACGTGGTGGCGCACTTCCATTACGTGCTGGTTGCGGGATCCCTGTTTGCCATATTCGGCGGCACCTACTACTGGATCCCCAAATGGACCGGCCATATGTACGACGAGGCGCTCGGCAAGTGGCATTTCTGGCTGTCGATGATCTTTTTCAATGTCACCTTCTTCCCGATGCATTTCTCGGGACTGGCCGGCATGCCGCGCCGCATCCCCGATTACGCGCTGCAGTTTGCCGACTTCAACATGCTTTCGACCGTCGGCGCCTTTGGCTTCGGGCTGGCTCAGCTGCTCTTCCTGTGGGCGGTGCTCAAGTGCATCCGCGGCGGCAAGAAAGCCACCGACCAGACCTGGGAAGGGGCCGAAGGCCTGGAATGGACCCTGCCGTCACCGCCGCCGTACCACACGTTTGAAACCCCGCCGGTCGTCAAGTGACGGCGGCAGGCACCATGGAGCTGGCCTTGAGCGCTAAAGTCAAAACGGCGTTGATCGCGGCCACTATCGCCTTGGTTTTCTATATCGGCGTTTTCATCCGCCATTGGTTATGGTGACTGGGTGACTGATTTGCATACCCACTCGCCGTCCAATCTGGTCACGCTGAAAAAGCTGCTGGTCGTGGCGCTGGCGATGTTCGGCTTCGGTTTTGCGCTGGTGCCGTTTTACAAGAAGATCTGCGAGGTGACGGGCATTAACAACGTGCTCAAGGCCGATACGCTCACCAACAGCCAGGTCGATGCCGGGCGCCTGCTTACCGTGGAGTTCGATACCAATGTGCGCAGTGAGCTGGGTTGGACATTTACCCCGCTCGAGAAAAGCGTGCGCTTCCATCCCGGCGAACTGGTGCAGGTGAGCTTCGAGGTGCGCAACAATTCCAGCCGGCCGGTCACCGGGCAGGCGATCCCGAGCTACGGTCCGCAGTTGGCGGGACGTTATTTCAAGAAGCTCGACTGCTTCTGCTTCACCCAGCAGACGCTGCAGCCGGGCGAGGTGAGGCGCATGCCGGTGGTGTTCGTGATCGAGAAAGAACTGCCGCGGGATGTGAACACGATCACCCTGTTCTATACTTTTTTCGAAGTTGAAGGCACCGCCAAGAAAGCCGGCTGATGCTGATGACGCAACCCATTCCTCCCGCTGATAATCCGTCGCCGCGCAAGGCGACGCGGTC
>CAKKQX010000213.1 GCA_919902235.1 Burkholderiales bacterium
ATCCACGCCGGCGGACCTGCAACCACGTCTATTGAGCGTTTCGCTCCCCGACCCTCTCCCGCCCCAAGGCGGGCGAGGGGGTTTCTTTGAGAATAGGCGAGCGTGCATGTTGAGCGAGCGGCGCAGTCCGGACGCGCCGCGCGGATAATTCCCGCTTATTTTGTCGCCGGTAATTCCACCTCGAACACCCGCGGCGCGTCCCACAATTAACCGGGTCTTTATCCGCCGCGGATTATTGGCGGACGCCGAGCGCAGTGGCCAGCTTGCTGTAGAGCTCGTACTGCTCGCGGACGTAGTTTTCGGTTTCGGCCTGCGGACGGATCGCGACAATGCCGCCGATGCGCGCGTTGCCGGCCTGCCAATCCGGATCCTTGGCGAGGCGTGCGAAAACGTCGGCCCACTTGCCGACGACAGCCTTGGGCAGGCCGCCCGGCCCCATCAGCGCCGTCCACCCCACGATCTTCTCCATGTCCGGATAGCCTGCCTCGCGCGCGCCCGGCACACCGGGCAGGTCCGGGATCCGGGTCGGAGTCACGAACAGCGCGCGCAGCCTGTTTGCCTTCACCTGGGGGATCACGGTGGGCGCGTTGTTACAGGCGAAATCCACCTGGCCGCCGAGCACCGCGACCGTGACTTCGCCACCGCCCTTGTAGTGAATGCCGACCGCGTGGTCCTTGGTCAGTCCGGCGAGCGTCATGAAATACTGGGCCGCCATGTTCTGACTGGTGGCAACACCGGAGGTCGAGAAGTTGAGCTTGCCCGGTTCCCTGCGAATCGCGCCAATCAGGTCCGCCGCGCTGCGATAGGCTGACTCGGTCCGGACGAAGCAGATGTACGGATTGAGTTCGATCAGCGAGAGCATCGTGAACTCGTTCCATTTGTACGCCAGCTTGGATTCAACCGCCGGCAGGATCGCGTGCGTGGCGATGCGCCCGACCAGCAAAGTGTAGCCGTCGGGCGCGGCATTCTTCACCACGGTGGCGCCGATCGCGCCCGATGCGCCGACGCGGTTCACCGACACGATCGGCGTGTTGTTGAGATACTTTGAGGCAGTCTGCGCGACGTTGCGTCCCGAAAGATCCGAGTCGCCGCCGGCAGCGAACGGAATCACGAACATGATCGGCCGCGACGGATACTGCGCGGCGGGCTGCGCGTAAGCGCCGGAGACGGCCGCAAACACCACAACGGCAGACACCGCGAGTACTTTTGATTTTACGTAGACCATGATTTCCTCCCTATCCGATGAGATCAATGGACGAGATAAATGGGACGCGCCCCTTTTCTGCATTCTGTTAAATGGCCAGTGTAACTTTTTTATGACGTTGGCTTCCTGCGAGAGGGAAATCTTACACATTCCTCAATTGCGCAATCGCGAACGGGTTTGCATCCAGCATAATGCGCCGCGCAGGCGTCTACGTTAACAATATGATTTAAAAGTATTATTTGTTACGGCCCGCAGCAAGCCGGGCTCGGCAGAAGGGAATAACCGAGGCAGGCCCATTTGACCCCGCGACAACCATCCGCCTGCCACCGCCCCGCCGCCCACTCGCGCTGCCCGAAGCCGGGCCCAAGCCGGCCTTTGGACAGCGCGCAAGTAAAGCTATACCGGCTTGCGCGCCAGAAACGTATAGCCGTAAACCTCGAAACGCCTGGCGTTCGGTTCGCCGCGAGCTTCGCCGAACGTATCGTACGGCTTGCTCACGCGGATGTCGACAAACCCCGTCGCCGCCAGCAGCGCCTGCCAGCCTTCACACGGAAGGCCACCGGCGATTCAGGCAGTCCACAAGTCGATATTGCTTACTGCCGACTCGGGCACCGGCTTGCCGTTGGCGATGTCGCCGAACTGCAGGTGCCCGCCGGGGCGCAATACCCGCCACAGTTCGTCAAACACCAGCTTTTTGTCGGCGCACAAGTTGATCACGCCGTTGCTGATCACGACGTCGGCCCAGGCGTCGTCCACGGGAATCTCCTCCAGCAGACCCTCGCGAAACTCCATGTTGTCGAAACCCATGCGCTGCGCAGTCGCGCGCGCCTTGGCCAGCATCTCGGGCAGCATGTCGACGCCGACGATGTGGCCCGTCGCGTCCACCTGCTGGCGCGCGACAAACGCATCGAAGCCGGCGCCGGATCCGGCGTCGATGACTTTTTCGCCCGGCGCGAGGGGCCGCAGCACAAATGGATTCGCCACGCCGGCAAAGGATTCGACCGCCGCATCCGGCATCGCGCCTACCACCGCCTGGTCATAACCGAGCCGCCTGGCGAGCGCCCTGCCGGTGTGGAAGTGATATTCGCCGCCGGGATCGCGCGCCACATCGCGGTACTTGTTTTTGACTTCCTCGCGCAGACTGCGCGGATCAACTGCCAGGTCAATTCTGTTCATCGTAATCTCCTGTTCGATCTGCGTGTCGTGAGTTTAACCCGAAAACAGCAGTGTCATGGCCAACGGCGACTGGCGGTCAGCCGCAGACCCGCGCCTGTCACCGGATTTGCCTCGATGTCCGACCCGCGGTAACGTAGCGCTCGGTCAATCAGATAACGAAGCAACATTTCAACACCTGCCCGCATTGACGGCGCGAAGGCTGGCGCCTGAATCCGTCAACGAACGCGAGCTGGGCTACAACAACTATCGAGGAATCAGTATGAGCGCCACGACGACGGTAATTCTGGGAGGAGGTTTTGGCGGCATCTCGGCGGCGAACACGCTGCGCGGGCTGCTCCCGGCCGGGCACGAGATCGTGGTCATTGATGAGTCCTCGCGCTTTTACGTCGGTGCCGGCAAGACCTGGATCATGCTGGGCGAGCGCAGCTTCGAGCAGATCTCGCAGTCGCGGGCGGCCCTGCTTGCCCCGGGCGTGCGATTTGTTGAATCGAAAGTTGAGAAAATCGACTTGTCCAATCGCAGCGTGTCATTAGCGGGTGCATCGCTGAACTGGGACCATCTGGTGATTGCGCTCGGCGCAGATCTCAACCCGGCGAAGGTGCCGGGGCTGGCAGAGGCGGCGCACACCTTTTATACGGTTGAGGGCGCGCAGCGCCTGAAGGGTGTGCTGGAGAAATTTTCCGGAGGCGAGGTCGCGATCCTGATTCCCAAAGCGCCGTTCAAATGTCCGCCCGCACCGTATGAGGCGGCCATGCTGCTGCACCATGCGTTCGGGCGCCGCGGACTCGCAGGCAAGGCGCGCCTGGCGATCTACACGGTGGAAGGCGCGCCGATGGCCACCGCGGGTCCGGAGATGGGACAGTTCATCAAGGGGGAGTTGGCGCAGCGCGAAATCGCATACTTCCCGCAAAAAAGCACGGCGCGAGTGGACGGCGCTGCGCAGCGCGTAATGTTCGAGGACGGCAGCGAGGCGCGCTACGATTTGCTGATTGCGGTTCCGCCGCACGAAGCGCCCAAGGTGGTGCGCGACGCGCAACTCACCAATCAGTCGGGCTGGATTCCGGTCGACCCGCAGACCCTGCAGGTGAAACAGCCGCCCGCCGCACCTGATGTGTATGCGATCGGCGATGTCTCGGTGGTTGCGCTGCCCGGCCGCTTCAAGTCCGACATCGGATTGTCGCTGCCGAAGGCGGGGGTGTTCGCCGCGGGGCATGGCCGCAGCGTCGCGCATCATATCGCCGCCGGCATCCTTGGCCGCAAACCGGACCAAGCCTTCGACGGCAAGGGATATTGCTTTCTGGAAACCGGCGCGGCGCGCGCGGTGCGGGCCGAGGGTTCATTTTTCGAACTGCCGCATCCGGTCATGCAAAAGCGCATTCCGGACGAGGCGCAGTTCCGCGACAAGCTCGACTGGGTCGAGCGCCTGCTGCGCCCGGTCCGGTGAAAGCGGCAGGCCCGGCCGTCGCATGCAGCGAACGCGCCAGCGCGCGCCGCAAGTCGCCAACCCCGGCACACCGCACACCCGGTCGGTGCCCCGCCGCGTATCCCGTTATTTCTCGTCGGGTTTGGTCTGGTTCGCCTGTTGTTTCGTTTCTGCCTGCTCTGCTTCCCTGAAATCACCGATCACCCCTTTCAAGGGGCAGACCGGGAACGCCAGACATTTCCTGCATCCAACTGCCAATGCGATGGGACATAGGGTCATGGCACTTTCCCTCCTTGTGTGACGCGAGGCGGCTTTCGCGTCGTGTCAGCGCGTGCATTTGATCGCCCGCGCGGCGCAGCTTCGGCTGCGGGATTATGAGCCCGGGCGATTTGGCGGCAGTAATGAGAAAGTTTCTGCGGTGGGCCTGGCCCATTACCCCGCCCAAGACGAGCCTGCAGGGAAGTCTACGCTTTAACGACTGCCAGGGGTTGGGGCTGCCGCTGCACTGGATTCACAACACGTACCCATACGGCGCGGGACAGCGGCCGCATCGCACGATTAACCTGTTGTTATTGTTTATCTATTTACCGCGATCTCGGGCCAGCCGCGCGAGGCAAAAATGCGTGAACGCCAGCCCCGATAACACCGGCACCAGCAAATTCACCACCGGCACATAGAGCAGCGGCGAAACCAGGATGCCGAGCAGGAACAGATCGCCGCGCGATGCGCGCGTGATGCGCGCGAACTCTTCGCGGCTTGCATGCTCGGCCAGCGCATCGTAGCGGAAGATGCGCTGGTTGAGATACGCCGAGGTGAGCAGCGGCGCCAGCACCGCGCCGATGCCGGTCAGCCACAGCGGCAGGGTGACGATCCACAGCACCGCGAACACGCTGATGCCGATGCTGGCGTTGCGCACGCTGCCGGCGAGCGTGCCGCCGGTTTCGCGTTTGAGGCCGGCGTAGTATCGCTCGCCGATAAACTTGACGATGATCGGCATGGCGACGATTTCGGTGATGATAAGCGCGGTCACGAAAATCGCCGGCAGGATGGCGATCACCACCAGCAGTCCGGCCGCCGAGTCGATGACCCACGCCGCGCCCCAGCCCTTGAGCCACCCCGCCACCGTCGTCGAACCGACCGCGCCGGTAATGCCGCCGGTCCATGCGTCCCAGAACAGCCACGCCAGCAGCGTCCACAGCACGAGGCTGCCCAGCATCGGCAGCAGCACGACAGCGAGTATGCGCGGCTCAAACAGGTTGCGCGCGGCGCGGCTCAGCGCGCTAATGACATCGCGCATTACAACAACGTCCACGCCAACAGCATCAGCGGCGTCAGGATCGCCGTGATCAGGCCGTTCAAGCCCATGCCCAGGCCGGCGAAGGCGCCCGCCTGCTCGCTGACCTGGAATGCGCGCGCGGTGCCTATGCCGTGGGCGGCAAGGCCGACCGCAAAGCCGCGCACGCCGTGATCGCGCACGCGCAGCGCATCGAGCACGTATTTCGCCATCATCGCAC
Source organism: Burkholderiales bacterium (assembly GCA_919902235.1). Taxonomy (GTDB): domain Bacteria; phylum Pseudomonadota; class Gammaproteobacteria; order Burkholderiales; family SG8-41; genus CAKKQX01. Next base: position 5,318 of record CAKKQX010000213.1, read on the forward strand.
CGCTGACGCCGGTCATGATCACCAGCACCGCCGTCAGCGAAGGAATACCGCCGATTTTTTCGGCGATGCCCATCGCGATCGGCGCGGTGACCGATTTCGGCGCCAGTGACAGCAGCGTGACTTCCCCGGCGCCCAGCAGCCACGCGATGCCGACCGCGGAAACAATCGCAGTGACGGAGCCCGCCAGCAATGCGCAGGCCAGCGGCAGCGCCAGTTTGCGCAGGCGGTCGAACTGCAGATACAGCGGCACCGCCAGCGCGACGGTCGCCGGCCCGAGCAGGAAATGCACGAACTGGGCGCCGTCGAAATACGTGGCATACGGCGTGCCGGTCACGTACAGCGCCGTGACCAGCATCAGGATCGCCAGCAGCACCGGATTGAGCAGCGGATTGAAGCCGGCGCGCCGGTACAGCCAGTAAGCCGCCTGATAAGCGACCAGCGTCAGCGTCAGCCCGAGCAGCGGACTTGCCGACAGGTATACCCAGATATCGGCAATGCGCGGGCTCATTCGGCCGCCCCGCCGTCGCTGCGGCCGCGCATCAGCGCCTGCATCACCAGCGCGCTGACGGCGATCGCCAGCGCGGTGCTGATGATCACCGCGGCGATGATCGGCAGCCACTCGCCCGACACGCGCGAGAAATGCACCATCACGCCGACGCCGGCGGGCACGAACAGCAGCGACAGGTGCTGGAGGATGCCGTTGGCGGTATCGCGCAACGGCTCGGCGATACTGCGGCGCGCGCACAAGCTCACGAACAGCAGCAGCAGACCAATCACGGGTCCCGGCACCGGCAGTGCCAGCAGTTGAACCGTCACCTCGCCGATCAGCTGGTAAACCAACAATACGGTCAGTGCGCCGAGCATGAGCGCCTCCTGTGTTTTCTTATTTATCTTTCACTAATTCGCGACAGCGAATTAGTGCCATTCTCACCCTCTCCTTCCGGGACAAGGGAACACTTGAAGCGAAGCAGAGGGTCGGGCAGAGGGATTGAGCGTTCCGACTGTCACCCATTATGGAACGCTCAATAGGCTCGAATGCCGCTATTCTAGCGCCCCCGGCAGCGCGGAAAAG
>CAKKQX010000214.1 GCA_919902235.1 Burkholderiales bacterium
CCGTCTGCCGGCGGCATCGCGCTGGCGCAAAGTCTGCAGATGCTTGAGCGGTTTCAGCTGTCGGAGCCCGGGCGTCCCGAAACGGCGCACCTTGTGGTCGAAGCGCTGCGCCGCGCGTTCCAGGATCGCGCGCGCTATCTCGGCGACAGCGATTTTGTCGCGGTGCCGGCAGCCGGACTTGTCGGCCGCGAATATGCATTGCATCGCGCCGCCGCTATCGATCCTGCTGCCGCGACGAAAAGCGGGGAACTCGGCGAGGAACTGCCCGCGCGCAGCGAAAGCGCCAATACCACGCATTTTTCAGTGATAGACGCCGCGGGCAACAGGGTGGGGGCGACGCTGACCGTTAATTTACTGTTTGGGGCGGGCATCGTGGCTGGCGGCACCGGCGTGCTGCTCAACAACGAGATGGACGATTTCACGTTGCGTCCCGACCTGCCCGACTCTTTCCGTTTGCGCGGCGGCATGGCCAACGCCGTCGCGCCGGGCAAGCGGCCGCTGTCGAGCATGACGCCGACATTTGTCGAGGACGAGAAGGGCGTGCTGATTCTCGGCGCGCCCGGCGGCTCGCGCATCATCAGCCAGGTGCTGCTCGGGATACTCGGGTATCTGCGCTCGCCGCAGGTCGATCTGCAGCGCTTGCTCGCGATGCCGCGCTACCATCACCAATACTGGCCTGACCGTGTCGAGATTGAGCCCGATGCTTTCACGCCCGAATGGCGCGCGGCAATGACGGCTAAAGGGCATCTGCTTCAGGTGGCGGGACGCAAGTGGGGCAATATGCAGATGGTTTTTAAATCAAAGCAGACCGGTGCGGCACAGGCGGCAAGTGACCCGCGCGGAGCCGAGGTCGGCTGGTACTGAGAGCCTTGCGCTGCGGGGGCGGCAGGTAAAACGCCGAAAAATATTAGCCTGCGGGATGCAAAGTACAGATCCGGGTAACCCGCCAGCCCGGGGTTTTTTCACATGGCGCATGCGCTCTGCGGTGCAAGTTTTCCTGTATGATTAACGGGTTATGAAGACCAGTTTTCTTGATTTCGAACAGCCTATCGCCGAGCTGGAAGCGAAGATTGAAGAATTGCGCTTCGTGCAGGACGATTCGGCGCTCGATATTTCCGAGGAAATCTTGCGGCTGCAGAAAAAAAGCCAGACGCTGACCAGGGAAATCTACAGCAAGCTGAGCGCCTGGCAGATCGCGCAGGTTGCGCGTCATTCGCAGCGGCCGTACTCGCTCGATTATATAAACGGACTATTCACCGGTTTCGAGGAGTTGCACGGCGACCGTTCGTTCGCCGACGATCCGGCGATTGTCGGCGGTCTGGCGCGCTTCAATGAACAAACGGTGATGGTCATCGGCCACCAGAAGGGCCGCGATACCAAGGAAAAAATCTACCGCAACTTCGGCATGCCCAAGCCCGAGGGCTATCGCAAGTCGCTGCGGCTTATGAAGCTGGCCGAGAAATTCGGCGTGCCGGTATTCACTTTTATAGATACACCGGGTGCATATCCAGGCGTTGGCGCCGAGGAACGCGGCCAGTCGGAGGCGATCGGCCGCAACCTGTATGTGATGGCTGAACTCAAGGTGCCCATCATCTGCACGGTGATCGGCGAGGGCGGGTCGGGCGGCGCGCTGGCCATCGCCGTCGGCGATACGCTGCTGATGCTGCAGTATTCGACCTACTCGGTGATTTCCCCCGAGGGGTGCGCATCGATCTTGTGGAAGAGCGCCGATTATGCGGCCGAAGCCGCTGAAACGCTGGGCATCACAGCAAACCGGCTCAAGGCGCTCGGACTGATAGACAAGATTGTCGGTGAACCGCTGGGCGGCGCACATCGCGATCACGATGCCATGATGCAGGGCCTGAAAAAAGCGCTGCAGGATGCCTGGCGGCAGTTGCGGGACAAACCGCTCGGCGAGTTGCTTGAAGCGCGGTTCGAGAAAATCATCGGTTATGGCAAGTTCAAGGAAGTTGAAACGAAGTAAAAACGTTTTAGCCGATCCCTCGCTGCTTTCCCGCGTTGACCGGCATGTCCGCAGCGTGGTTTCCGGTGGAGACCGGTTGATCGTCGGTTTGAGCGGTGGTGTCGATTCGGTCGTCCTGCTGGACATACTAAGCCGTATTGCCAGACGCCGGCGTTTCCACCTGCTTGCCTTGCACGTCAACCATCAGATCAGTCCCAATGCCCGCCGCTGGGCGGTATTTTGCCGTGCGCTATGCAATGAATACGCGATCCCCCTGCGTGTGACACGCGTGACGGTAATGCGCGGCAACAGCCTGGAGGCCGCGGCGCGCAACGCCCGCTACGACGTTTTCTGCCGGCAACGGGCCGATTTTGTCGGTCTTGCGCATAACCGGGATGATCAGGCTGAAACGGTGCTGTTGCAGTTATTGCGCGGAGGCGGAGTGAAAGGACTGGCGGCGATGCCGCTATTGCGAGCGAAAGGGAATGTGGAGCGCAGCCCGCAAGGGGGCGGGAACAAAAAGCAACAACCCCTGATTCTGCGGCCGCTGCTGGATGCGACGCGCACAGAAATTGAGTCATATGCGAAAAAGCGCAAGCTCACCTGGATCGAGGACGAAAGCAACGACGATACTTATTTCCCGCGCAATTTCCTGCGGCACGAGGTGTTGCCGCTGCTCGCCGAGAAATTTCCTGCGTACGGCACGGTACTGGCGCGCAGCGCCGGTCATTTCGCCGAGGCCGCGCAGTTGCTCGATGAACTGGCGGCGAACGACAGCCGCGGGTGCCTGGAAGGTCCGCTGCTCGGAATATCGGGTCTGCGCGTGCTGTCACATGCCCGAGCCAAAAATCTACTGCGTTATTTTCTCGCCCTGCATGGGACGGCGATACCCGGCGCCGAGCGGTTGGAAGAGGCATTGCGCCAGGCACTGACGGCCAGGAATGATGCCACGGTGTGCGTTGAGCTCGGCGGTTTCGAACTAAGACGATTCGCAGGATCACTCCATGTGGTGGACAAGGTTGCTGCTGTCGACGCAGGGTATGCCCGTGAATGGCGCGGCGAACGCGAGCTGGAACTGCCTGAACTCAATGGCATATTGACCGTGGGCAGGAGTCGCGATGTCGGCATCAGTCTCGCCAAACTCGAATCGAAAACGGTAACGCTGCGCGTGCGCCGCGGTGGTGAGCGTCTGCAGCCGGATTGCCGGCGACCGCGGCGTAGCCTGAAGAACCTGCTGCAGGAGGCCGGCATTGCGCCCTGGCGGCGCGACGGTCTGCCGCTGCTGTTTTGCGGCAGCAAACTGGTGTGGGTGCCGGGGATCGGAATTGATTGCGAATTTCAGGCACAAGCGGGCGAGACGGCGGTGGCGCCAGTGTGGAAGGTGCAATAAGCGCTTTCTATTCAATGCCAGGCGCTGACCATCCGGGGCAAGTTCAGATCACGGCTGTCTGTTTCCCGGCGCCGCTGCCAAGTTGGCAAAGCTGAACCGGACCGGGCTTGTGCTTGAAGCATCCTGCAGCGGCTCCGGTTGCCGCGGCCCGTAAAATTTAAGCATGAATCCTCTTTATTTCAAAGCCTTATCGTGATAAAATTGTAAGTTGCTCTTAAAATACATCGGGAAATATTCCATGGGGTCTGAACGTACGCTGTCCATTATCAAGCCGGATGCTGTGGCCAAGAACGTGATCGGCGAGATCTACGCCCGTTTCGAAAAAGCCGGGTTGAAAATCGTTGCTGCGCGTATGCTGCACCTGTCGCGCGCCGAGGCCGAGGGTTTTTATGCAGTACACAAAGAGCGGCCGTTTTTCAAGGATTTGGTCGATTTCATGATCTCCGGCCCGGTAATGATACAGGCGCTGGAAGGCAAGGATGCGATCCAGAAGAATCGCGATCTGATGGGGGCAACCGACCCCAAAAAAGCGGCAACAGGCACTATTCGCGCGGATTTCGCTCAAAGCATAGACGCCAATGCGGTGCACGGTTCAGATTCGCCGCAAACCGCCGCGGTGGAGATCGCTTATTTTTTCCCGGCGCTGGAGATTTTCTCCCGATAAGGTTTTATGACCGTCAATTTGCTCGGGCTGGGCAGCCAGCAATTCAAGGTATTCTGCGCGGAGATGGGCGAAAAGCCCTATCGCGCACAGCAGCTGCTGCGCTGGATACACCATGCCGGGGTGGATGACTTCGGCGCCATGACCGACGTATCCAGGCAGTTGCGCGAGCGTCTCGCGCAGCTCGCCACCATCGGTGCACCCCAGGTTTTGCGCGACACAACTGCCGCGGACGGCACGCGCAAATGGCTGCTTGAGGTGGGTACCGGCAATGCCATCGAGGCAGTATTCATCCCGGAAACGAACCGCGGCACCTTGTGCATTTCCTCGCAAGCCGGATGCGCGCTTGAGTGCACTTTCTGTTCCACCGGGCGCCAGGGCTTCAACCGCAACCTGACAGTGGCGGAAATCATCGGTCAGCTCTGGCACGCCTCGCGCACGCTGCGGGCGCAGAGTGCGGCTGGCGAAGAGCGGCCGATCAGCAATGTGGTGATGATGGGCATGGGCGAGCCGCTCGCCAACTTCGATAACGTGGTGGCGGCCATGCAGCTGATGCTCGACGATTCTGCTTACGGCCTGTCCAGGCGCCGCGTGACGCTCAGTACCTCGGGCCTGGTGCCGGCGATCGACCGGCTGCGCCAGGAATGCCCGGTGGCGCTCGCGGTTTCGCTGCACGCGCCCGACGATAAGCTGCGCAACGAACTGGTGCCGATCAACAGGAAATACCCGATCAAGGAGTTGCTTGCCGCCTGCCTGCGCTATATCGAAAAAGCGCCGCGCGATTTCGTGACTTTCGAGTACGTGATGCTCGCCGGCGTCAACGACAGCGTCGAACAGGCGCGTCAATTGGTGCGCACCATAAAATCGGTGCCGTGCAAGATCAACCTGATTCCGTTCAACCCGTTTCCGGACTCGGGATATGCCCGCTCCGCTCCGCAAGCGGTTGCGCGGTTCCGCGACGTGCTGATGCAGGCGGGACTCTTCGCGACTACGCGCAGGACGCGGGGTGACGATATAGATGCCGCATGCGGTCAGCTTGCAGGCCAGGTGCAGGACAAAACCAGGCGCGGGCAGCGCCGGGTGAAAGCAGCCGCATGATGGATTTGCTTAAACTGCCGATGTTGTTGGTCTTGATCGCGCTTGGCGGCTGCGCTGTGCAGCCGGAGGCCCCTGACTTTAAGCCGGGCACGTCCACCACTGGCGACGAAACCGAACGGCAGACCAGTACACGCATCCACACGGAGCTTGCAGCGGGTTACTACGAACTGGGAAACATGGGAGTTGCCCTGGAAGAAGTGGGCATTGCTTTGCGCGCCGATCCCAATTATGTTCCTGCCCACAATATTGCGGGCCAGATCTACGCCCGGCTCAAGGAAGACCGGCTGGCGCAGCAGAGCTTCGAGCGCGCGCTGAAAATCAACCCGCTCGATTCTGCGGCCAATCACAACTATGGCACTTTCCTGTGCCAGAGGCAGCGCGAAGAGGAGGGAATCAAGCATATCCTGACTGCGCTGCGTAATCCGCTTTATCAAAACGCCGCCAGTTCTTACGTCAATGCCGGGCTGTGCGCGCGCCGGCGCGGCGATATGGTTGCGGCGGAAGAGTACTTCATGAAGGCGCTGCAGTTGCGGCCGGACCAGCTTCAGGCGCTCTATCATGTGGCGGACATTCAATATCAGCGCAACAATTTCCTGTCCGCGAAAAGTTTTCTAGAACGATTTACCAGGGTAGCGGCACCGAATGCCGAGGTGCTATGGCTGGCTGTGCGCATTGAGCGCAGGCTTGGCGACAATAACGCCGTGGCCAGCTACGCTCAGCAATTGCGCAATAATTTCCCGAACTCGAAAGAGGCTGGTGCGTTGCTCGCCGGCCAGTACGACTAAACACCGGAATGAGCGAGACTGGCAATCAGGTAGCCGCTGCCTCCGGATTGATGCTGGCGGCCGCGCGCAGGGCGCAAGGCCTGGATATTGCCGGCGTCGCGCGCCAGCTTAAACTCTCGGTGAGCCAGATCAGCGCACTGGAAACTGGCAATTTCGACAAGCTGCCGGGACCGGTTTTCGTGCGCGGTTTCATCCGCAATTACGCGAGGCTGCTCAAGCTTGACCCCGATGCAGTCTGGAGTTCGATAGAGCCGGATATGCCGCGCCACTCCGGGTATGGAGAAGTGCCGCCTTCGCGGGATATCCCAATGCCATCGGAACAGGTCCGCAGAAGCTGGCTGCGGTATGTCATGGCGGCCTTGCTGCTATTCGCCGGCCTGGTGGTCTACGAGTTTTATCTTAGTGACACTGAAACCGGAGAGCAAAGGCCGGTGCAACCGGTTGCCGCGCCCGCTTTGGCACCCCCGGGAACGCCAGTTGCGCAAACCCAGACTGCGGCGCTGGGCACGCCATCGGTTCGGACTGAACCCGGCGCGGCTGTTGCTGCCTCCGCCGCTGCAATACCGCAGGCGGAGGATCGGGCTGATACAGCGGGTGCGGCCGCCTCCGTAGCCGTGCCGCCAGCGGAAAAAGCGGCCTCCGGCAATCAGGCCCAGTCATCCAGGCAGGGCGAGCATGAATTGCGCCTGGTATTCGAGAAGCAGTCCTGGGTCGAGATTCGCGATCGTTCAGGCAGGGCGATCATGTCCCGGATCAACCAGCCGGGAACCGAGCAACGCGTCAGCGGAATGCCGCCATTTTCGCTCATCATAGGCAATGCGCACAGCGTCAGGCTGACCTATAACGACAATCCCGTCGATCTTGCACAGCACACCGCGGTCGACGTTGCGCGGCTCACTCTCAAATGAAGTGCTATATTCCTCACGGCCCCGCAGCGCGCCGTCACAGCTGTAAAGTTCGCATCGGCCCTGTGGCGATGGGGGGAGAGGCGCCGATACTCGTGCAATCGATGACCAACACCGACACTGCCGATACGGCGGCTACGGTGCGGCAGGTGGCGGAACTGGCGCGCGCCGGATCGGAAATTGTGCGTATCACGGTCAATAACGCCGAGGCTGCGGCCGAGGTGCCGCATATCCGCGAGCAGCTCGACAAGATGGGCGTCAATGTGCCGCTGGTCGGCGATTTTCATTTCAACGGCCATCGCCTGCTGTCCCGGCATCCGGCGTGTGCCGAGGCGCTGGCCAAGCTGCGCATCAATCCCGGCAACGTCGGACGCGGATCCAGGCGGGATGAACAGTTTGCGACCATGGTCGAATTTGCGTGCAAGTACGGCAAGCCGGTGCGTATCGGCGTCAACTGGGGCAGTCTTGACCAGGAATTGCTGGCGCGCATGATGGACGACAATGCCCGGCTGCCGCAGCCCGAGGATGCCGCATTGGTCACGCGCCGGGCGCTGGTGGCGTCGGCCCTGGAAAGCGCGCAACAGGCGGAAACGCTCGGCCTGGACCACGACCAGATCGTGCTGTCGTGCAAGGTGAGCGGAGTGCAGGACTTGATCGCGGTTTACCGCGATCTTGCCGCGCGCTGCGATTATGCGCTGCACCTGGGGCTGACCGAGGCCGGCATGGGGTCCAAGGGCATAGTCGCCTCTACAGCGGCGCTGGCGGTATTGCTGCAGGAGGGCATAGGCGACACCATTCGTATTTCGCTGACGCCGGAGCCGGGCGGCGACCGCACCCGGGAAGTGATCGTGGCGCAGGAAATCCTGCAGACCATGGGTTTGCGGTCGTTTGCACCCATGGTGATTGCCTGCCCGGGCTGCGGCCGCACCACCAGCACGTTTTTTCAGGAACTGGCCGACCGCATCCAGAGTTATCTCAGGGCGCAGATGCCGGCATGGCGCGGCCGCTACCCGGGCGTCGAAACCATGCATGTCGCGGTCATGGGCTGCGTGGTCAACGGTCCGGGCGAGAGCAAGCACGCCAACGTCGGCATCAGCCTGCCGGGGTCGGGCGAGAATCCGGTGGCACCGGTGTTCGTCGACGGCGTCAAGACCGTGACGCTCAAGGGCGATGACATCGCCGGCGAATTCCAGAAAATCGTGGAGCAGTACGTCATCGATACTTATTCCGGCAAAACTGCTGCCGGCAAAACGACAGACGAGGAAAGCCAGCCGGCTCGTGCTGCCGGCTGATCCGCTCACCCAGCATTCATGATCAAGAAGATACAAGCGATCCGCGGGATGAACGATATCCTGCCGGAAGACGCATACCTGTGGCAGTTTTTCGAGGACACGGTGCAAGGCTGGCTGCACGCCTATGGTTACCGCGCGATCCGCACGCCGATACTTGAGCAAACCGATTTATTCGTGCGCGCCATCGGCGCGGTGACCGATATTGTTGAAAAGGAAATGTATACCTTTGTCGACGAGCTGAACGGCGAAAATCTGGCTTTGCGTCCCGAGGGCACGGCTTCGTGCGTGCGCGCAGCCATAGAACACAACCTGCTTTATGCCGGGCCGCAGCGGTTATGGTATTCGGGACCGATGTTCCGTCATGAACGTCCGCAGAAGGGACGTTACCGCCAGTTTCACCAGATCGGCGTCGAGGCGCTCGGTTTTGCCGGTCCGGATATCGACGCCGAGCATATCGTGATGTGTGCGCGGCTGTGGCGGGAACTCGGCATTAAGGGGGTCGTTCTTGAGCTCAATACGCTGGGCAGCGGCGAGGCGCGCACCCGCTATCGAACACGGCTTGTACAGTATCTCGAACAGCATCAAGCCGCGCTGGACGAGGATTCGATGCGGCGGTTGCATACCAATCCGCTGCGCGTGCTCGACAGCAAGAATCCGGCGCTGCAGGAGTTGATTGCCGCCGCGCCCCGGCTCGTCGACGATCTCGACGAGTCTTCGCTCAGGCACTTCGAGGATTTGCAGGCTGATCTGCGCCTGGCGGGGCTGGCGTTCAACCTCAATCCACGCCTGGTGCGCGGACTGGATTATTACAACAGCACGGTGTTTGAATGGGTGACAGACCGTCTCGGTGCGCAGGGCACGGTGTGCG
>CAKKQX010000215.1:0-2162 GCA_919902235.1 Burkholderiales bacterium
GTCCGCGACATGCTTTTTCACTGCAGAGAACATGGCGCGCGCGGTGACGACGTCGACGCGCCGGGCTTGCGCCGGGGCCGCGAGGCCGGTCGGTCCTGAAACCAGCGTCACCTCGGCGCCGGCTGCGATTGCGGCCTGTGCGACGGCATAACCCATCTTGCCCGAACTGCGGTTGGTGATGCCGCGCACCGCGTCTATGGGCTCGAAGGTCGGGCCGGCGGTGATCAGCACGCGCGCCCCCCTGAGAATTTTCGGCGCCAGAAACGCGGCAACGGCAGTGACGATTTCCTGCGCTTCGAGCATGCGGCCCATGCCGGTCTCGCCGCACGCCTGGTCGCCGCTCGCCGGACCGAGGATGGTGACGCCGTCGCGCTTGAGCTGCGCCGCGTTGCGCTGCGTCGCCGGGTTGTCCCACATCTGGCGGTTCATCGCCGGCGCTACCAGCAGCGGGCATTCCCGCGCAATGCACAGCGTGGCGAGCAGATCGTCGGCCAGGCCATGGGCAAGCTTGGCCATGAAATCCGCAGTCGCCGGCGCGATCACGATGGCATCCTTGTCGCGCGACAGCTCGATATGGCCCATGGCGTTGGCTATGCGCGCGTCCCACATGCTGGTGAACACCGGCTTGCCGGATAGCGCCTGCATGGTGGCGGGTGTGATGAAGCCGCAGGCGGCTTCGGTCATCACCACCTGCACTTCGATGCCGTCCTGGGTCAACGCGCGCACGAGTTCCGCGGCCTTGTACGCGGCAATGCCGCCGGTCACCCCGAGCAGAACTTTTTTGCTTTTAGTATCAGTCACGTAGCGCCTTCATTTCGCACAATGCAAGAGTGTAACTGCAAAGCCGGGCAGTGGTAAATGGCGCATTCAGAAAGCGTGCAAATGGTAAACGATGAACACAGGTGGGCCGTTAAATGACCGATAACCTACTGTAATCCGGAGCCGCATGGCGATAACCGACTGGCCTGCAGACGACAGGCCGCGCGAGAAACTTCTCACCAAAGGCGCGGAAAGCCTGTCCGATGCTGAACTGGTGGCGATCTTTTTGCGCACCGGCATCAAAGGCAAAAGCGCGGTCGATCTCGCGCGCGAAGCGTTGCGGCGCTGCGGTTCGCTGTCGGCGTTGTTCGGTGCGAGCGACAAGGAGTTGTGCGCGGTGCCGGGACTGGGCGTGGCCAAGTATGCGCAGCTGCAGGCGGTGCTGGAAATGGCGCGACGCGCGCTGCGCGAGAAAATCGGCAATGGCTCGGCGCTCAATTCGCCGCACGCGGTGCGCGATTATCTGCGGCTCAGGCTGCAGGGCCGGCCGCACGAGGTATTTGCCGGCGTATTTCTCGACGCGCAGAACCGGGTGCTGGCGGTGGAGGAATTGTTCCGCGGCACCCTCACCCAGACCAGCGTCTATCCGCGTGAGATTGTGAAGCGCGCCCTGCATCACAACGCGGCGGCGCTGATCTTTGCCCACAACCATCCCTCGGGCGTCGCCGAGCCCAGCCGCGCGGATGAAATGCTGACGGTCGCGCTGAAACAGGCGCTGGCGCTGGTCGACGTGAAAGTGCTTGACCATTTTGTCATCGGCAGCGATGCCGCGATGTCTTTTGCCGAGCGCGGCCTGATTTAACCTGTTGTTATTCATGTGTATTGTTAGCGGGTATGCGGTGCTGTCCAGCATCACCCGGCCGTCATTTCCGCTTGAGCAAGTGACTGAATCTAGTGTATTATCCGCACCTTCCACGAATTCTGGACTGGAGCAGTGTCATGGCACGCGTATGTCAAGTGACCGGCAAGAAGCCGATGCGGGGAAATCACGTTTCCCACGCCAACAATAAAACCCCCCGGCGTTTTCTGCCTAACCTGCAGTACCGCCGTTTCTGGGTCGAAAATGAAAACCGCTGGATCAGCCTGCGTGTTTCGCAAGCGGGCCTGCGCACCATCGACAAGAAGGGCATCGACGTCGTGCTCGCCGAGTTGCGCGCCCAGGGCGAGCGGGTTTAAGGAGCGATGAAATGAGAGAGAAGATCAAACTCGAGTCGAGCGCCGGTACCGGCCATTTCTACACCACGACCAAGAACAAGCGCACCACGCCGGACAAGATGGAAATCAAGAAATTCGACCCGGTGGCGCGCAAGCACGTGATCTACAAGGAAACCAAGATCAAATAA
>CAKKQX010000215.1:2262-5159 GCA_919902235.1 Burkholderiales bacterium
GCGGGCTTTTTTGCGTCTGGCTGAAGCGTATCGGTCAGGCGTAGCAGCGCAGGCGTTTCGAGAAATCCTGCAGGGCGGCGATGCCGCTGGCTTCGGCGCGCCGGCACCAGTCTTCCAGCTGATGCACCAGCTGCTCCTTGGAAGCGCTGGAGCGCTGCCACACCGCAGCCAGTTCTTCGCGCATGGCGTAAATCGTGCTGAGTTTCTTGCTGTGGTTGAGCACTTCGTCGCGCCTGGCGCGCTCCTGTTCCGGCAGTGCTGCGGCGTCGATGTGCAGCCAGCGCTTGAGTGCGGCGCCGTCAACGCTCACCGCGCGCGCCTTCAGTTCACGCATTTCCTCGGTGCAGGTCCGGCGCAGTGACTTGGCGTATTTGGCGAGCACCTCATAGCGATGGGTGACCACGGCCTGCAGCGTGGAAAGATCGCAGCGCGTCTTGGCGGTATCGAGCTTGAGCTGGGGCGCGATCTTCTTGACCTGCGCCAGGCCCAGGGTTTCGAGGATGCGGATATAAAGCCAGCCGATGTCGAATTCGTACCAGCGATTGGACAGCCGCGCCGACGTGGCATAGGCGTGATGATTGTTGTGCAGTTCTTCGCCGCCGATCAGGATGCCCCACGGCACGACGTTGCGGCTCGCGTCCTCCGGCTGGAAATTGCGGTAGCCCCAGTAGTGGCCGATACCGTTGACGACGCCGGCGGCGAACAGCGGAATCCAGATCATTTGCACTGCCCAGATCGCGATTCCGGCGAATCCGAAAAGTATGAAATTAAGAACGAGCAGCGACGATACGCCTATGCGGTCATGACTGTAGACATGGCGTTCAAGCCAGTCATCCGGCGTGCCATAGCCATAGCGCTCCATGGTTTCCTTGTTGCGCCCTTCCTGGCGATAGAGTTCGGCACCTTCCCAGAATACTTTTTTAATGCCGAAGATCTGCGGGCTGTGCGGGTCTTCCTTGGTTTCGCATTTGGCGTGATGTTTGCGGTGGATTGCAGTCCACGTCTTGGTGAGCATGCCGGTAGTCAGCCACAGCCAGAAGCGGAAGAAGTGACTGGGCAGGGGATGCAAATCGAGCGCGCGGTGAGCCTGATGACGATGCAGAAAAATGGTCACGGCTGCAATCGTAATATGCGTCACCACGAGGGCATAGACGATATAGCCCCACCACGGCAGATCAAAAACTCCCGACAACGCCCCTGACCACGCCCCTGACCACATTAAGCACCTCTCGTTAAAGACCCTATTAAGACTGGCGAAGTCTACCCAAGTTCGCCCCTATGGCATAGCTATTTCTGCCTGTAATCAAGGTGGATGTGCATGGGCGATTTTAATCAACTAATTGATTTTATTGATAAAAATTGTTCGCCAGTTGATGAATCCACTATCAAGGCACGTGTGCAGGCTGGGGTGTTGGCAATTAAAAATTTTAAAAACAATATGTTATGAGTCTTTTGCGGCAGAGATAGGCTGGACGCCCAGCAGGCGCACCTCGCGTTGGGGATACGGAATTTCGATGCCGTTTTTCCTGAATTCGCGCCAGATTTCAATGTAAAGATCGGAACGCAGGCCGGCTGTGCCCTCCTGCGGGTCGTCGATCCAGACGCCGAGTTCCAGGTCGATGCCGCTGTCGGCGAATTGCAGAATCAGCGCGCCCGGTGCCGGGTCCTGCAGCACCCGCTTTTGATTTTTTGCGGCATTCACCATGATGCGCATGGCGACATCCAGATCCGACCGGTAACTCACCTGTAACGGTACTGCCACGCGCACGCGACGGTCGGTATAGGAGTGGTTGAGCACCGTCGAGGTGATGATGGTTTCGTTCGGGATGATGGCTTCGAGTCCGCCCAGACTGCGCACCACGACATAGCGCGCGGTCATTTTGATGAGCTGGCCGGTGTGATTGTCGACGGTGATCAGGTCGCCGATGCCGACCGAGCGGTCCATCAGGATGATGAAGCCGCTGATGTAATTGCTGGCGATTTTTTGCAGGCCGAAGCCGATGCCCACGCCCAGCATGCCGCCGAACACCGACAGCACGGTGACATCGATACCGACAGCAGGCAGGGCGATCAGTATCGTCGCGAATATCAGGAGCGCCTGCGCCAGCTTGGAAAACATCACGCGCAGGTTGATGTTCAGGGTATGCGCGCCCATCAGGCGGGCCTCGATGAAGCGTCCCAGCCACATCGCAAGCAGCAGCGTGACCAGCACCGACAGCGCGCCTTGCAATATCAGCAATAGCGAGATGCGCTTCTTGCCGATGCTGAAATCGAGATCGTCGAGGAATTGCAACAGGTCGGACGCGAGTCCGGTGACGTGCAGCGCGAAGCCTATCCACACCACCCAGCCGATAAGCCGGCCCATGGCGTCGATCCAGCCACTGGGCGCGAAGGCCTGGCGCAGCATGAGCACCGCAACGCGCACGATGGCAAACGAGAACAGCAGCGGCACCGCCACGTTGAGCATGTGCACGGGTTGCCATTGCCTGAGGATGAGGCGCCCGATCAGCACCAGCACCAGCGCGGTGAGCGGGAACTGCAGCTGGCTCAGGGCCTCGCGGCCGAGCGCGCGTCCGCCGTCGGGGGTGATGAGCCGGGGCCGTATCAGCTTGCCGGCAAGCCACGCGGCGAGCAGGCTCGCAATGACGATGGCGACTTGCCAGAGAGTCCTGACGTTCTGCAGGTCGGTCCACAGTTCCAGGAGCAGGGGGTAAATTTCAGGGCTATTCGGCATCGGCAATCAGCAGGACGCACCTGCAAAATTTTGAATTCTCGATAAGTCACCTTAATGATAGACGTGTGTCATGTCCGAGGTCAAAACAGCATAAATACCGCTTGGCGCGATCGATACGGTCGATATTACGCCACTGAGTCTGCAGCGCAGACTCGCTCGGCGC